>DATJUM010000182.1:0-15229 GCA_035502355.1 Rhizomicrobium sp. | reverse complement strand
GATGCGTGTGGCCCCTCATCCCCGGCTTCGCCGGACCTTCTCCCGCGAGGGGAGAAGGGGAATACCTCCGCGACCTCCGCGGCTCCGCGTGCGACTTGCCCCCTCAGGCGCTTCGCTGCGCTCGCGCCACCTCCCCCGCTGCGCAGGGGAGGATCGAGCGCCTTAAATCATCTGTGGATGGTGCTTGGATCGGCCTGTGGATGGTCCGTTAATAACGTGAACACTACAAGAACATAGCATGTCCGAATCGCTAACAGAATCGATATCCCGATTTGTTCTCACGCAAAATATTGTTTGTCAAGTACAAAGTAACCATAAATCTTGCGGGCAGGTCAAGGCATGGCAGGCGCTGACCGAGCTTAATCCATATCATCCGTGGACGGAAAGTCAGATGACGGAACAATGACGCTTCCGTGACGGCTCGTCGAACCTTGCCGTGTCCATGCCCGCCCGCGATACTCCGCGCCGGACAGGGAGATGCGCATGACGACGGGCGAGCCCAAAGCGTGGACGGCACTCGCCACACGGGAACTCAAGGACCGGCAGCCCGACGACCTCGTCTGGCGCACCCCCGAGGGCTTCGAGGTGAAGCCGCTCTACACGGCGGCCGATCTCGAGGGCCTCGACGCGCTCGACAGTCTCCCCGGCATCGCCCCGTTCCTGCGCGGCGTGCGCGCCACCATGTATGCCGGTCGCCCCTGGACCATCCGCCAATATGCCGGCTTCTCGACCGCCGAGGAGTCGAATGCCTTCTACCGCAAGAACCTGGCCGCCGGGCAGATGGGCCTCTCCGTCGCCTTCGACCTGCCGACCCATCGCGGCTATGACAGCGATCACCCCCGCGTCATGGGCGATGTCGGCAAGGCGGGGGTCGCCATCGACAGCGTCGAGGACATGAAGATCCTCTTCGCCGGCATCCCCCTCGACAAAATGTCGGTCTCCATGACCATGAACGGCGCGGTCATTCCCGTGCTCGCCGATTTCATCGTCGCCGCGGAAGAGCAGGGCGTGCCGCCCGAGAAACTTTCCGGCACCATCCAGAACGACATTCTGAAAGAGTTCATGGTGCGGAATACCTATATCTACCCGCCCGAACCTTCGATGCGCATCGTCGCCGACATCATCGCCTATACGGCGAAGCGCATGCCCAAATATAATTCCATCTCGATCTCCGGCTATCACATGCATGAGGCGGGCGCGACCGCCGTGCAGGAACTCGGCTTCACGCTCGCCGACGGGATGGAATATGTCCGCGCTGCGATGAGCCGCGGCCTCGATGTCGATGCCTTCGCGCCCAGGCTTTCCTTCTTCTTCGGCATCGGCATGAATTTCTTCATGGAGGTGGCCAAGCTCCGCGCCGCGCGCCTCCTCTGGGCGCGCATCATGGGAGGTTTCGGCGCGAAGAAGCCGGATTCGCAGATGCTGCGCACCCATTGCCAGACATCGGGCGTCTCGCTGACCGCGCAGGACCCTTATAACAACATCGTGCGCACGGCTTACGAGGCGCTGGCCGCCGTGCTCGGCGGCACGCAGTCGCTCCACACCAATTCCTTCGACGAAGCGATCGCGCTGCCGACGGAATTCTCCGCCCGCATCGCCCGCAACACCCAGCTCATCATCCAGCACGAAACGCAGGTCGCGCGCAGCGTCGATCCGCTCGGTGGAAGTTATTACGTGGAGGCGCTGACCCATTCGCTGGCAACCCATGCCAATGCCCTGATCGACGAAGTGGAAAGCCTGGGCGGCATGACGCGCGCGACCGTCGCCGGCGTGCCCAAGCTGCGCATCGAGGAAGCCGCGGCGCGGCGTCAGGCGCGTGTCGACCGCCGCGAGGACGTGATCGTCGGCGTGAACAGATTCCAGCCCGAGAATGAGGCGCCGATCGAGACGCGCGACATCGACAATGCGGCGGTGCGCGCGCAGCAGATCGCGCGGCTCGAAGCCATCAAGGCCAAGCGCGATCCCAAAGCCGTGGAAGCCGCGCTTGCGGCGCTGCGCAAAGGCGCGGCCGGCAATGCAAATTTGTTAGAACTCGCGATCGTTGCGGCCCGCGCACGCGCCACCGTCGGCGAAATCTCCGACGCGATGGAAACGGTGTTCGGGCGTCACCAGGCGGAGATTCGTTCGGTGTCCGGCGTCTATGGCAGCGCCTATGAAGGCGACAATGCGTTCGCCGCCATCCGCGGCGATGTCGAAGCCTTCGCGAGGCTGGAGGGCAGGCGGCCGCGCATCCTCGTCGCCAAGATGGGGCAGGACGGCCATGATCGCGGCGCCAAGATCATCGCCACCGCCTTCGCCGATCTCGGCTTCGACGTCGATATCGGCCCGCTGTTCCAGACGCCCGAGGAAGTGGCCAAGGACGCGATCGAAGCCGACGTCCACGTCATCGGCATCTCCAGCCTCGCCGCCGGCCACCAGACGCTGGTGCCGCAGCTGATGGAAGCTTTGAAGCGTGAGGGTGCCGGCGACATCCTCGTGGTCGCCGGCGGCGTTATCCCGCCCCAGGACTACGCGGCGCTGGAAGCGGCCGGCGTGGCGGCGATCTTTGGACCGGGAACGAATATCCCGGCGGCGGCCCGGCATGTGTTGGAGCTGATACGGGCGCGGAGGGTGGGGGCGGCGGCGGAGTAACTGTTATTCCCTCTCCCCCACTTTGTGGGGGAGAGGGTTAGGGTGAGGGGGCCTCTCCGCCGCGCAGTGGCTGATTTCGAGCCCTGAACATGCTAAGGTTTGCAGATGAAAGAAGTCATGAATCGTAATCAGGCCATTGAAATCCTGCTTCGGCATCGGGGCGAACTCGAGCACGCGGGCGTGCGCCATCTTTATCTGTTCGGCTCTGTGGCCCGAAACGAGGCAAACGCGCAATCCGATGTGGACCTGTTCTTCGATTACGACAAGGGCCAGTTCGGGCTGTTTGCCCTGATGGACGTCAAGGAACTGGCGTCGAATATTCTAGGGCGGAAGGCCGACATTATGACGCGCGACAGCGTGCATCCCGTCCTCCGCCCCCGCATCGAGGCCGAGGCGGCCCAGGTCTTCTGATGACCGCGCAGTCCGCCGTCGCGCGGCTTTCCGATATTCTCGAAGCCATCGAGAAAATCCTGACGCTGACGACAGATGTGTCGCTGGAACAGTTCGAAGGCGATTGGCAGAAGCGCTGGCTGGTCGAACGGGGAATTGAAATCATCTCGGAAGCGAGCCGCCGCCTTCCCGAAGAGCTGAAGCAACGCCACCCCGGGATACCCTGGCAGAGGGTTGCGTCGATCGGCAACGTGCTGCGTCACGAATATGAGCGCGTAGCCCCGGCGATTCTATGGAAAGTCGCATTGGACGAGCTGCAGCCATTGGAAGCGGTTTGCCGGGTGGAGCTTCGGCGACTGAAGAATTGAATATGAAAAGGGCAGGCGGTCGCGCATCCTCGTCGCCAAAATGGGCCAGGACGGCCACGATCGCGGCGCCAAGATCATCGCCACCGCCTTCGCCGATCTCGGCTTCGACGTCGATATCGGCCCGCTGTTTCAGACGCCCGAGGAAGTGGCCAAGGACGCGATCGAAGCCGACGTCCACGTCATCGGCATCTCCAGCCTCGCGGCGGGGCATCGGACGCTGGCGCCGCAACTGATGGACGCGCTGAAGAGCGAGGGGGCGGGCGACATTCTATCGGTGGCAGGCGGCGTCATCCCGCTCCAGGACTACGCGGCGCTGGAAGCGGCGGGCGTGGCGGCCATCTTTGGGCCGGGAACGAATATTGCGGGGGGGGGGCGGAACGTGCTGGAATGAGTCCGGGCGCAGAGGATGGGGCAGGCGGAGGAGTAGAAAAGCTCTCCCGTGTAACTCTCGGAAATTTCCCCCTTTTTTCCTCGTTATCCAGGCTGCGAATCCCTCAGGTCAAATTCTTGCCAATCTTGACGAGAACAATACAAGAACATACAGTTGCGGCCATCAGGACGGGTCGGCTAGGGAAAATGCAGTTAATGTTCTAAGCCTGTTAAGTCTCGGGCGAATCACTTGAAACCAGTTGGGGCAGCGACCTATGGCAAAGTCTACGGGCGCAAAAGAAAAGCCGATCGTCGACATGGGCACGATGACCGAGAGGGCGGCAGCGACGGAATCGCGGGAAAACACACGTCACAGACTCGGACCATCCAGTCTTTTGACGGCCGCGCCGCCGAAGGCGGAAAATAAGCCGAACCGTAGTCTTGATACTGCCAGAACGGCCAAAAAGGACGAATTCTACACCCAGTACGTTGACATCCAGAAAGAGGTTGAGGCCTATCTGGAGTTCGATAAGGACACCTTCCGTGGAAAGGTCGTCTACTGCAACTGCGATGATCCCTTCGAAAGCAACTTCTTCAAATACTTTGCCGCCAACTTCAACAAGCTGGGGCTGAAAAAGCTCGTCACTACCAGCTACGACGGCTCTCCAATCGCCGGTGCTCAACTCACGTTCGGTGAGTACGTCGAAGGAAATGGCAAGCGACAGAGGCCTAAGGCGATCGCCATCGAGATTGAGGAAGTCAAGGATATCGACGGAGACGGCGCGATTGGCATTGAAGACGTTAAACTCTTCCTGGCGCGAAACCCTCACTCCCGCACTCCGCTTGCTGGAGGCGGTGACTTTCGCAGCCCTGAGTGCGTAGTGAGGTTGAAACGGGCGGACATCGTGGTCACAAATCCACCGTTCTCCCTATTTCGTGAGTATGTGACCCAACTCGTGGAGCACGGAAAGCAATTCCTGATCATCGGTAACGTTCAAGCCATCACCTACAGAGAGGTTTTCCCATTAATCAAAGCTGACAGGCTTTGGATGGGGGTTACCATCCACAGCGGCGACCGTGAATTCCGCGTACCAGACCACTATCCACTGAGTGCAGCTGGCTGGCGTGTCGACGAGAATGGCGTCAAATATATTCGCGTCAAGGGTGTCCGCTGGTACACAAACTTGGACCATGGCCGTCGACATCAAGTGCTGCCACTTATGACTATGGCGGACAATTTGCGGTTCAGTAAGCACAGGGAACTTAAGGGTCGAGCGGCGTACGCTCGCTACGATAACTTCGACGCGATTGAAGTACCGTTCACCGACGCAATCCCCAGCGACTATGATGGCGTCATGGGCGTGCCAATCACCTTCCTTGACAAATACAACCCCGACCAGTTCGAGATCGTGGGTAGCTACAACAATGGCGAGCACGGTGAAGAGGTCGGCGCTCGTAAGGTACAGATAGTCACGAACGGGACCATCATGAACTGGAATGGACCGGCCGTGAATGGCAAGCCCCTATACAAGCGGATCCTGATCCGTCACCGCGCCCGTTCCGAAAGAAAGTTTAAAAAGTGAAGACCGCGTTGAGGATCGACATCACCGTGGCTGACATCTGCGAAGGGTTTGTGTACAACCAATTGGAGGGTAAGGGGCTGTACGGGCTGAGCGGAAAGCTTACCATTCAGCCGGAGTACCAGCGTAACTACATCTATGCCGATAAGGGCGGCAGCAAAGAACAGGCGGTCATCCATTCGCTGCTCAAGGGGTATCCGCTCGGGCTGATCTACTTCAACAAAGTCGCGGAGAACAAGTTCGAGGTACTTGATGGCCAGCAGCGCGTCACCAGCATCGGACGGTTCGTTACGAACAAGTTCGCGATCATGGATAGCGGTAATCCGAAGAACTTCGACAGCCTGCCCGCTGACCAACAAGCCAAAATCCGCGACTTTAATTTACTTATCTACGAGTGCGAGGGCACGGAGACTGAGATCAAACTATGGTTTGAGACTATCAATATCGCAGGCGTGCCTCTCAATTCCCAAGAGCTCTTGAACGCCAGCTACTCCGGGCCATTCGTGACGCTTGCCCGGGCCGAGTTCAGTAACAGCCAAAATGCGAACATCCAGAAATGGAACGCGTACATCAAGGGCAACGCAAACCGTCAGGACTTTCTGGAGCGGGCGCTGGATTGGGTGAGCAAGGGCGATATTGGCGGCTACATGAGCACCCATCGCTACGATGGCAACATCAATGAGCTAAAAAACTATTTCAACGCTGTAATCGACTGGGTATCGAGCGTGTTCAGGGATGTTGAAAAGGAGATGCAGGGGCTAGAGTGGGGACGACTCTACGAGCAATATCACTCCAAGTCATATGATCCAGCCAAGGTTTCTGCAGAGGTCAGGCGCCTTTTTGGCGACCCGTACGTCAAGAACCGTCGCGGCGTCTTCGAATACATTCTCGGCGGCCTTCAAGATTCGAAGCTCCTGGATGTACGGGTGTTCGACGACGCGACTAAGAAATCCGTCTACGCCAAGCAGACTACCGCTGCCGAAGCCAATAGCACGTCAAATTGTCCGCTCTGCGCAGTCGGCCATGCTGGCAATAAGGGCAAGATATGGAAGCTAGCCGAAATGGACGCAGACCACGTTTCCGCATGGAGCAAGGGCGGCGTAAGCTCGGCTGAGAACTGCCAAATGCTCTGTGCCACCCACAATCGCGCCAAAGGCAACCGTTAACATGGGCGTCCCATGGCCTTGGCGCGAGGGGCGGGTCTCGGCCGCCGAACAACCGGTTGCATCAGAAACGGTCAGCTGCGCGACCCGCTGCCGCTCCGGAACGTTAAGTGGGGAAATAATTGGGACGGGATTTATAATTCCCTGCACCTAACTCTACGGGTCAGTAGTGTTGTACATGTATAGGGAGAAGCATATCCCAGCAATGATCGCAATGAGGACCGTAGCGTAGAATGCGATGACTCCCCAAAATCTGGGCCATACGATGCCCAATAACGGTCTCTGAAATTCAGCCTCAATAGTCGTACTCATGTTGAGAGGCGTGGGACGATTCGCGGTTTGGCTTTCGATTAGCTCGATTGCCGCTACCGCGCCTAACAGGAGACGATTATAGTAGAAAAAATCTAGGCACCAGATTGCAGCCCAGAAGAGCGCCATCGTTACGAAAATGCCCGTCGCCACTAACCAATCGAGATGAATGTCCGCGACGCCCTCACGCGTGAATATGCCTACCAAAGTCGATATTGCCGCGATACCCGCCAAGCTCTGGGACCGAAGCCGCATTAGCAGGTCGTTGAAATGCATGGCGATGTCCTCGGACTTCGCCCAAAGATCTTGAACATTAACTGGTGACGATTCCGTCATGGCGGCCCCTTACGTAGCGAGGACCATACCATTGGTTGGGCCAAGTTTGTCAAATTTGATGTCTGGTGTTACCTGGCGAAATTGTTCGATTTCGGGCGTCTATTGCAGCGCCGATGAGGGCGGTTCACCGCCCCTCGCGGCGATGTCGAAGTCCTCGCGCGCGAGGAGAGTGGATAGCCGCGCGTCCCGTAACCAAGATGGGGCAGGAGGGCCAACGCCGCGGTGCCAAGATCATTGTTGCGGCCTTCGGCCATGTCGTTTTCGATATCGATATTGTCCCGCTGTTTCAGACGTTTAGGGAAGTGGCGAAGGACGCGAGCTAAACCGGCGTCCAACTCATCGGCATTTTCGGCCACGCCGCGGGCCACCAGACGCTGGTTGCGCATCTGATAGAGGAGGGTACCCGCGTGATCTCGGTGGTGGTAGGCCACGTCATGGCGCCGGCGACTACGCCGCGCTTGGGGTGGTGCCTGTGTTCCGGCGATCTTTGGGCCGGTTATAGACGAACATGGGCTACATTCCAAAATCAACCAAAGAAGTGTAGTTCATGCCTCTTTTATCATGTATGCTATCCCCGATTTTCGACCGCAGCATCGGGTGTCATGCCCATAAATGTTCTCAAGATTTCAGATAAGGCCGTGAGGTTCCCCCGAGCAACGGTTGCACCGCAATTCGCGGCTAGACGAGTGATCGCATCGAGTCCTTGGGAGTTTGTGGCTCTTTGGTTGAAACAGAACGCAAATCAGCGTGCTCAGATCTTTTGGGATCAGGCGCAAAATTTTTTCGAGTCATCGAGTGGCTTGCCCGTGCAGGCGGCTCCATTGCCACTGTATTATTCGTTCCTAAACGCTGTAAAGGCATTGCTGGAGACTAAGGGTATCGCCTACCAGAATTACCACGGTATGTCGGGCATCGATCTTCGCACAGCTACGAATAGCAGAATTCGAATCGAAAACGAAGGGCTACAAATAAAAAACGGTGGAATCCTTCCTTCCTTGATATCGTACTTTGGGGAAGTGGAGGCCACAAAGAGATACAGCTTTAAGGATGTTCTTTCGAACCTTCCCTTTATTCATCGTTCATACAGTATGACATATTCAACGAAAGAGTTATTTCTTAGTATCGAAAGACCAAGATATGTTACAGATGGCAGCGGTCAGGCGTGGTTCAGAGCGGATCTTCCCAAAGATCACACCCACGGTCAGACGTTGCGAACGATTCCAACGGGTTTTTCAACGGCTCAGACACCGAGCAAACGTTACATATTAAAGAGCGATGATAAGTTTGCGTGGTCTGGCAGGCGACGGCCAACGGGTCCAGACATCAATGCTTTGCAGACCTTTCATCAGCAAATGCGTCTTAACATCGACTATATTAGTGGTCTCACTCCGACGTGGTATGTCAAGCGTGAACTTGCTGGTTTCAAGCGGGTCGAACGCAACAACCTCACTCTCATATTCTTTGCGATGCATCGCATGAGCGAGATCGCTCGCTACAAACCATTTGAATTAAGTCGGTTTCTTGCGGGCAAACGAAGTTGGTTAATCCATGAATTTGTGCGCACCGCGCAAAATCAGTTTATTGATGAGATGGCCGGTGAGATTACGGGATTCGAAATCTCCCCGGCAGGGGTACAGCAAAGTCAATATTGGTCACCCGCATAGGTCCACTGGGCAACGCGTGGCGGCCGCTGGGTAGATTTTAGCGATATCAAATGAAAAACCGATGGGCGCGCGTCCTTTAACCCTAGAGTGCGCGCATCGGTGCCATAGTCACGTCCAGTTGACTGCTGCTGCAGTTGCGCATTCGCCGATGCGCCGTGATTATGTTGGCGAGAGGGGATTGCCCTGACCGCGGCGTTCACGCTGCCCTCAGCGCCTTCTGCACGGCCTTCGGGTTGCGATCGATGACGAGGAGATAGGCGCGGGTCGGTCCCTCGGGCACGCGGCCGCCCTGCTCCCAATGGCGCAGCGTGTTGATGCTGAACCCGAACCGCCCCGCGAACTCTTCCTGTGTCATGTTGAGCCTGGTCCGGATCGCCTTCACATCGATGTCGGCCGGCACATGAATGGCGTAGCGGCCGGTGTCCGCCGTTCCTTCGGCATAGGCCAGCGCCTCTTCCAGCCCGCGCCGGATGCTCGCGCCAATCTTGCGGGTTCCCGCCCTGTTGGTCATCGTGTTCTCCTCGCATAGTGCTCGACGAGGAGTCCCGTCAGTCTGCGGAAGTCGTTGAGGTCGGCCCGGCTTAGATCTGCCCGCTCGTTCTTGGCGTAGGCAGTGAGGGTGAAGATCGGCATCATGTCGCTGTGGTAATAGTAGATCACCCGCGCACCGCCTCGCTTGCCGCGTCCTTTCGGCCGCCAACGGAGCTTGCGAACGCCTCCCGTCCCCGCAATCACATCGCCGGCAAGCGGATTGCGGGCGAGATAATCGACCAACGGCGCTCGTTCCTCATGAAAAAAGGAGTCAGGTGCGCCGGGAGACCGGCAAGGAGTAGGTGGTGGAAGTCCACTGCGATGAAGGAGTAGCGAACCGCATCGGCCCCGAGCCGTGCGTGCATGTGCCGCGAGACACTGCGCGAAGCGTCGGCAGGGGAACGTACAGGCCAGCCATTGAGCCGCGAAAGCTTCGTTCGGAGCGCCGACGCCGTCTGACTAGCGGAAGGCCACACGATCGCATGCGTCAACGCGAGTATGTGATCGGCTCTGCGTGGTCTGAGACCCTGGCATGTACGCACGCTCTATGTACGGGAACCGGGAGATCTCGTGATCGGCCGCTTGCAGGTGCACCGGCCCGCATCGGGAAGGCGCTGAGCCGTAGCCGATGATGCACGATCACGAGAAGTCTGACTCCGCCATAGTAGCTGTGAAGCGGGTGAACAAGGCGGAGCAATCCGCGGCGGAACCGGCGGAGCGAAGGGCGGAGGCCGAGGAGAACGCGCGCCAGGACGGCATGCGCCGGACACCGAGCCGGGAAGGCATGTCCCACGGACTGGAGCGCGTACGGACAGCCGCAGGGCTGGACAAGAAGGCGCGGTTCACCGCGCTGCTCCATCACGTCAACGTCGATCTTCTGCGCGATGCCTATTTCCAACTGAAACGGGATGCGGCATCGGGCGTGGACGGCGTGACGTGGCACGACTACGGCGAAGGTCTTGAAGAACGTCTCAAGGACCTTCACGCACGCGTGCACCGGGGCGCATATCGGGCGCAGCCGTCGCGGCGGAAGTACATACCCAAGCCGGATGGAAGGAAACGCCCGCTTGGCATCGCGGCACTGGAGGACAAGATCGTCCAGCGTGCGGTTGTCGAGGTGCTGAACGCGATCTATGAGGAAGACTTCCTCGGGTTCTCGTACGGGTTCCGGCCGCGGCGCAGCCAGCACGATGGATGCACTGGCGGTCGGGATCGAACGCACAAAGGTGAACTGGATCCTGGACGCCGACATCGCCGGGTTCTTCGATGCGGTCAGCCATGAATGGCTGATCAAGTTTGTTGAGCACCGGATCGGCGACCAGCGCGTGATCCGCCTGATCCGCAAATGGCTCAAGACCGGGGTGACGGAAGAAGACGGCCAGACGATGCCGACGCAGATCGGTACGCCGCAAGGTGCAGTGATCTCGCCGCTATTGGCGAACATCTATCTGCACTACGTCTTCGACCTCTGGGCACATCAATGGCGCTCGCGTCAGGCCCGGGGAAACGTCATCATCGTGCGCTATGCCGACGACATCGTCGTCGGCTTCGAACACGAGGTCGAGGCCAGGCGGTTTCTGACGGAGTTACGCGAACGCCTGGCGCAATTTGCGCTGAGCCTGCATCCGGAGAAAACCCGTCTGATCGAGTTTGGGCGCCACGCGGCGTCGGATCGCGAGCGGCGCGGGCAGGGCAGACCGGAGAGCTTCGCATTCCTGGGGTTCACGCACATCTGTGCGAAATCCCGGCGCGGTGACTTCCAACTCAGACGGAAAACACGGCGGGATCGCATGCGGGCCAGGCTCGCAGCGATCAAGCAGGAACTGCGATGGCACCGCCACGCCTCCATTCCGGAACAGGGCTTGTGGCTTCGTCACGTCGTGACCGGTTACTTCGCCTACCACGCTGTGCCGACAAATGCCCCAGCCCTGAGTGCCTTCAGATACTTCGTCAGCCAACTCTGGTTCCGCTCCCTGAAACAGCGCAGCCAGCGCTCGGCGATTACGTGGCGTCAGATGGCAAAGCTCGAAGCGCAATGGCTGCCAAAGCCGCGCATCCTTCATCCCTGGCCAAACAAACGCTTCGCCGTCAAACATCCAAGGTGGGAGCCGTATGCCTTAATCGGGCTCGTACGGATCTGTGCGGGGGGCGCTCAGCAATGAGCGTCCCTACCGCGAAAGTCATTTTGGCCAGTGCGTCCTATTTCATTCGGTTTCGCCAGTAACCGGGCCGCCTACGCTGGTGTGAGACGGCAAGCACGGTGACGTTCAGCTGGCCGACCACGAAGACAACATGATAGGGAAAACGCCCCATCTGAATGCGCCTCACGCGCCGCTTGCCAAGCGGTCCGGGCCATGGAGAACCCGTCAATAAGCCTTCGCGCAACATTTCGAGGGAACGGCTGAAGGCCTCGCGAAATTCGCGCCCGAGTCCTTCGCGTTGCGCCTCGTACCAGCCTGCTGCTTCTTCGCCTTCCAGAACGGCTTCTTCGAGCAACAAAACCGCGCGCATCAGCGCCGCAAGCGATCATCGATTCTGCGAATGGCGTCCTTCGCATCGACGAGCGTTGACTGCCCCGACTCGAGCTTCTCCATCCGCTCGGCGATCTCGGATTCCCAGGCTTGAGCGGAATCGGAATCCGCTTCGCCGTCGAGGCTCGCAAGAACATCCTGCGCCAGCTCGGCGCGCTCTCGCGCGGGCAATCCGAGGGCAAGGTCCAGCGCGCGTTTAAGGCCGGTCGATGGCATGACAGATCCCATGCAATTCCGCCAAAATATAGCGGAAAAAGGAGCCGGAGATAAAGGCGCAAGAGTCGCGGCCGTGGAAGGCGGAGAAGATGGCGCCATGGAGACAGGATTTTGGAATGGGACTATGCTCACGGGCGCATCGAAATCTACGACTCGAAGGGCAACCATTTAGGAGAGTTCGACCCGGAGACAGGCGCCAGGATCAAGGAAGCTGACTCGGGAGATCCGGTCCGTGTCGGGTATCTATGGCAGCCCTTATCAGGGCGATAATGACTTCGCCGCCATTCGCGGCAATGTGGAAGCTTTCGCGCGCGAGGAGGGCAGGCGGCCGCGCATCCTCGTCGCCAGGATGGGGCAGGACGGTCCGCACGGCTCGCCATGCTTGGGTGAATGTCGTCCCGGTCACGAATTCTCCCCCGGCTCCCTAGACCCCGGGATGAGACAGCTTCACTTTCCCCTCTTTGTTATTCCACGCTGAAGAGCGCACGGGAGGCAGATGAACAAGATTCCGGTCGGGAAAGTCATTTCCGAGAGCGTCAATTTCGTCATACAGAAATACTTTCCGGTCCTCGGCGTGGTGTGGCTGCCGATGCTGATATCCCTGCTTTTCACCTGGTTCGTCATGTTTCCCCATTTCATGGCGGATGCAGCCGCCGCGGGCGGCCCCCATCCAAAGGGCCCGCCTCTCATCGGCTTCGCAATGGAATTGGTGCAATTGGCCTTCATGGCGGTCATATCCGTTGGCGTCACCAAGGAGGCGCTCGGTCTGCGCGAGGGGCCGCGTTTCGTCTATTTGTCCGTTGGAGTGGCGGAGTTGCGCGTGTTCGGCGGCTATATCCTCCTCGCCGTCCTGACAATAGTTCTTTGTATTGGGCTGGCAATCATCATAGGGCTGGGCGTCGCAATCGTGGCCGGCGCGTCAAGGGCCACGGCTGCGGCGGATCCGGTGGCCATGTCCCGCATGACCGCCATCACCATGCCGTTCGTGCTGTTCGGGATGTTGCTCCCCCTGCTTTATTTCTGGATCAGGCTGTCATCATTTTTGTCCGCCGTGGCTGTGCGTGCCGGGCAGCGCGAGATGCTGGTCTCCGCCATAAGCAAACTCAAATACGCGCCGCTCTTCTTTCTCCCGTTCGCGCCGATCCTCAACGGCCTGGTCATTGCTCCGGGCGCGTTCGCCTATCGCGCGCGCGCTCCTTCCGCCACCGACGCGGCGGCAACTTTCGACTGAGCCGTTCATCCTGCCCGCGAGGTAAATGTAATTACGGCAGCCGCATGAAGCCGTGATAGGCGTCGCCGCCGTCGGCGTACCACCCAACGATCATGCCGCTGTCTTTTTTGGCTCGGGTTTCGGTGCTCGTGGAGTTCGGCAGATCGAAGCTTGTGATCTCATTATTCGGCAAATGTAACGTTTCCCATGCGCCTTAAAGCAGTTGTGGCTGATCCTTCGGATGTTGCTTGCGCTTGCGTCCGGGCGCGCGCCGCGCGATCGAGCGGCCGAGAATGCGCTCCTATCCTGCAATAAAGTCGACGGTGCCGAGTGACCGGCCGGTTTGCTTGGCCGCACGCTGGAGCCATAGGCAGGCGAACGTCGGTCCAGGCACCCATTCTGTGCCGTCCCGGCAAATCCTTCCCGCCATTCAACCAATCGGCTCGTCTCCCGGGATGAACATAAGTGCCTGCCCATTGAGCCGGGGCTGCCTGACAACTGCGCCGAGGCATGCCCCTGTTGTGAAATCGAAGGCCAAAACTTCGTCCTGGGCGACACAGTAAAGGCGCCGATGATCGAAACGCAGGCCACGCGGTTTGCGGAATTCCGCCATCCCGGCCGCAGAGAACACGCGGACCAGGCGCCCGTCGCCGGCATCGTATTCGCGCAACGTGGTCACAGCATCCGGCACGCCGAACGGGCATTCGCTGGAGACAACGACATTGCCGTTCGGCGCGATCGTCAGGTCGAGTGGACTGAGTTCCCGATCATCGACCTGCCAGGACGGAATCAGTTCCATGGCTGGATTGAACGCACGGATCGAATTGTTGCCCTCACCATCCGGACCGATCCCGGAGGCGAGGAACAGGCGGCCATTTGTGCCGAATGCGAAACCACGCGGGAAGGGCACAACACCCTGCGGCAGAATGCGTTGTCCAGGTTGATCGAGGCTTGTTGCAAATGCCATGAGGCTCCTCGCTGTTCGCATTCCCACCACAAGGCGGCCGTCGGGCGCGAAGTTGGCGCCGCCGGGGTTGAGCCCGGCGACCGGCCCGGTGTCGCGCACGACATGCCCTTTCGCATCGAGAGCCAGAACGCGGTCGGCGCCGCTATTGATGAACAGCAGTCCCTCATTTTGATCGAAGGCAAGGCCGCGCGGGTCACTGATCCGCGCGTCATGACAAAAAACGCCGCGTGATGAACCGTCGGTCCCGAAAGCAAGGAGCGCGCCGTAGCCATCACCATTGATGCCGGAGGCGCTTGTCACAACAAGTAGCATGGTGCAGTTCACTCCTCTCGCCCGGGCATGGAGATGTGTGGCGATCAAAAAAACACGAGGATGGCAAATGCAATTACCGGGCGGAGTCAAGGCGCCAGTGCAACAGATACTCTGTCGGCTTATGAAGTGATTAGTGCATCCCGAGCTGTGGATGGAAGCACCGTGCTCGCAGCCGTCAAGGACGCACGTTCCGCGCGCCGCAAGCGGTTGCTGCGCAATCCTGGACGGCTGCTGCGCGCGAATTCGGTGACAGGACCAGCGTTCACCTTGAGTCTATAACAGCTGCTCCTGCGCCGCGATCGTTTCCGCCGGCTTGCGGCCGGGTGCCTCCGCGCAATCCGCCGCTCGAGAATGCGCTCGCGACCTTAATGAAGTCTGCGGTGTCGACCGGCCTGCCAGCCTGTTCGGCGCGTCTCAGTGCCGCAAAGCCCGTGTCATCGGCCTGTTCGGCGATAAACGCGGTAAAGTCCGCGATGCGTCTGAGCACGGGGGCGACGGTCACCAGCCCGTCGTCCTTGCGGGCCGGATGGGAGTGGACGCTTGACCATTTCCCGTTTCCGCACGCGTCACACCGCGCGCGCACCGGATTGAGCGCCGCGTCGCGTATGGCGCCGATCAGATGTCTTTCGTCCATGGCCACGGACGCGAAGCG
>DATJUM010000181.1:0-6967 GCA_035502355.1 Rhizomicrobium sp. | reverse complement strand
GGGCCGGATACACGCGCAAAAATCCGCGCGCTGACCGGCTGCGACACGGTGCCGGTTCTGCAGATCGACGAGGCCGGAACGGTCGAGACCGTGTTCGACAGCCTGGCGATCTGCGAGACGCTGGCAGAGCGTCATCCCCAGGCGCAGCTCTGGCCGGCATCGCCAAGCGCGCGGGCGGTGGCGCGCTCCATCAGCGCGGCCATGCATTCGGGATTTGCCGCTCTGCGCGCGACGCTGCCGATGGAGTTTGCGCGCCATTTGCCGACCCCGGAACTGAGCACGGAAACGGCAGAGGAAATTGCGAGGATTGCGCGCTTCTGGCGCGATGCGCTGGCCGCCCACGCCGGCGACAGCGGCTTCCTGTTCGGCCATTTCTCCATCGCCGATTGTATGTATGCGCCGGTTGTTTCGCGTTTCAGGACCTATGGCATTCCTCTCGAAGCCGCGCTTCGGGCCTATTGCGATCGCGTGTTCGTGCTCCCGGCGATGCGGGACTGGCTTGCTTCCGCAGAACGGGAAATTGCCGATGGTCTATGCTGAGGCCAAGATGCTTCGGTTCGCAATCCCGATTTTAAGGGATTATTGACTGCGGGCCGCGCATTCTGTGCATCGCATTTTTTAAGCCGAGGTTGACCATGGTCCGCGCCTTTGCAATGAGCGCTGCGTCCGCGCTTTGCCTGATCTGGGTTGCGGGATGTGCCAGCAGCGATTCCGTTTCAAAAACCGCATCCGCAACTCCCCCGGCAAAAACGGCCGATGCCGTGCCAGGCGCGAATGCCGATATTGCAGCGATTGCGAAGGATTTGCCCAATACATTGGACGGAGAAATCCAGCGGGCGGAACAGCTTCGCAGGAAAGGTGACTACGACGAAGCTGTGCGCTCTTTTGCGCAGATACTGTTGATTGCTCCGGACGATCCCCGCGCGGTTGGCGGATATGGCAAAGTGCTTGAGCAGCAGGGCCATTCCAAAGACGCGCTGGCTTTCCTGCAGCGAGCCGTGGAACTCAATCCGCGTGACTGGTCGCTCGAGTCGGCCCTCGGCGTTGCCTATGACCAGCTCGATGATCACAAAAGTGCACGTGCAGCCTATGAGCGCGCTCTCGCACTGAAGCCCGGCGATCCCTCGGTTCTCAACAATTACGCCGTTTCGCGCATGCTCGCCGGCGACTACGCGAGCGCCAAACGGATGCTGGCCCAGGCTGAAGCCAAAGGTGTCTCCAATCCCAAAGTTGCTCTCAATCTGGACAAGCTGTCTGCGCTCGACAGCACGGTCGCAAGCGCCGACACCCAAACGACAGCTGCAGCGAAGGCGATAGCCGCGCCATCGGCGGGAATGACCATCAAAACCAGCACCGTTGCGGTGGCCAGTCTTGGCACTCCGGCCGTGAAGCCGGCAGTCCAGCCCCCATCATCCGCTGTGTCGTCACGGCCTGTTCTCACGGCCTCCACGCCCGCGCCGCAAAAAGCAGCGGCAACGGCCACCCGCATCGCGACTGCAGCTCCCAAGCCGCTCGCGACGGCGGTCGTCATGGAGCGGGTGCCGGTGGACCCGCTGGCCGGCCCCGTAAAGCATCGTGAGCATCCAGAGCAGAAACTGGCGAGCACGACGCACCAACCGGCAAAACAGGTTCCTGCGAAAGCCACCGCACCTGTTGCGCCCCCACCCGCCCTCCGCACCGCCGCGGGCGACGACTGAAACCTCTGCGCAGCTTCGCAATTCGTCGCTTGCAGGAACACTCGCCGCGTCGGCTCAAGTCTGGTGTTGGTGGTATCCCTGCTTTCGTGCGCCCGCGCCGGTCTTCCCACATTTATCTTCGCGGCCCTTGGCAGGTGGAGAGGATCTCTCAGAAGCCCCACCGCTCGGGGGCAAGGTGGACGTGGAAGATTCGTTGTTGTCGGAGTTTATCATCTTGGACACCGCGCAATGAGCCGGTCCCCGCGAGTCCCTCCTTTCGACGCCGTCCTGCCGTGGCAGCCCCGCACCGCGTAAACGTCAATGCATCGTATGCATGATGTTCATGACGGCCGGCCCCATGATGATGACAAACAGGCACGGCAGGAAAAAGATCAGCATCGGAACGGTCAGCTTGGGCGAAAGGGCGGCGGCCTTTTTCTCCGCCTCCATCATGCGGTGTTCGCGATTTTCCTGCGCGGTCACGCGCAGAGCCTGACCCACGGGCGTGCCGTATTTTTCCGCCTGATTGACGGCGGCCGCAACCGCGCGCACGCCTGAATGGCCACAGCGCTTGGCAAGATTGTCATACGCCAGCCGGCGCTCGGGAAGATAGGAAAGCTCGGCCGTTGTCAGTGCGAGTTCCTCGGCCAGTTCGGGCGACTGGGTTCCGACTTCCGACGAGACACGTGTGAACGCGGATTCGATCGACATGCCCGCCTCCACACAGATCAGCATCAGATCCAGCGCGTCGGGAAAGGCTCGCATGATCGAGGTCTGCCGTTTCTGGGTGCGATTGGAGAGGAAGAGATCCGGCAAATAGAAGCCGGCCAGGCCGAGCCCCAGGGCCACATTGACCTTCATGAAAGCCGACATTGGGCGGTGATAGACGAAGAAGAAAAAGATCAGCGCCAATAGAAAGACGATGAACGGCATGACGAAACGGAAGAATGCAAAGGTGACCAGCGCGCCCTGCCCGCGATAGCCCGCGCGCGCCAGCCGGTCGCGCGTCTCTTCCGCTTCCACGATTCGCGACAGCTGCAGCCGCTCGACGGTCTGTTTGACGAAGCCAAGCGGTTCCGAGCGCAATCCGCCGCGCTGCTTGAGCTGGGCCTGAAATTTGCGGCGCAGTTCTTCGCGGCGCTCGGCTACAGCCTTCATGCGCGCGCCGAGCGTATTGCGCTCGAGCATGGGCAGACCCAGCGTGACGACCGTGGCAAAGGCCAGCACGGCGGAAAGCAGCGTCGCGTCGAAGCGGAAGTCGAAGAAGATATTGAAAATGCCTACATCCATGGCCGTGTTCCGCCGTCGCTAGTGCTTGAACGAGATCATCTTCTTCATGATCAGGACACCCAATGACATCCAGATCGCGCAGCCTATCAGCATGAGATTGCCGACCCGCGTGTTGAACAGCGGTTCAATGTAGGAGGGCGTCGTGAAATAAACCATCGTCGCCACGCCGGGGGGCAGGGCGCCGATGATCAGCGCGGAGGCCTTGGCCTCTGCCGACAGCGCCTTGATCTTGCCCTGCAGCCGCTTGCGCTCGCGGAGCACGGATGAAAGGTTTCCCAGTGCCTCGGAGAGATTGCCACCCGATTTCAGCTGCACCGTCATTACGATGCCGAAGAAATTTACTTCGGGCGTGGGCATGTTGTCGTACATGCGTTTCAGCCCCTGATCGAGCGCCACGCCGACTTTCAGCCCTTCGCACAGCCTGTTGAACTCGCCCGCAACAGGCTCGGGAATTTCCCTCGCCACGATTTTCAATGCTTCGTTGGTCGGCAGGCCCGATTTCACGCTGCGCACGATGACGTCGATACCGTTGGCGAATTCGCTGGTGAACTTTTTCTGACGCCGTTTGGTCAGAAACCACAGCGCCCAGCGCGGAAACCCGAGGCCGATCGCGAAACTCACAAGAACCGCGACCAGAATGGGCTGCCGAGTAAACAGGCAGGCCGCCCCCGCCAGGAGGGCCGCGATCCCGCTGAGAATCCAGAACGTCCTCGGCGACATTTGCAGACCGGCACGCGCGAGCCTTCGCTGAAGTGTCGGCCGCTGCTTTTGTTCGCTCTGTTGGCGCTCGATATCCTTCAGCAGTTGCTGAACGGACTTGCGCCGCTGCTGGTTGGTAAGCGCCGCCGTACGCACCTGCGCCTGAGCAGCCGGACTCCGGGCCAGCGCCGCTACCCGCTTTTTTGCCGAGCCGGACGGCGCCGAAAAAGCGAACACGAGGCCGCCCAGCCCGACGGCTGCGAGAGCCGCTGTCAGAACTACGATGATGGCTCCGCCCATGCGCCGTCCCTATTGCTGCAGGGCATCGAGAGCTTCGGCGAGTTCCCGCTCCAGCCCGAAATAGCGGGCGCGCTCCCAGAAGGTGGGACGCACGATTCCGGTGCCGTTATGCCGACCACGAATCCGGCCCCCTTCATCCTCGCCCGCGATCTCGTAGGTCATCAGATCCTGGGTGATGATGACTTCGCCTTCGGTTCCCACCACTTCCGTGATCCTGGTAATTCGCCGCGACCCGTCGCGCATGCGCTCGGCCTGTATGATCACGTCAATGGAGCCGACGATCATCTCGCGGATGGTTTTCACCGGCAGCTGGAAGCCGCCCATCGTAATCATCGATTCGAGACGCGACATTGCTTCGCGTGGCGAGTTGGCGTGCAGCGTGCCCATCGATCCGTCATGGCCGGTGTTCATCGCTTGCAGAAGATCGAATGCTTCGGGTCCACGAACCTCGCCCACGATGATTCGTTCGGGGCGCATACGCAGACAGTTGCGGACCAGATCGCGCATTGTGATCTGGCCCTGTCCTTCAAGATTGGGCGGACGGGTTTCGAGCCGCACGACGTGGGGCTGCTGCAGCTGAAGTTCGGCCGCGTCTTCACAGGTGATGATGCGCTCGTCCACGTCGATATAGGCGGTCATGCAGTTGAGCAGCGTGGTCTTGCCCGAACCTGTGCCTCCGGAGATCAGCACGTTGCAGCGCGATCGCCCGATGACCGCCAGCACCCGTGCACCGGCCGGATTGATCGAGCCGAACCGCACCAGGTCTTCAAGCGTGAGCTTGTCCTTGCGGAATTTGCGGATGGTGAGCGTGGGGCCGTCGAGCGACAGCGGCGGCGCGATCACGTTGACGCGGCTGCCGTCGAGCAGGCGCGCATCGCAGATGGGGGAGCTTTCATCGACGCGGCGGCCCACCTGGCTGACGATGCGCTGGCAGATGTTCATCAGTTGGGCATTGTCGCGAAAGCGGATCGGCGTGAGCTGCACCTTGCCGCCGACTTCGATGAAAACACGGCCTGCGCCGTTCACCATGATGTCGGCGATGTCGTCACGGGCGAGGAGCGGCTCGAGCGGCCCATAGCCCAGCACGTCGTTGCAGATGTCCTGGAGCAGCGCCTCCTGCTCCGCGATGGACATCACCACGGCCTTGATGGAAATGATTTCGTTGACGATGTCGCGAATTTCTTCGCGCGCCGAATCGGGATCGAGCTGGGCAAGCTGCGCCAGATCGATCGTATCGATCAGTGCGCCAAATATGGTGGTCTTGATCTGATAGTAGTCATCGGATCGCGTATCCATCACCGGCGGCGGTTTCGCGGCCGACCCCGCCGAAGTGCCCTGCCGCGGGGACGAGGCCGCGCCGGTCCCGACCTCGGCAATGGCGATCGGCGCCGCCGCAGTCCGCAGCGGCGCGGGTTCCGCGCGCTGGATCGAAACCGCAGCGACCTGTCTTTGCTCGGACGCCACGCTGCGCTTGCCGAACATGAATTAGCTTCCTGTGTCGCTGGTTGAACGGGCGATCCGTCTTCGGGTGATCCACATGGCGTCCGTCATGTCTGCTTGCCGCGTTTCAGGAACGACAGGAGCGGCAATACGCCCTTTTGTGCATTCTCCTGCGGGATGCGCCGCGTGATGAGTTCGGCCAGCCTGCAAATGCTTTCCGCTGGTTGGGATTTTGGATGCATCTGCACCAGCATCTGGCCGTTATTGGCTGCACCGCCGAACAGCTGCGGATCGAAGGGCACCGTGACCGCCGGTTCGACACCCAGCGCCGAAGCGAACTCCTTGACGGGAATTTCCGGCCGGCGCGGTACGCCGAACTGGTTGATGACCAGCCTGGGCGGCGCATCGTTCGGCCGGTTCTGGCGCAGCACGTCGACGAATGCCTTGCCGTTGCGGAGGCTTCCAAGACAAGGCGAAGCGACGATCACGATTTCGTCCGCCGCGAGAAGCGTCTGGCGCACCCAGGGTGTCCAGGAATGCGGAATATCGACAATCACGCAGGGCGACATCTGGCGCACCGCGTCGATCACACTCTCATAGGCGGCAGGTTCGGCGTCATAGCCGCGCTCGAGCAGGGTCGGTGCCGTGAACAGGGCAAGATGGTCCGTTACCTTGACGAGCACGCGATCGAGCAGGACGTCGTCCAGACGTTCGGGCGCAGCCAGCGCATCGGCGACGGTCTGAGTTGGCTCCTCGTTGAAATCGAGCCCCAGCGTACCGAAAGGCAGGTCGAAATCGATAACGGTCGTATGAATCTTGAGCCGCTCGGCGACGCACCAGCCGACATTGTGGGCGAGCGTCGAGGATCCGGCTCCCCCGCGCGCGCCGACAAATGCCACCACACGCCCGATGGGCTGGGATTCGCGATCCACGTAGAGGCCGGAGATCGTCTCTATGAGGCCGAGCGGATTGAGCGGCGCGACGAGATACTCGCTGACGCCGCGGCGCATCAATTCGCGATACAGTTCGACATCGTTATGGCGGCCTATCACGACAACCTTCGTTGCCGGATCGCAAACATGCGCCAGCCGATCGATATCCTCGAGCGCAGCCTTGCCCTGCAGCCGCGTCTCGACGATGAGCAGATTGGGTGTGACCTGACCATGAAATTGATCGATAGCTGCCTGGAGACCGCCAAGCTGTATGTCCAGGTGCGCCTTGGAGAGCCGGCGATCCGTGGCCGCCCGCTGCAGGGCCGCCCCCGTATCCGGAAATTCGCAATAGGCGGATACGGAAATGCGGGGCACCGGCCGTTCATACGGAGCCGCACCGAACGGTTCATCGCCGGATTTCAACCTCGCCGGCATCGCCTCTGACATGAGAACCTCCGAATTACTGTCCGCCACTGCCGACGCCGGACAGATTGGCAGACTGATCCTGGGATTTCGTCGAAGCGGTCGCCTGCGCCTTTTCGTAGGTACCGATCACCGTTTCGCGGCGGGTTGCGTCGCCAGGCCCCATTCCGCGCGGCGTGATAAGGTCCCGCGGATCGGCTACCATTG
>DATJUM010000180.1:0-7655 GCA_035502355.1 Rhizomicrobium sp. | reverse complement strand
CTATGTCCACAAAGGTATCGAAGGCCTGATCCAAGGCGCCGATCTCGACCGGGCGGCACACCTCGCCGGCCGCTGCTCGGGCGATTCGACCGTCGCTTACGCCTCTGCCTTCGCCCGCGCCGTCGAGGCCGCGCTGGATTGGTCGCCGCCGCCGCGCGCCGTCTGGCTGCGCGCACTCCTGGCAGAGCTGGAACGGCTCGCCAACCACCTCGGCGATGTCGGCGCGATCTGCAACGACGCGGCTTTTTCGATCCTGCTCGCGCATTGTTCGGCGCTGCGCGAAGAGGTGTTGCGGCAGGCCAGTACCTGTTTCGGCCATCGATTGATGATGGACCGCGTCGGACCCGGCGGCGTGAAAGCCGATCTCGATGCCGCGGGGCTTGCCGGCCTGACTGAACTGGTCGCAGAAATTCGTCGCCGCTTCGCGCCGCTTGTCGATCTCTATGACAAGACCGCGTCGCTGCAAGACCGCACCGTGGGCACCGGCATGCTGCGGCCGGAGCTCGCGGCGCAATTTGGCGCCGGCGGCTTCATCGGCCGCGCCTCGGGGCGAACCTGCGACGCGCGCCGCTGGCCAGGCTATCCCCCTTATGACCAGATCGAGTTCGACATCCCGGCTTTGCGCGATGGCGATGTCAATGCCCGCCTCTGGATTCGCGTCCGTGAGGTCGAGCAATCACTGCGGCTAATCACGCAGATCCTCGCGCAACTGCCGCCCGGCCCGATCTTCGCGCCAGCGCCGATACGTCGCGCCGAAGTTTGCGAAGGCGCGGCTTTTGCCGAATGTTTCCGTGGCGATATTTTTGTCTGGGTACGGATCGAAGCTAACGGCACTGTCGGGCGCTGCCGTCTGCGCGACCCGTCCTGGTTTCAATGGCCGCTGCTCGAAGCCGTCATCAAGAGCAACATCGTCGCCGATTTTCCACTCTGCAACAAATCCTTCAATTGCTCTTATTCGGGGCATGACCTATGAGCCGCGCCGATGCGTAAAACCCTCTTCGAAGCGTTGATGCGGCGACCCTTCACCGAGTCGATGAAAGCATCGACCGACGCAGCGATCGCGCGGGACGCCGCGGCGCTCGATATAGCAGCACGCAAACGCCTCGGCCGCAGTCTCGCGATCCGCGTGGTCGATGCTGGTTCGTGCAACGCCTGCGAACTCGAGCTCAATGCCTTGAGCAACCCCTATTACGATCTCGAACGGTTTGGGCTGCGGTTCGTCGCTTCGCCGCGCCACGCCGACGTGCTCGTTATCACTGGCCCTGTCACCAAGAACATGCGCGAAGCTCTGCTGCGAACCTACGCGGCGATGCCTTCGCCGAAATGGGTGGTGGCGGTCGGCGATTGCGCCGCCTGCGGTGGCGACTTCGCCAGGAGCTATGCGTGCCTTGATGGCGTCGCATCCGTGCTGTCGGTCGATCTGCACATCGGCGGCTGCCCGCCGACGCCGGCGCATCTCATCGAAGGTCTGTGCGCACTGCTTGCCGTCTAAATGCGATGGGATTGAATAGATTGCCGATACAAAATTTCGTGCGCGTGGCGGGCAGGCCCGTCAGGGCGCGTGGCACGGGGCCGCATTCATGGACCGGCTTTACAAAAATAGAGCGTGCTAAGGCTTATCCCGGTCTTGATGTCGTTCAAAATCAATCGCGGGCGCAAGATAGCCGGGCGGTTCGATTGCGCGATCGATCAGCAAGACTTGAGGATCGCTTGCCTGGCTATCTGCGATGACCAATTTGCCCGGTTCGATGGCAACGCATTGCCCGTAAAACATCTGCTGCATCAATTCCGTCTGGAATGCTCTTTGGTCCGGCCTGAGATGCTGCAACCTAGCAACTTCATCAAGCGAACTGCAGCCGAAGGTGGCAATCTTTGCCGCGAACAGCGCGTGCGCGGCAATTGCGAGCGTGGCGGTAGATGACATGCGATCCTCAATCTATGGGTGACCGTCGGCGGCCCACTTTCCGATTAAAGGCGGCCAGGTCCGCCACGCACATGGCCGATGATCCAGCGAATGATGACATCCGCGACTTGCAGATTGTTGCGATCGAGCATCATCATATGGCTGTTGCCATGCAAGCCATAATTCGGGAGCGATATGAACGTCATGTCGCCGCCCGCGGAATTGATCTGCTGCATTTCCGTCACGCAAGCCGTGGGCGGGTTCGGCGCCGGATAATGATCCGCCACCACGATGAGAATCGGAATCCTCTTGAGAATGTTGATATCGGCGCTCGTGAGATTAGCGAAGCAACCGACTTCCAGCTGGATAATACCCCGTACGCCACGCGAACCCGGTTGGAGCGCGGCCATCGTCGGATAGCCGGATGATTGCGAATGGCCCATTAGGATCGCGCCGCCAAGGTCGTTGGCAAGCTTTGCCATGGCCGACGGTGTACTGAAATAAGAATTTGGATCCGCCGGGGTACAGGTTCCGTCGGCGCAGCCGGGGGTGACATTCGGCAAGGTGGAATTCAAATCCGGTATGACCTGATTATAGAAGCTCAGATTTGAATTTGGCCCGACGCCAACGGTGTTCATCGGGAATTGTTCGTCTGAATAAGGCGTTAGCGTGCTGAAATTTCCCCAACGGAACACGTTCCAAGCAAAGGCGTCCGTGGCGATCAGGATCGGCGGATTGGAACTCGGCGGCGCGTCGCCGGTCAGGACCTTTTGATATTGAAGAGCGTTGAATCCGGAGCGGGCCCGTCCGACCTGCTCTGCCAAATATGTATCAAAGCCCTGCCGCACAAAATACTCGTCCCAGCCCATGCGTCCGTCAGGCGTTGTCTGCCACGATTTCGAACTCAAACAACAGCCATGAACGATGACCAGCGGGAAGCGCCCGTTCTTCGCGAGCGGCTTTTGGTATTGCACATACATCTGGTTGACCATCGAATTTCCGGCGTCCGCCGCGAAGGCCGATGGTGATATATATTTGGAATCAATGTGCTGGGTGTAGCCATCGATGAAGAAGCTGCCTTCGCCCGCGAGGAAGAGCGGTTGCGACGGTTGAAGATCTTGAAACTCCTGCGCGGCAGCCAGCTGTGGTCCGCAAGCCACTGCGATGGATGTTGCGGCCGCCATCATCCAATGCAAATAGTTTTTGGATTTCATCGCCGATCCCTCCCTTTTTGGTCACGGGTAGGCGACGCGATCCGATCTGTCTTCCAGGAAGTTCAGCCCGATATCAGAATCTGGCTGCCAATTTTAGGCTCCCGTGCGCCCAAGCGTAGCCATGTTGTCGACAGTCGCCGGCGTTACGGAGCTCGACCAGAATTGCACCGAGAAACTTGCGGGGAATGTTATTCTCGGTGGCGATCTCTTCGGCCAGGCACGGCCCCTCGTAAGTCGCCAGATCAGAGCCTTGAGGCTATATTTGCTTTGCTGGTGAGCACGGGCGGTCGAAACCCGGGGAAGCGCTGGAATAATCCCTTATTCATAGTGGATTTTAAGAAAGAGAGCAATTTTCTCCAAGAGGACGCCCTCCGACAATGTTCTTTCTTGAAAGCCGCTGATAGCCCAAGTTCTCGGGGTAAGCGTCATTGACCAGAACGGGCCACCTTGGTTACGCCCAAAAAACAGAGTCCGGATCCTCCGCGTTTTGAAAGAGGCTTTGCGTTGTCGCGGTAGCAATCTTAAGGCCGCGCGTCGGCCTTAAACATCGAAGGCTTCGCAGTGGAAACCGTCTTGACCGCTCGCCGCCACCAGCCTCCTACTGATCGGAAACGGGGTCCGGGTCCACGGCGTATGTGCCGAACCGACCGTGCTGCCGATCCATCTTAGATGGAGCGGCCGCCCGTCGGTCCTCAAAGAGATCGGAAAACGCGGGCGCTTCCCGATACCGATAGGAAGAACCTTTATCCTGGCCGGAGATCGACGACGCATTCGCCAAGGTCGCATCGGCAATTATTAAAACTGCCAACAAACAGGTCGCAACAATCCGATTCATAACGTCTCTCCTTCCGTTCAGCCGCGCCGGGCGCGTCGATGGCCGAATGGTGCGCGGAGAGCGCAAAAGCCTCAATCGTGCTTATCGTCTGACGAAGATATACCTCGGGTATAATTGTCTAGCCGTGTTGGTCGGCGGCGCGCGAAGACCGTCAATCGTGTCCCGACCGGACCATCCAAGCGATCCTCGGCGGCGTCAAGTCTGCAAACCCGCGATGTCCTTGCGCAAATGCTTGATCGCCGGCGTAACAATCGCGACGAAATAGGCTTCACGCAATTTGCGGCTTGCTGCGGATCCGGCAACATAGCCTCGCGCACCGGCATGAAGCATCAGCGCCTGCGCCGCCGCAAGGCTCAATTCAGAGCCCCGCAGCCGCGCCTGCAATACCGAGCGCAGGTAATCAGCGCCAGGCTCGCATCGGGTCTTCGCCAGCGCATGGATCGTGCGCGCCAGTTGAACAACGGCTTCCTCGAGCTCATCTGGGCCCTCCGCCAGATAGGCATTGGCGCTCTCGGGGGTACAGTCGCATTCGCGCATTCGCGCGATCGAACCACGCACGAGGCCAAGCGCCATTCCGGTTTGCAGCAGAATAAAGCCGGCGCGAATGCGCTGAATAAAAGGGGCCGCCGGATCGGCAAGGATCATCGCGTCGGGAATGAATGCCCCGCGGAACGCCACCGAAACGGTTGCAGTACCCTCAAGGGCGATGAAATGAGCATTTTGATTTGTCGTTATTCCGTCGTCGCCACAGCGCGCGAGCGCCATGACCAGATGCGCTGGGTCGCTCTCGTGGGCGAAACAAATACCAAAGAGATGGCCGTCGCCAAGATTCGAGACCCAAGGCAGCAGGCCATTGACGCGCCAACCGCCGGCCGCCCGCGTTCCTTTCAGACGCAGCGGCTCAATGCCGGATAAGGCCTTCATCGGGTTTGACAGACCGGTGCCGCCAAGAAGCTCTCCGTTCGCGACGAGCAACTGGAACTTACCCTTGGGCGTATCGTTCTCGCTGTTCGCGATGTACCACAAGAGCGCATCCTGGCACCAAACACAGAAAGCTGTCGTAAGGCATTCCTCGCTGACGATCGCCATGGCTTCGATCGCCGTCGCGAGATCTGGCGCGCCTGCCTGCAATGGCGCGAAAGCGCCTGCTGCTCCCAGAACCTTCAGCATGTCCGCCGGATAGACGCCGGCGTCGATGTCGCGCACGCGAGGGCGCAATTCCCTCGTCACAATCCTGCGCATGCGCGCCACCATTTCCGGGTCGACGGGTTGATCCGAAAGCGGCACAGGGGCGCTCATCAATCGATCCGCTCGACCGTCAGCGCGACCGGCTTTGTGTAGGTATTCGCAACCGGTGACCAGCGCACGGCGTGGGCGACAAGAGCGTCGAGCCTTTCTTTCGGCGCGTCGGCATCGAAATGCACGTTGACGCGCACGGCCTCGAAGCCGACCGGCTTTGGCGACGTGTCGCCTGCGCCCCAGACGGAGGTGATGTTGATATCGGCCTCAAGTTCCAACTCAAGTTTCCGAATGGCGATGTCCTGCGCGACGGCATTGGCGTGGATCCCTACGGCGATGCACGAGCCGAGCGCTGCCAGCAGGGCTTCGGAAGGATTGGGTGCGGTATCGTCGCCGAGTAGACCCGGCGGCTCGTCGATGACATGCGCCGGCAAGTTGCGCACGAAGTTCAAATGCCGGAAGTGGCCTTCGGCGACCGTCCGGCACTTCAGCGTTCTCACCGCTTTCGGGTTGGACTTACCTTTGCTGATCAATTGTTGAAGCCCATCCTTGTCGATCGGCGCCAGACAGGCGGTCCGGGGCGGGGCATCGAATTCGGACATGATTGGAGGCTCCTGTCGGGGTGATGTCATGAGGATTGCGTCCAGCGCACACGCCGGATCGCGAGAAGGAGGACGCCGTCGAGCACGAAGCCGATAATTCCGATCGCCACGATCAGCGCGGCGAGGCGGTCGTATTCAAGCGTATCGCGAGCATCATTGATGGCGTAGCCAAGCCCGCTCGTGACCCCCAGATATTCGGCCGGGACAAGCACGATCCATGCGACGCCCAACGCCAGCCTGAGGCCGACCAGAATGTCTTGCGCGATTGCGGGCAGGATGACGACCGTGAGGAGATGCCAGGGCCGCGCGCCGAGGTTTCTTGCCAGTTTGAACCAGTCCGGATCGAGCTTTTGCAGCCCATTTGCCGTGGCGAAGATGATCGGCCATATGGCTGCTGCGGCGATCAGGAAAATGATCGCGCCCTCCCATGTCGGAAAGGTGAGGATCGCGAGAGGCATCCAGGCGAGCGGGCTGATCATCCGCAACAATTGGAACGGCACATGGGTGAGTTCGCGGAAGAGCGCGTTCTGCCCCACGACGACGCCGATCGGAATGCCAAGGGCGGCAGCCCAGCCGAGGCCGAACCCGATGCGGCCAAGGCTTGGCAGGAGCGCCACGCGCAACGAGCCGTCGACCGCCATCGCCACAAGGCGCGCCAGCGCAGGCCGGGGTGCAAAGCCGGCAAAGGCCGCGCCTTGCGAACTGTGCGCCAGAAGTGCGCCACCGAGCGCCCAAATCGCAATCAATGCCGCGAGGCCAAGGAGCGGCGTAACGAATCGCCAGGAAACGCGGCGGCCTTGTCGCGGTGCGACGCCGTCCTGTTCCACCGCGATGCTCGTCATAACGCCAGAACCTCATGGCGCGCGAACGGGTTGGCGGCGTTGACACTTGGATCCAGCTTCCATTCCGGATAGCGCAGCAGCGCTGCGCGGACGAAGTCGTAGTTTACGAGGTCTCTGGCAACAAAGGCGGCATCGAGCTTGTCGAGGAACGTCCTGTCGCCCGCAACCAAAGTCTTTTTCATCGCCTCGACAATCAAAGTTGTCGCCGTCGGGTAAGGCCAAGGCTGGAAATCGATCCGGCCGTTATGCCATTGCGGATGTCGGATGGCCCCGTCGCCGATATAGTCCGGGTTCTGGCCATAAAGTGTCATCGCGCGCGTCACGACGGGCGCCGGCATCGGCAAATAGCCGGCACCATCGCGCGAAAGCAGCTTCGCAACCTCGGCTTTGTGCTGCGAGGCATAGATTTCGGCGCGGACAACGGCGTTCAGGACCTTCTGTGTCCATTCAGGTCGTTGGACCGTGTCCGCCTCGTGCATGCAGAGAACGCAGCAAGGATGGTTTTTCCACATATCCCCCGTAAAGCGCAGGATACGGGCATGAACTGCTATCTCGCCCATGGCGTCGAATGGCTCGGCGACGATGTAGCCGTCGATCTTGCGTGCCGCGAGCGCAGGCGGCATGTCTGGTGGCGGCAGGATCTGCAAGTTGCACTCGTGCGGCGCGAGCGGCGTTCCCTGTGGCTTGATGACCGGCGTCAAGCCCGCGTGCCGCAGGGCCAGTTGCAGTACGATATTGTGCATCGAATACCAGAAGGGAACGGCAATCTGCTTGCCGCCGAGATCGGCGAAGCTATGAATATTGCTGTCGCCGGCGACGACGATGGCCGAACCATTGGTATGTGCCCAGGCGACGATCTTGACCGGCACATGGTTGTTGTAGCGCATCCAGACCGGTACCGGCTTCAGCAGGTGAACGAGATTGAATTTGGCGGCGGTAAAGGCTTCGATCAACGGCGCCCAGCCACGGATCAGCACCGGCTTTTCCACGGCAAGACCTTCGTCCTGAAAAAATCCCTTG
>DATJUM010000179.1:0-47389 GCA_035502355.1 Rhizomicrobium sp. | reverse complement strand
CGCCTGGAAGTTTCCGACCTCGCCGACCTCGTGACTGACCGCCATTTCCTCCATATAGGAGCCGCCATAGTAATTCGTGGCCCCCGCGCTGGCGGTCGCACCGGCGCTCGCCTCGGCGCCGGAGATCGAGATCGAAACGCCGCCCTTGTTGATGACGATCGATTTGTTGATCGTGACGGGTTTGTAGATGTCGATGTTCTTCGAAATGTCGATGTTCTTCGTGATATCGATGTTATTCCAGATATTGACGATGTGACAATGTGGACAGCAGCCGCCACCACCCCCGCCGCCCGGCGTGCGAACCGCAGGACGGGAAATGAGACCCGCGGCCGCAGCCGGCCCCCAAGCCTGGGCGGCGACGAGGAGTGCCCCGGTGAGGCAGGAGAGGGTTTTCCGGTACGTCATGACGCGGGTTCCTTCAAAACTCGCCGTGTTCGATGCAATCAGGTCCCGGCGTGACGAACAGATGCGCAGAACCTTGATGGCGCGGGCGATAGCTTCAGAAAGCGTGCCAGAACCGGAGGCGCCGGCGCGGCGGGTTCTGTGCCGGAATGGCACCGGCCTGGGCCGGCCGCCCAGCCAAGCTCCTGCGGCATGATCCCGATCTCGGACGACAATCCGGCGCGGCTGATGCCGGTTGTGACCTGGCTCATCATCGGCCTGTGCATTGCCGCCTATGTGTGGGAGCGTTCGCTCGGACATGACATGAACGCGGCCATTGCGGTGCTCGGTTTCGTGCCCGCATCGCTTCGGCATCCCGTCGCGGTACCGCCGGGATTCATGCCCGTTCCAGCGGGCGCCACGATATTCTCATCCATGTTCCTGCATGGCGGGCTGCTCCATCTCGGCGGCAACATGCTCTATCTCTGGATCTTCGGAAATAATGTCGAAGACGCGATGGGGCATGGCCGCTTCATCGTGTTCTATCTCATCTGCGGGGTGGCGGCCGCGCTGACCCTCGCCTGGATCGACCCGGATTCATCGGTGCCGATGATTGGCGCGTCAGGCGCCATCTCCGGCGTGCTTGCCGGCTATGTGCTGCTGTTCCCCCGCGCGCGCGTCACGGTCATCGTGCCGCTTGGGATCATCTTCTATCCGCTGGCGCTGAGCGCCTTCTGGGTCGTGAGCTTCTGGTTCGTGCTGCAGCTCGTAAGCGCAGCGTTCAGCAATCCCGAACAGCCGGGCGTTGCCTGGTGGGCACATGTCGGCGGATTTGCCGCGGGGTTGCTGCTGACCCCCCTTTTCAAATCGCAGCGCTTTCCGCTTTTTGGCCGGCCTCGGCAGGGGCCCTGGGCGCGCTGACCTTAAGTCACTGGCACGGCTTTCGCTCTCTATGCGGCAGCCCGGGCGTGCAGAGTGCGAAGTGGCGCAAACAGGCACATCCGGCGCCGGAGCACACGCCATGAAACATCGAAACTGCCATCTGCTGATCGGCTACTGGAGCAGGCTGCGGGCCGGGCGGGACGTTCCCGACCAGTCCGAGATCGATCCGCGTGCCATCAAGCGGATGCTGTCGCAGGTTTTCATTCTCGATGCGCGCGACGCGGCGCGGCCATTCTATCGCCTGGCCGGAACCATGCTGTGTGACCGATTCGGGCTCGAGCTGCGCGGCACGAGCTTTTTCGCCCATTGGGAAGCGCAGGCGCGCGACAGGCTGGTGCTGCTGCTGCGGCAATCGCTGCAGATGAAACTGCCTGTCTGGCTGTCGGCGATCGGCACCACTGCGAACTGCGCCATGATCGAAATGGAGACCGTGCTGGCGCCGCTGACGTCTGGCCCGGGCGCGCCGCAGCGCTTTCTCGGCATTGTCCAGTTTCTTGGAGATTTCAGCCAGTCGGGCGGCCGTGCCATCGCCTATGAAAGATTGATCGAGTCCCGGATGATTTGTGAGCACGAACCGCTCGACCAGCCGCAGGATCCGCCGCCTCCTCCCCCCTGCGATTCCCATCACGCCGCCAGGCCACCCCATCTCAGGCTTGTGATATCGCGCGACGGCCCTGCCCCGCTGCAATGCGACATCGACGATCCAATGCGCAGCCTCCTGGCCGCGCTCGAGATCTCGCGTCCGGCCGGACAGGTTCGCTAGCGAGCGTTCCGAAACCCGATGCATTGATACAAACAGATGGTGCAGGCCGGATTGCGGACGCAGAGGATATCGTTGTGTCGCAATGAAGGCTCAACGACCTTCGCTGCGCTGCGCGCCCCGGTTCAAATTATACGGTGTCACAGCGGACGGCCTCACACAGTTTGTGACAGTGACGAAAAGGCAGACAAGGCTCGGCGCCATCAGCAATGACCCGGTGGCCTAGTGGCTGCCCGGGGGCGGCTGGTCGGTCTGGGGTTGCGATGGCAGCGTGGGGTGATCGACAGGGTCGTTGTGAATGATGACCCGGTTCAGCGTCTGGTCGTTCCGGCGGCGCTGGAGGTACGGAATTTCGTAGGATTCGATCTTGTTGCTATACGCCTGGAACGCGGCATCGTCCTGTGGCAGCCGCTTGTCGCAGCGCTCCGGCGGCAGATGCTGCTGTTCCTGGCACCACATATCGAAATTCATTTCGTGCAGCGGGTAGGGACGGTCGCTCTGGGCGCTGACCCGGGCAGCGACAAGCGCCAGGGCGAAAGCCGCGGCAACAATTGCAACGTTTCTCACACCAGTCCCTCCGCCAATTTGCGCAAAGCCTATACTGCATTGCGCAGGCCCGGAAGCCGAATCCTGTTACCTGGAAAGCTTCCTCAATACTTACCGCGACCCCGCGGGAAATTTCGCCGGAGCCGCAAATAGGCCGCCAATGATAACCGCTTGTTGACCTTCCGCCGCCTACATTGCGGGAGCCTATCCGGGGAGTCGGCCTTTGGCCGTGTGAAAAGTTTCATGATCGTAAATCGCGAGGCGGCAATTGCGCGGGCAATCGCCGAGCGCCGACGGCATGAGCGGGTACAGGTCGATCTTGGCGGTCGCGTTTTCGTGCCGTCAGACGGGCGGGAGGCGCCGTGCCGGGTCGTCGAGATGTCGGCCGAAGGCGCGCAGGTCGTTTGCGAGATCATCCCCGAAACGGGTGCCTTTGCGATTCTCTACATTGAAGGATTCGGCCGATTCGAGACGGAAGTGCTTCGGTCGGACTGGGACCGTTTCGCCGTTGCCCTGCATTGCTCGCCGCTGAAACAGGCCCGTGTGGCAGAATTGCTGCAGCAGATCACCCGCGGCGGCAGCGTGAATCAGCCCCTGCTGCGCCGGCATGAGCGCATCGAGGGGGAAGGCATCGCACATTTCACCCGCAGCTCCGGCCAGATCGTGGCTTGCGAAGTCCTCGACCTGTCACTGAGCGGTGTGTCTCTGAAGACCGAAATCAAGCCGACGATCGGCGAGATCGTGATGATAGGTCAGATGTCGGGCCGCGTGGTCCGGCACCATGAAACCGGCGTCGGGGTGGAATTCACCAATGCACCGTCGGTCATGGTGAAACGTCCCCGCGCCAGCCTGTGAAGCGCTCCCGCAGGGGGGGTGGCGGGTAGCGGCCGAGACGCAAATTCCAATATGACCACGAACGGGGATCTATGATGCCCGGCGGCGCCCGGTCCAAAGCTTCGCGAAGATCCTCTTCGTCCACATACCTCCGCAGCAGTTTCATTTCTTCGTGCGTTGCGCGTGCAAAGGCATAAGCGAGAAAACGGATCGGATCGGCCAGTGCCGTTTCCGCCGGTTCGAACCACACGAGCCGTTGTGCCAGGTTCCGGGTTTCGGAATTGACGGGTATTTCCTTCATCGCCTGTTCCCGTTAGCCCGGCGACGTGCGGATGAGGGGCAAACGGTCCAGATCAACAGCCTTTACCGCTTGTACCAATCGATCTCGCACAGCCCGAGAAAGTTGGCGCAGATTGCCATCGCCAAAATAGCTGAGCGCCTTCAGTGTGAGCTGCGCATTGAATTGCGCGCCATAGATTGCGGTCGCGCCAGCGAGCGCCGTCGCCAGATCGATGCGCGCGCGTTCGATAAGTGCATCGATATCGATATAATCTCTGGCTTCAGCACGCATCTGGACGACCGCCATTTTCGTTGCAGCAAGGTCGGGCAACGAAGCGATGCGCAAACCGTTGTCGGGCGAAGTCACCGGGGTGCGTAGGCGTCCGAGCGCGGGAAGACCAAAAAAGGACAATTTCACCGGTCCCTCGCGATCGACGATGCAGCTGAGCGTGTCGGGCGCGCGTTGCGTGATGACGGCGTTCGCCAGGAGCGGAACGGAAGGCGCGAGCCGCATCTCATCAAGCCGTCGGTCGCTGAAGAAGTCGAAATCCGCCGATTCCCGGTGTCCGAGATGCAGTGCGATTGCCGTGCCGCCATAGAGCACAAACCCCGGTGGTATCTGGCTGAGTTCGTCCCAAAGCCGCCGCTGCGGTGGCGGCAGGATTTCAAGGCGCGGCGAAAATGATTCTGTCACGCAGCGTTCCGCAGTTTGGCGAAAGGTGATTTTGCTCCAGGCGGTTCCAATTCGCGAGACAATTGTTCTATGACGATTCCTCGCGGGTTTCGCCGGAAGGCACGATCATGGATCTGAATTCTTCGGTTTCGGCCGTCGTTACCGGCGGCGCGTCGGGGCTCGGTGAAGCAACGGCACGCGCACTTGCCGGCCACGGCGTGAAAGTCGCCCTTTTCGATCTGCAAAAAGACCGGGGTGAAAGCGTCGCGGCGGAAATCGGCGGCCTGTTCTGTCGGGTCGATGTAACGAATGAGGACAGCGTCGGCGAGGGATTTGCCCGCGCGCGAAGCGCCTACGGCCAGGAGCGCATCCTCGTCAATTGCGCCGGAACCGCCAATGCCATCAGAACGGCCTCGCGCGACCGCAAGACGGGTGAAATCAGGTTCTTTCCGCCTCACGAATTCGACAAGGTCATCCAGATCAATCTCGTGGGCACGTTCCGCTGCATCGCGCACGCGGCGGCGGGCATGCTGACGCTCGAGACAATTGGCGGCGAGCGCGGCGTGATCGTCAACACGGCGTCGATTGCCGCGGAAGACGGCCAGATGGGGCAGGCGGCCTATTCCGCCTCCAAAGGCGGGGTTGTGGGACTGACGCTGGTCGTCGCCCGCGATCTTTCGCAGGAGGCCATACGCTGCAACACGATCATGCCCGGCCTGTTCGACACGCCGCTCCTGCAGGGCATGCCGGAAACCCTGAGACAGGCCCTGGGCGCGCAAGTGCCGTTTCCCGCCCGGCTGGGCAATCCGGTGGAATATGCCTCGCTCGCGCTTGAGATGATCCGCAACGGTTATTTCAACGGGGCATGCGTGCGCCTCGATGGCGCCATCCGCATGCCGCCGCGCTGAAACTCAATCCCCGATCAGGTGCAGCAGAACTTCGCGGCGGTGCGGCGCGTCGCGATGTTCGAAAACATAGAGGCCCTGCCAGGTACCAAGCGCAAGGCTGCCGCCACAAACCGGAATTGAAACAGAGGTTGCCGTAAGCGCGGCACGGATGTGACTTGGCATGTCGTCGGGCCCTTCCGTGGTATGCCGATAGAGGTCCGGATTGCGCGAGACGAGCCGGCGCATGAAGTCCTCCAGATCGGCGAGAACGTCCGGATCGGCGTTCTCCTGAATAACAAGCGAAGCTGACGTATGGCGGATGAAACAGGTCAGAAGGCCGTCGGTGATTCCCGATTTGTGCACGAAGCGGCGGACGGGATCGCCGAACGCATAAAGGCCCGCGCCTTGCGTGACGATTTCGATGGACTCGAATTGCTGTTTCATCGCCATCAGTGTTTGCGCAGATACACGTAAAGCGCGCCCGCTCCGCCATGCCGCCCATGCGCCTCCCGCACATCGGCAATGAGTTCGGCAAGCCCCGGTTCCTGGAGCCAGCGCGGCGTCATCTGCCGCAATACGCCGCGCATGCGCATCTCCAGGCCGAGATCGAACGGAATATCGGCCGCAGCGGATGACCCGTCCTGGCCGCCCTTGCCTGTTACAACCAGAACAAGGCGGAGCTTGCGCGACCATGCGCCGCGAAGAAATGTCACGAGCGCGCGATGGGCATCGCGCTCCGTCAGTCCATGCAGATCGAGCCTTGCCTGCGGTGCGACAAGTCCGCGCCGGAGTCTGTCAGCCGTATTGCCGTCGATCCCTGGAGTTCGGTTCGGAGCAGGCGGAACGGACCGGTTCTTCGTCCCGGGCAAAAGCGGCTGGGTCTCCGTCTTGACCGCCACTGTCCGTTTCTTCGCGCGACGTGGCGCTTTCTTCAGCGGCTTCGCGTCTTCGAGCGTGGTCTCGAACAGCTCGCGTTCTTCTTCGGTCAATGCGCGCTTGCGTGCCATCACGAACCATCGAGCAATCTTGCCGGGATGCGGCGGGCAAGCGATTTGGGCAGCAGAACATAGATTCCGCCGGTCGATTTCATCCGGCCTGCGATCGACTCAGCGTCCGTGCCATAGCCCCAGAAAATGTCGGCGCGAAGGCCGCCCTTGATCGCGCCGCCGGTGTCCTGCGCGATGCACAATCTGGCAAATGCATGGGGCGGTAGGGCGGGATCGGATGCGGGCGCTTCCGTCGCCAGGAACATCGGAACCCCGAGCGGATGCATCGCGGGATCAACCGCAATGCTTGTTTCCGGCGTCAAGGCGACGCCCTCGCTGCCGGGACTGCCGAGTGCGGGATCTCCCAGCGGCAGCTCACGAAAGAAAACATAGGATTGGTCGCTTTCCATCATGCGCTGCGCCCGGTCGGGATGGGCGAGAAGCCAGGCACGGATTGCCTGCATCGACATATGCTGCCGGTCGATGTCGCCGTTCTCGATCAACACACGTCCGACAGGCGTATAGGGATGGCCATTCTGCCCGGCATAAGCGAGCCGCAGGACGGTTCCGTCTTCAAACCGCGCGCGCCCCGAACCCTGAATATGCAGGAAGAACACGGCGACCGGATCGCGCGCATAGAGCAGCACCGGCGCATCATCGAGCCCTTCCGCATCGATTTGCGCCCGTACCGGAAGCGGCATCAGCCTGCCATCCGCAACACGTCCCACGATCCGGATGCCTGAAAAATCCGGCCGGAACAGGCCAAGATCGGCCGTCACCAAATCGCGCGGCAGCCCGTAGACAGGGGTGGCATAACCGCCATGACGTGTGCGACTCGCGGCAATTTCCGGCTCGTAATAGCCGGTAAACAACGCCTCGCGCGCACCCCCGGTATGGAGCTCGAACGGCGCAAACCGGCCTTCGAACCAGGCGCGCGCATTGGCGATGCCGGATTGTGTCGCGGCAGCCTCCACGCACACCGGCCGCCAATCGCGGATCAGCCCGGCATAGCCCGCGCCACCCATCGCCCGCGAATCCGGCTCGCGAAGAAGCACAGCACAGGAACGACGGAACGCGGCCAGTGCCGGGCCGGCATCGCTGTCGGCCCATCCGGGCAATGTTTCGAATCGAACGGATGCAAGCGAAAGTGGAGAGGGCGGCGCCGGCCGAAGCAGCAGCCACATGACACCGCCCGTGGCGGCCACCAGAACCAGAGCGACAAGATAAACGGCCCGGCGCGGCGGTGCCGGCTTTTTTCGTTTCAACTTCCGCCCGACGTGGCCACGAGTGTCCAATTGGGATCGCTTGCGCGGACATCGCGCGCGAAAGTCCAGACATCGACGACTTCACGCGTATTCTGCGAATCGCCGTCGACCACAGTGCCGGAACCATTGTTGGTGGCCGAAATGTATCGGACTGCAAATTCCACCGTGATCTCGGCCATGCGCCCCTTCAGCTCGGCATGGACGATGCTCACATTCCTGAAGCCCTCGAATGTGTACGTCACGGTTTCGTTGCGCTCCTCATGCCCATGCATCACGCTATCGAATGCCGAATAGACTTCATCGCTCAGCAGGGGCCGCAGGGTTGCGCGGTCGCGGGCGGCGAAGGCCGTGACGATCATCTGATAGGCTTGGCGAGCGCCGTCGAGAAAATGTTCGGTCTCGAAAGTCCGATCCGCGAGCTTGATATCGAGCAGCGCCTTGGCCAGCGGATCGCCGGATTGTGCCGCCCGGTCCGGCGAAGCGGCCGAACGGTCCGGCAGCGCAGCGACATTGTCGGAACGGGCTGGTGACGGCCCCCCGAACGGCCTTAGCCGCTCCTGCGGCTCGCGCTCATTGCCGGTGCGACGACCCAAAACGGTATAAAGCCGGAAGAGAATAACCCCGGCCACCATGGCGATCAGAAGTATTCCAAGCAGCTGCGAATCTCCCATCCGGAAACAACCCTAGCCAGAATACCGCGCCACCCCTTCGCACCCTAACCCACGGACATGCCCTGGTCCATCGGCCTTGGCCGGACGACGGCACTATTCGAACATAGGCAGAATGCGCGGGTTTTCGAGATGCTCATGCATCGGCTTGTCAGTCTGCGCCATCCATGGTAGCCCCGCCCGCTTTTTCCGGGACGATCTGTTCATGAGCAATATGGGTATTGGGCCGAACGGCAATCCAGCGGGCGGAACCGAGGGACCGCCGCTTCGCATTCAGATCATCGGGCAGTATGTGAAGGATCTGTCCTTCGAAAATCCCGGGGCACCGTCGAACATGACGGCCAGACCGCAGATCGACCTCGGCGTGGATCTGCAGGCGCGCCGGCTCGATGCCGAGCGATTCGAAGTCGAATTGAAACTCAGAGTCTCGGCCAAGTCCGAGGACAAATCCCTGTTTCTGCTCGAGCTGGCCTATGGCGGATTGTTCATGATCCAGAATGCGCCGGAAGAAATTCTTCAGCAGATTCTGCTCATCGATGGACCGCATCTCTTGTTTCCGTTTGCCCGCCGTATCGTCGCCGATGCGATCCGCGATGGCGGCATGCCGCCGCTGATGATTGAACCGATCGATTTCGCTTCGCTCTACCGCGCAAGAATGGCCGAAGCCCAGCAGGTGCGCACGGGCCAGGCTTCCGTCTGAGGCTATTGCCAGTTCCAGATCGCGTCGTTGCCGAGTTCGCGCGCGACGAACCCGGCATGGGCCGCCGCTTCGGCAGGATCGAGCCGGGGCGGCAGAGGCTCCGGCCGCTGACGCGCGGCGACAATGCTCGCGGCTATTGCCGCTACGGTGTCGCGCGGCGCCAGACGCAGTCGAGACTGGCGGCCGCCGACAAGCTCCAGATAGACGCGCGCGGTCAGTTCGGCGTCGATCAGCGCGCCATGTTTTCCGCGGCCCGACAAATCGATACCGAACCGCTTGCAGAGTTCGTCGAGCGAATAGCGCGCGCCGGGAAGCTTTGCCTTGGCAATTTCAATCGTGTCGACGGTGCGCGCCGCGGAGATCGCCGGTCGCGACAGGCGTACAAGTTCGGCATTGACGAATTTGAGATCGAATGACGCGTTGTGCATGACGAGCGGCGCGTCTCCGAAGAATTCCAGCAGCTCTTCGACGATCGCAGCGAAGACGGGCTTTTCCGCCAGGAATTCGTCGGTCAGCCCATGGACGCGTTGTGCTTCGCGCGGAATCAGCCGCTCCGGATTGAGGTAGCGCTGAAATGTCAGGCCGGTCGGCACATGGTCGAAAAGCTCGACACAGCCGATTTCGATGACGCGGTGTCCCTCCGCCGGATCTAACCCGGTCGTCTCGGTATCGACCACGATCTCACGCATTTTCGCCCCTTCGCCCTGCGCGAAGCGCAGCAACGATTTCTCTCACCTGCTGGCGAGCATGATCCAAACCCTTGTGGGTCTCCACCACAAACTGGGCAAGTTTTCGCTTGTCCACATCGGAAAGCTGGCGGGAGAGAATCTGGTCGAGCAGATCTTCACTCATACCCGGCCGCGCCAGCACACGCTCGCGCTGCACATCCTCGGGAGCCGTCACAACGACCACCGCATCCATGCGCGAATGGGCGCCGGCTTCGAAAAGCAGAGGGACATCGAGAACCACGATGTCCGCACCCTGCTCCGCCGCGCGTGTAACGAAAATCTCCTGGTCGCGCATGACAAGCGGATGCACGATCATTTCAAGCCGCGCGAGGGCGGTGCGATCGGCACGTATTCTTGCCGACAGACAGGCGCGGTCCACACGTCCGGAAGCCACGCATTCGGGGAAGGCCTTTTCGATGGCGGCGACGGCTTCTCCGCCTGGCGCGTAAAGCCTGTGCACGGCCGCGTCCGCATCGTAGACGGGAATACCAAAGCCCGCGAACATGCGGGCCGTCTCGGTTTTTCCCATGCCGATGGATCCGGTGAGACCGATTAGCAGCGGGCGCCTGGCCGTCATTCGCGCAGAGCCTGTTCCAGCTCGGCCCGAAGTGCCGGCGTGACCTCGGGTCGAATCCCGTAAAAAGCTTCGAAGGCGGGCACCGCCTGATGCATCAGCATGCCCAGTCCGTCGATCGCGCGCAGGCTTAGTTCCCGCGCTCTTGCGAGGATCGCCGTCTCGAGCGGGCGATAAACGAGGTCGCAGACGGCAGCGCCTGGCGGCAGAAGCCGCAAATCAAGATCGAGGGAAGGCGCACCGTTCATACCGGCGCTCGTTGCGTGAATGAACAGCGCCGCATCGGGCGCGAGGTTGGGCCACGCATCCAGTCCGCCGGCGTGGAGCTTGGCGGTAGTGGAACCGGCAAGATCATGGATCAGCGCGGCCACGCGCCGATCCGTCCGGTTGAGGATATATATTCCGGCTGCTTCCAGGGCATCGCAGGCAAGCACGGCAGCGCGCGCGCCGCCTCCCGCTCCGATGATGACAATGTTTCTTGCCCGAAGTGCATCCGGACCAATTGCCTCGACAAGACTGGCCTTCAGTCCGGCAATGTCGGTGTTCCTGGCCTCGATCCGTTCATCCTTGAAAACAAGAAGATTGGCTGCTGCTGCAACGCGGGCGGCATCGTCGCAGCCATCCGCAATCGCAAACGCGGCCTGCTTGTGCGGAATCGTAACATTCACGCCGGCAAATCCGGCCGCGCGAAGCCCGGTCACGACGGATGAAAAGGCAATCGTTTTCACCGGAAGAGCAACATAGGCGCCGGTGATACCATGCTCGCGGAGCCAGAAACCGTGCAGAAGCGGCGACAGCGATTGGTGCACGGGCCATCCGACAACGCCGGCGAGAGTCTTTGCCGCGGCAATGCTCATTGGGGGATCGCACCATATTCGCGCAAGGCGCCAAGCACGGGAAGAAGCGGCAGGCCGAGCACCGAGAAGAAATCGCCTTCGACATGCTCGAAAAGTTGCGCGCCCAGGCCTTCGAACTCGTAGCAGCCGACGCTCTGCACAAGAGCGGCGCCGGCGCGCGAAAGGTAATCTTCGAGGAACAATTCGGAGAAACGCCGCATCGTCATCCGGCAGATATCGACATGATCCCAGAGTCGGATGCCGTTCCTGGCCAGCACCGCGGCCGTGACGAGCTCGTGGGTTCGCCCGCGCAACCGGCGTAACAGTGACGATGCCTGATTTGCATCTTGGCATTTGCTGATGATTTCGCCATCCAGACTCAACAGCTGGTCTGCTCCAAGCACGATAGCGTCCGGGTGAAGTTGCGCGACCGAGCCGGCCTTTGCAGCCGCAAGACTGCAGGCCGTAGCTGCCGGATTGTGGTTCCTCGCAGCCGATTCACGCTTCAGGGCCGTTTCGTCCACATCCGCCGGCACGATTTCAAAGACGAGTCCGGCCGCGGTGAGCAATCTCGCGCGTGCCGGACTGCCGGAAGCGAGAACCAGCGAGGTCATATCTTGGCTGTTTCCCTGCGATCAGCCAACAGGTTCAGCACAGAAGCCGCGGTTTCCTCCACAGAACGCCGCGACACGTCGATCGCCGGCCAGCCGCGCTGCTCGAAGAGTTGCCGCGTCGCCATGACTTCCGCGCGGACGCTATCGAGATCGACATAGCTTGTGGGACGCATTTCCCCCAGCGTGTTGAGCCGGTTGCGCCGCACTTGCACCAAACGATCGGGAGATGCCCACAACCCGACGATCAGCGGGTGCTGGGCGGCAAGCAATTCCGCCGGAAGCGGCATTCCCGGGATCAGTGGAACGTTCGCCGCACATATGCCCCGGATCGCGAGATAGACACAGGTCGGCGTCTTGGATGTCCGGCTGGCGCCTACAAGCACCACCTCGGCCTGTTCGAGGAGCGCGAGCGCCTGGCCGTCATCATGAGCGATCGCAAAATTCAGCGCCTCGATCCGGTTCAGATAACGTTGATCGACCTCATGCTGACCGCCCGGCCTGTGCGTCTCCGACCTGCCGAGATATTGCCGGAGCACGGCGATCGGACCGTCCAGTACGCCAAGACATGGCAATCCGATCTGGGCACACTGGCTTTCCAGTGTCTGGCGAAGGGCAGGATTGACAAGCGTAAAGAACACCAGTCCCGGCTGTTCGCGAATATGCGCAATCACACGATCGAGCTGCTTCTCGCTGCGCACAAGCGCGTAGAAATGTTCCTGAACCTCAACACCTTCGAATTGCGCGCTCGCCGCCTTTGCGACGGCGTTCAGCGTTTCGCCTGTCGCATCGGAAACCAAATGCAGATGGAGATCGCGAGATTCGTTCAATTTCATCCCCAGTTTGGCTCACGCGGTTCACAGGACGTGCAGGCAAGCAGCATCTTACCACAATCACACACACCGTCTTCCGGCCACTCACTGTCTATCCCCATTTGCCGCTGTCCCTGTGGGCGGCTTGAATCAGGCGGGATCGCCGCCCTAAATTGCCTTGTCCACCGATCCCTCCCCGCATTCACAGCCCAAACATCATTATCATCATCCAAGAGTCTTTTTGAATTTTGAAAAAAGAAAGGATGCACCTGATGGTGAAAAAGGATCCGCGGAACATGTCAGGTTTCACCGGAGGGGTGGAGCAGTGAGGCTTGCTGTTGTCCTGTTCAATCTGGGCGGTCCGGATTCGCTCGACAATGTCGAACCCTTTCTCAGAAATCTTTTTTCCGATGCGGCGATTCTGCCTTTTCCGTTTTGGATCCGAAAGCCTCTGGCGTGGGCGATCGCGCGGCGGCGCGCACCGGTCGCGCGGGAAATCTATCGTCGGATTGGTGGTCGTTCGCCCATTCTGGACGAGACGCTGGCGCAGGCTGCGGCACTTGAAAGCATGCTCCGCGAGGGCGGGCGGGACACAAAAGTTTTTGTTGCAATGCGGGCCTGGGGGCCCATGAGCGAGGAGGTTGCGCGGGCGGTTGCCGATTTTGGACCGGACATGGCGGTGCTGTTGCCGCTCTATCCGCAATACTCGGTCACGACGACGGGATCGGCGATCAGAGCGTGGCGTGAGGCTGCGGCAAGGGCTGGTCTTTCGGCCGTCGAGCGGCGCATTTGCTGTTATCCGTGGGAGCGTGGCTTCATCAATGCGGTTGGCGCTGGCGTTTGCGCGGCGCTTGGGAAAAGACGTGCAGGCACCGAATACCGTATTCTTTTTTCGGCGCATGGCCTGCCGCAAAGAACGATCGCGGCCGGCGATCCCTATCAGTGGCAGATCGAGCGTACCGTTGAGGCCGTTGTCGCCGAAATCGGCATTGAAAATCTCGACTGGCGCATCTGTTATCAAAGCCGCGTCGGATCCTTGAAATGGCTCGAACCGGCGACCGATGTTGAGATTCGGCGGGCCGGAGCGGAAGGGAAGGGTCTGATCGTCGTGCCCGTTGCCTTTGTATCCGAGCATTCCGAAACCCTGGTGGAGCTCGACATGGACTACGCGAAACTTGCCCTGGAATCGGGCGCCGCGGATTACATACGTGTCGCGACCGTCAGAACGGATGAACCCTTTATCCGCGGGCTGGCCGAGCTTGTGCAGAAAGCCGTTGTTTCGGAACGGGCGGTATCCTGTGGTGGAGGGCGCATCTGCCCGGCGCTGTTCCGGCAATGCGGCATAGGTGGGAGCGCGGCGTGATGTTTTGGGATTCAGCGGGATTCTATTTGTGGGTGAAAGCATTTCACATCATCGCGGTGATCGCCTGGATGGCGGGGATGCTGTATCTTCCGCGGCTCTTCGTGTACCATTGCGAAACGGTGCCCGGCTCGGTCGATTCGGAGCGCTTCAAGCGCATGGAACGGCGACTGCTGCGGATGATCATGAATCCGGCGATGATTGCCGTCTGGGTTCTCGGATTGACACTCAGCTTTCTCCCGATCACCGGCGCCTGGCACCAGCACTGGTTTCAGGCCAAGTTTGCACTGGTGCTGGTGCTGAGCGCAGTACACGGGCTCTATGCGCGCTGGGCGAGGCAGTTCGCAGCGGACGCCAATGTCCATACGGCGCGCTTCTATCGCATCTGGAATGAGGTGCCGACGGTCCTGATGGTGGCCATTGTGATCCTGGCCGTGATTAAGCCATTCTGACCGGCCGGGAAGAAAAGACCATTTGCAACGGCACGAAATCGGGGTATAAGGCGTTAGTTCCCCAATCACACCGCAGGGCAACGCGCGCAGCCAGGCGCGAAGTTGAGGCCGGTCGAGACCGGCACGGTGTGCGATCAACTCCGCCGTATTTCTCAGCTTACGCCGTGGGCGGCGGAACAACTTCCCAAAGGCTAGCCGTTCAGGTGCGATCCCCATGACAGTGCAATCCGGCCTGCAAGCGATGAAGCTGCAGGATTTGAAGGCCAAATCCCCGACCGATCTGCTGGCTTTTGCCGAAGAGCTCGAGATCGAGAATGCGTCGGCCATGCGCAAGCAGGACATGCTGTTCGCAATTCTCAAGGAGCTTGCGGACCGCAATGTGGAGATCACGGGCGGCGGCGTGCTGGAGACGCTGCAGGACGGCTTCGGGTTTCTGCGATCACCCGAATCGAATTATCTGGCGGGACCAGACGACATCTATGTCTCGCCGTCGCAGATCCGACGATTCGGACTCCGCACCGGCGATACGGTCGAGGGTCCGATCCGCAGCCCAAAGGATGGCGAGCGATATTTTGCGCTGCTCAAGGTCTCCACGATCAATTTCGAAGACCCGGAGAAGACCAAGCACAAGGTCCATTTCGACAATCTGACGCCGCTCTATCCCACGAAGTGGCTCGAGATGGAGATCGACGATCCGACGCTCAAGGACAAGACGGGCCGGGTCATCGACATCGTCTCGCCGCAGGGCAAAGGCCAGCGCGCGCTCATTACCGCGCAGCCCCGTACCGGCAAGACAGTGATCCTGCAGAATATCGCCAAGGCGATCACCGCCAATCATCCGGAGTGCTATCTGATTGTGCTCCTGATCGATGAGCGGCCGGAAGAAGTTACCGACATGCAGCGTTCGGTAAAGGGCGAGGTGATTTCTTCGACGTTCGACGAGCCGGCATCGCGCCATGTGCAGGTGGCCGAGATGGTCATCGAAAAGGCCAAGCGCCTCGTCGAGCACAAGCGCGACGTGGTGATCCTGCTCGATTCGATCACCCGGCTCGGCCGCGCCTACAACACGGTCGTTCCGTCTTCCGGCAAGGTGCTGACCGGCGGCGTGGACGCGAACGCGCTGCAGCGCCCGAAGCGCTTTTTCGGTGCGGCGCGCAACATCGAGGAAGGCGGCTCGTTGACCATCATCGCCACGGCGCTGATCGATACCGGCAGCCGCATGGATGAAGTGATTTTCGAAGAGTTCAAGGGCACGGGCAATTCGGAAATCATTCTCGACCGCAAGGTGGCCGACAAACGCGTGTTCCCGGCCATCGATATTCTGCGGTCGGGCACGCGCAAGGACGAGTTGCTGGTGGACAAGGGCACGCTCGCCAAAATGTATGTGCTCCGCCGCATCCTGGCGCCGATGGGGACCATCGACGCGATCGAATTCCTGCTCGACAAGCTGCGCTCGTCGAAGAACAATTCGGATTTCTTCGACAGCATGAACACGTAAGCGAAGCGCTTACGCCAACTTCAGGCCGCAATGCTTGGCGAAGTGATGGAAGTCGCCATTGCGTGCGATGAGAGAAATATCGTAATCCATGCAGGATTGGGCGATCAACGTGTCGGGCAATCGCGCGCGCAGCTTTCGGGCAAGCAGTTTCGCGCGGGATTGGGCTGCGCGGACCCAATATCCATCGCGTATGGCAAGCAGCGGTATCGCCTGAATAAGGGCAAAGTGCTTGGACGGCAGACGCGCATCGGACAGAACTTCCACTAAGACAACAGGAGGAAGGGCCAGTTCGTTGCTGTCGATACTTCCCTCCAGGAGCTGGACATCCGCTCCGCCGTCGCCCTGAATAAACGCGATGAGAGTCGAAGAGTCGACCGCAATCATTTGCGATCTTCGCGCAGCTCGTCGAGATCGATCGAGAATTTGAAAGTCCCACGCAGCTTGCGCAATTCCTGCTGCGCACGGATGGACGCAAGTTTCTTCAGGCCGGCCCGGACAGTCTCCGTCACTCCGGCACCCGTCTGTTCCTGCGCCAAAGCAAGCGTATCTTCGGGCACTTCGACGGTGATTTTCCGCATCACACTCATGCCAGCAGCCATACCATAAGGCACACTGGTGTTCAAGCTGGTGCCACAGCCGCAAGCGGCTGGTTCAGGGAGTGAGAATCGTTGCGCCCGTCGTCGCACGGGAATGCAGCGCTTCATGGGCTTCGCGCGCCTGTGCGAGGGGAAATCGCTGATTGATTGCGGTCTTCACCGCGCCGGACTGGATCACGGCGAACAGGTCGTTGGCGGTATCCTGCAGTTCGTGTTCCGTGCGCGTGTAATGCCCCAGCACGGGCCGTGTGAGATAGAGCGAACCCTTCGTGCCGAGGAGGCCCGGCGCGAATGGCGCAACGGCGCCACTGGAGTTGCCGAAGCTCACCAGCATTCCGCGCACCGCGAGACAATCAAGCGAGCCTTCGAAGGTTTCCTTGCCGATGGAATCATAGACGACCGGCACACCCGTTCCGCCGGTGAGAACGCGCACGCGTTTGCTCCATTCCTCCGTCCGCGTGTTGAGGACATGAGTGCAGCCGTTGGCCTCGGCGAGTGCCACCTTGTCGTCGGAACCGACGGTGCCGATCACTGTTGCGCCGAGATGCCTGGCCCATTGACAGGCGATAAGACCGACGCCACCGGCCGCTGCGTGAAAGAGGATCGTCTGGCCCGACTGAACAGCATAGGTGCGTTTCAGAAGGTATTGCGCCGTCATGCCTTTGAGAAGAGATGCGGCGGCTATTTCTTCCGAGATGCCTGCCGGCAATTTTACAAGGCGGCCGGCCGGAACATTGTTGGCTTCCGCATAGGCGCCAAGGATCGAGCAATAGGCAACGCGGTCGCCGGCGCGGACATCCGTGACGCCTCGGCCGACAGCTTCCACCACGCCGGCCGCTTCCTGGCCGAGCGTGAATGGCAGCGATACCGGATAAAGCCCGGAGCGTTGATATGTATCGATGAAATTGACACCGATGGCCGTGTGGCGCACGCGCACTTCACCGGCGCCTGGGGCGGCCAAATCGACATCCTCGAGCGTGAGCACCTCCGGCCCGCCGGTCTTTTCGATTCGGATGGCTTTCATCGTCCGCTCCGGGTCGTCCGCGTAAGTGCACCGAGTATACAGACGGTGCCGAAGCTTGTCTGCTCTTTCGTAACCGGCAAAAATTGCATGGCGCCGCGCGCCGCTCGGATTTGAACCGCGGAGCGCGCAAGAACGCAGATGGCGATGCGGCCTGCGCGGCACGCACGACGCGGGCTGCAGCGGGAGCCCGAAGGCCTGCACCATCCCGTATGTATCAGTGCATCAGCTCAGATGCTGGCGGAAGAACGTCGCCGTGCGGCTGTTGGCGAGCTCGGCATTCGCATGATCGTAATGCTCGCCGCCCACCCGCGCGAAGGCGTGATCCATCTCCGGATAGGTGTGGATCGTGACGTGAGGATTGTCCTTCAACCCCTCGATGATCTGCTTCTGCGCTGCGGGCGGCACATACTGGTCCTTTGCCGCGATATGCAGCAGCAATGGCTTGCGGATGTTTCGGGCTTCCTCCAGTTTCTCCTGAATGTTGATGCCATAATAACCGACGGAAGCATCCACATCGGTGCGCGCGGCGGTGAGATAGGCGAGCGATCCGCCGAGACAATAGCCGACCGCGCCAATTTTCGCGCATTTTTCTTCGCCACGCAGATGGTCGATTGCCGCCTGGATATCCTTGACGCCGAGATCGATGTCGAATTTGTTCATCAGCGCGAAGGCGCGGTTCCACTCTTCCTTGGTCTGGTCGGTCAGCTGCACGCCGGGCTCGATGCGCCAGAACAGATCCGGCGCCAGTGCGAAATAGCCGCGTGCCGCATAAGCATCCGCCACTGCGCGCACGAAGCCGTTGACGCCGAAGATTTCCTGGATGACCACGATGCCCGCGCCATTGGCCGTGCCCGGTACCGCGAGATAGCCGCCGAACACGCCGTCGGCGGTATTGATGCTGACGTCTTTGCCACTCATGAAAACCGCTCCTTGCAATGGATAACGCAGTTCGCGTCGAATTTACGCCTGCCCCTGCGCGGCGCGGGGTGGGAGCTGCAATACCTGGGACAGCGTCACGGGATTGGCGATCGGCGCGGAGCAGGTCTGGCGCTGACAAACATAGGCCGTGGGCTGGCCGTTCTGCATCGTCTTGCCGGCGGCAGGATGGCCGGCCGGCAGGCTCTGGCGCGGATCGACGACCATCAGCGTGCGGTTGGGCAAAGCACGCCCGAGCACCGCATTTGCGAGTTCATGGGTCTTGGTATTGTCCATCTGTCCGACGATGACGATCTGAAGGCCGGTCAAGGCGAAATCGAGGCCGTTCAGATAGGAGCCCATCGACAGGAAAGCGCGATTCACTTCGCCGGAAAATGCCTGGATCAGCGCATTGGCGCGGTCGCGGTAGGTATTGTCGGCGGTGATGAAATGCAGGCGCGAAAGCACACTCACCATCACGCCATTGGCCGATGGGGTGGACTGGTCGAAGACCGCGCGGGTGCGAACGATCAGCGGATCGGAATCGTCGGGCGTATAGAAATACCCGCCATTCTGCGCGTCCCAGAAATGTTCGTTGAGGATGTTCACCCAGGCCTGGGCGCGCGCGAGAAAGCGGCGATCGCTCGTGGCTTCCCACAGGGCCAGCGCCGCGCGCGCCATCTGCGCGTAATCGTCGGCGAATCCGGTATGCTTGCGGACGCCGTTGCGCCAGGAGTGATAAAGCCGGTCGCCATCGCCCAGCGCAGTTTCGACGAAGGCGAAGGCGCGGATGGCTGCGGCCGTCCATGGCGCTTTCCGGAACACCATGCCGGCATTGGCGAGCGCGGCAATTGCCATGCCGTTCCAGTCGGCGAGCACCTTGTCGTCGCGCAGCGGCGGCGTCCGCTTGAGACGCGTGGCGAGCAGGAGTTCGCGCTGTTTCTTTAACAGCGCCTCATCGGCTTCCGGGAGCGGATAGGGCGGATTGCCGAGCCGCTGAAGAAGGTTGCGGCCCTGGAAATTGCCGTCGCGGCGCACGCCATAGGCTTCCTTGAACTTCTGCACGAAGGTGCCCATCAGGGCCGCGTCGATCTCGGCTTCCGTCCAGAGATAATATTTGCCTTCCTCGCCATCCTGATCGGCATCGAGGCTGGAGGCGAAGGCTTGCTCCACCATCATCTCGCGCAACAGCCAGTTGGCAGTCTCCTCCACGCGATCGCGATAGACAGCGGAACGGTTGTGTTGCCAGGCCAGCGCGTAGAGATCGATCAGCTGCGCATTGTCGTAGAGCATCTTCTCGAAATGCGGCACCATCCAGCGCTCGTCGACGGCATAACGCGCAAAGCCGCCGCCGACATGATCGTAGAGACCGCCCAGCGCCATGTGTTCGAGCGTAGTGAGCGCAAGCTGCAGGAATTGCGGCACGCCGGTGCGCAGATGCGCGCGGACGAGCAGCTCCGCCAGGCCGGCATTCGGAAACTTCGGCGCGCCGGTGAGGCCGCCGTAAAAGATATCGAAGCGCTGGGCCACGCGGACGGCGCTTTGGTCGAGAATCTTGGGATCGAGTGTGCCGCGGAGGTCACGCGCCCAGAGATTGGCGAAGGCCTGCTGCACGCGCGCGGCCGTGTTGGCGACCGGATCGGGCTGCTCGCGGAACAGGCGCGCCACTTCCGGCAGGACGCGCTTGAACGCGGGTTGTCCGAAACGTTCTTCCTTCGGAAAATAGGCGCCGGCATAGAACGGATCGCCCTGCGGCGTGAGAAACATGGTGAGCGGCCAGCCGCCCGTATGGCCGAGCGAATTGGCGGCGGCCTGATAGATCTGATCGATATCCGGGCGTTCTTCGCGGTCGACCTTGATGTTGATGAAATGCTCATTCATCAGCGCCGCGGTTTCGGGATCGCGAAAGCTCTCGTCGTTCATCACATGGCACCAATGGCAGGCGGTGTAGCCGATGGAGAGCAGGATCGGCTTGTTGGCCGCTTCTGCTTCGGCGAGCGCATCGGACCCCCAGGGCCGCCAATGCACGGGATTGTCCTTGTGCAGAAGCAGATAGGGGCTCGTCTCGCGGTCGAGCAGGTTCTCGCTCATGATGAATTCCCGGTTGAAACAAGGTTGGGGCCGCGCCGTTGCGACGGGCGGCCATTGGTTCTAGCCTCCTCTAGCGCGGCCCATGGGCCGCTCACAAGCCGGGACCTGGCCCATGAAACTCCGTATCGATCTTGATCTCACGCCCGACGAGGCGCGCCGCGTGATGGGCCTGCCCGATGTCACCAAATTGCAGGAAAAGCTCGTGGCCGAGATGGAGAAGCGGATGATGGCCGCGCTTGAGACGGCGAGCGATCCTGAGGCCATGCTCAAGACCTGGTTCAACTGGGGCAGCCAGGGCATGGAACAGTTCCAGCGCTTCATGCAGGATTCCAGCCGCCGGGCGACCAGCCGCGAGCGCGGCCCACGCTAGACCGGATGGCGGAGACCGCCCGCAACACCATTTTTGCCGTTTCGACACCGCCGGGCCGCGCGGCGATTGCCGTGGTGCGTGTTTCCGGGCCGGAGGCATCCGCGGCGTTATGCGCGCTGGGCGGGGAAAATCTGCCGCCGCCCCGGAAGGCTGTCTTGCGTACGCTGCGGGATGGTAGCGGTGCGTGGATCGATCAGGCCTTGGTGCTGTGGTTTCCGGCGCCGGCCAGCGAAACCGGCGAAGACATGGCGGAATTTCATCTGCATGGCGGCCGGGCAATCGCCGAGGCGGCGCTGACCGCGCTCGCCGCGGTGCCGGGCCTGCGGGCCGCCGCGCCGGGCGAATTCACGCGCCGCGCCGTCGAGAACGGCAAGCTTGATCTCACGCGCGCGGAGGCGCTTGCCGATCTCATCGATGCCGAAACGCCGGCGCAAGCGCGCCAGGCGCTCCGGCAATATCAGGGCGCACTTGCAGCTTTGTATGAGGACTGGCGCGCGCGGCTGATCGCCGTACTGGCCTGGGCGGAGGCGGCCATCGATTTTTCCGAAGAAGAATTGCCCGAGGATATCGACGAACGATTGCGCGCGCCGATCGCGGCATTGCACGCCGAGATGAATCGGCATCTCGACGATGCGCGTCGCGGCGAGATCACGCGGGAAGGATTGTTTCTTACCGTGATCGGCGCGCCCAATGCCGGCAAGAGTTCGCTCGTCAATGCGCTGGCACGGCGCGACGTGGCGATTATTTCGGAAATTCCCGGTACCACCCGCGATGTGGTCGAAACCCGGCTCGATCTCGGCGGCTATGTCGTGCACTTGGCCGATACCGCAGGCCTGCGTGATACGGCTGACGTGATCGAACGCGAAGGCGTACGGCGCGCACTGGCGCGCGCCGCTTCCAGCGACATGACGGTCCTGGTGCTGGATGGGACGGCGGCCGAACCGTTCGCGGGTCTCGACGAACAGGCGGTCGCGCGCGCAAGCGTCACGGTCTGGAACAAAAGCGATCTGCCCTGGCCCGTCCCGCGCCAAGGCCTGCGCATTTCGGCGCGGACAGGCGAGGGTCTGGACGCGCTGCTGCAAATCCTGCGCGAACAGGTTCGCACCCGCCTCAAGCGCCCGCGCGAATCCCCGCCCATGACACGGGCACGTCATCGCGAATGCGTCACCGCCGCGGCCGAAGCTCTTGCCCGCGCCCTCAACCAGTCCGAAAGCGAACTTGCCGCCGAAGATTTGCGCCTCGCGCTGCGCGCCATCGGCCGCCTCACCGGCCGCGTCGACATCGAAGAACTGCTGGACGTGGTGTTCAAGGATTTCTGCATCGGGAAGTGATCTGCGTCTGCAAAGGATTGCACGCGGAGGCGCGGAGACCGCGGAGCGGTTTAACCGCAAAGAGCACGAAGAGCACCAAGGCACACGAAGTAATTTGGCGTGCCCATGGCGCGCAGTTTTTTCCTTTGTGCTCCTTGTGGTTTCCCTTTTTCCGCGGTCTCCGCGCCTCCGCGTGCAAAATTACTTCAGGAAATCTGGACCCCTGAGAATAGAAAGGAGGCGGATGCTTTCGCGCGCCAACATTTCGCGGGCGCCTTCCTCACGGTCGACGATAACGAGCGCGCAATCCACGATCGCGCCGGCCTCGCGCGCGACCTGGGCGGCCTGGAGAGCAGAATTTCCCGTCGTTGCCACGTCATCGACGATCATCACCCGTGCGCCGGACAATGTTTCATCGCTCGCGAGGCCCTCGATCAGTTCCTTTGTACCGTGTGATTTGGGTTTCTTGCGGACGAAGAACGTGCGCACCGGATGGCGCTGCATCTCGCTGAGCGCCGCGAGACTTCCGAGCATGGGGACCGCGCCCATTTCGAGGCCGCCGGCGAAACCGGCCCTTTCGGCGACGATAATCTTCAGAAATGCCGCCGCACAGAGATACGCGCCGCGCGGATCGAGCATGGTGGGTTTCAGGTTGAAATACATCTCGCTTGTTCGGCCCGAGGACAGGATGAAATGTCCGCGGCGAAAGGAGCGTTGCCGGACCAGCTCGTACAACTCGGCTTCATCGGTACTACGCGGTGCGTCGGGTGGAGCAGATACAGGTGCGGCCATCGCAAACCTCGAAACGTTCTTCGCCTCATGGGCAGCAGCCGGCGGTCTTTAGTCAAGACCCGGCTCCTGCATCCACTTGGGCGGTCTGTGCATTTCGCTCGTGATCGAAGCCAGACGATTGCGTGGTCATGCGGCAGAAAATCCTGACGGCCTTTGTAGCAGCACTTGTTCTTGGGTCCGGCACGGGCCGGGCAGAATCGGTGGACTGGACCGGCTTCTATGCCGGCGCGGATGCAGGTTTCGCGCTCGACCGTTTTGCCTTTTCCTATGGCGTGGCGCTGCCGGGGAAATTTTTCTCGGGCGATGGGACGATCACTTCGGCCGGGCCGGTGGCCGGCGGCAATTTCGCCTACGAACACCTGTTCGGGCCGGGCATCCTGGCGGGAATCGTGCTCGATGGAAACTGGGCCAATATCACCGGCTCGACGACCGTGATCGGCGGCCCCGACATCAAGGCGGAATTCGCGACGCGCGAAAGCGATTGCGCGACCGCCCGGCTCAAGCTCGGCTACACGCTCGACCGCTGGGCTCCCTATCTCACCGGGGGCCTCAGTCTCGCCACTGCCCGCACGTCCTTCGACGTTTCTGAGCCGGGTTTCACGGTCGCGGACGGCAGCACCGCCACGCGCTCCGGTTTCTTTCCCCAGGTCGGTGCGGCCGGGCTGGGGCTCGACTACGCGCTCGCGCCGCGCCTGCGGCTTACCGGCGAATACATCTACGATTTCACCAACGCGCGTTACGCCGTCTATACGCCCGCACCCGATACGGATGTCGGATTCGGCACGCGCGAGATGTATCACGTTTTCCGCCTCGGCGTCGCCTGGAAGCTCGATTGAGGTATGGCCAAAACAGTTTTCGTGCGCTGCGATGCCGGCTGTCGGCCGGATCTAATATGGGGCGCTGCTGATACCTGCTTTGCTCGTTGTTGGGTTGCAATTGCGCGGAATACGGCAGTTACGTTCAACCCGGCGCGCGCCGCTGTCGAATAATCAATACCCGTACCAGTAAGCCAGCCTGGCGCCGGTGATGCGGGCGTCGATCTTCACGATGGCGTCATTATAGGCATCGTGGAAGCAGTCGCGCGCCGTCGTCATCGGATAGACGGGATAGACTTCGCCCAACCGGTCACAGACATCGTGCGCGGCGCGCCAGACTTTCCAGCGCAACACCTGCGCCCGCGTCGGATCGACGAGATCGCGCATCGTGTAGTGGATCGGCTTGGAGAGTGATACCCGTTCCAGGGGACCGTTGAGCGGTGTGCTGTCAGCGCGGAAACGCGGCGCAATGACCGTGACGGTCTCATTCGGTCCGGCGCTGTAGGGCGTGTCGCTGGCGTAAGGGTCGTAGCCTTGGCCTAGGACTGGCGAGGCGGCGAGACCAAACAGGCTTCCGAGGAGAGCGGCACGGAAGAAAGCGGATTTACCGGACATGGTCATGCTCCTTTGGCTTGAGCCTGCCCCGGCATCCTGGCCTGGATCGATACCGACACGGGAACGGTCCGGCGGCAACGCGGTTCCGCAGCCTATGGCGACAGCGCAAACTCCTCGCCGGGCGGCGGGGCGAAACCCTTGGGATCCTGCCGCCAGCCGCGGGCGGCCATGCAGGGGAAGAAAAGGCCGCTGTCCACCGCATCGCTCCGGCCGGCATAGCGTTGTCCGCCGACAAAGAAAGGTTGGGATCGCTCGCGCGCCTGGTTTGCGCAGGTGTCGCGGTCCTGGACGAATTGATCATAGGTCGCACCGGGCTGCGACCATCGGACGGAAGGCACGTCCTCCTCCGCACAGCCCGCAAGCAGAAGGACGATAACCGCCAAAACGACACGCGATGTCTGCATTCTGCCTCCAGCCCCGTCTGTGACCCTAGCTGCTTCGCCTGCCGGCGCCAACTTACATCGGGTTCGCGAACACGGCCGCCACCGGCTTCCCACAAGTCCGAACACCCGCATCGGATGGTGCCCCAATTGAGTCGCGGGGCTCCAGGATATAGGCTGCAATCCTCTCCGGAGGGTAACCGGACGATACATTTCATAAGGGGGATGATAATGAACAAACCGGCAATTTCGTTTGTGGCGATTGCGGGCGTTGCCCTGGCGCTTCCGGCGATCGCCCAGGAGAGCGTGCTTTACAGCTTCAATCCGGAAGCCGACGGCAATCCGGAGGGCCGGCTGCTTCTTGTCGGGAAGAATACCCTGTTCGGAACCACGGAGGGCCAGGGCGACTCCCCCGGAACGGTCTTCGAACTCAAGCAATCCGGCAACGCATGGACCGAATCGACCCAGGTAATATTCGACGGCACTAACGGTCTTTATCCCGCCGCCGGGCTGATCGCGGATGCGAACGGCAACCTCTACGGCACGACCAGTTCCGCCGGTACCTACAATGGCGGCACCGTGTTCGAGCTGACCAATACCAACGGGACGTGGAACCTGCAGACCCTCTGGTATTTCGGCAATACAGCAATCCATGACGGTGATACACCGGTCTGCGATCTGCTGATGGATTCGACCGGCGCCATTTACGGGACGACCGAACAGGGTGGCACCAGCAATATGGGAACGGTGTTCAAGCTGACGAACTCCGGCGGCACCTGGACGGAGAGCGTCCTTTACAATTTCGCCGGCGGTTCGGACGGGGATTTCCCCGTAGCAGGTCTGGCGATGGACAGTTCCGGCGCGCTTTACGGAACAACCTATTACGGCGGAGGCTCCGGCACCTGCAATATCGGCTGCGGCACCGTGTTCGAGCTCGCGCCGAACGGCAATGGCTGGAACGAAAGCGTGCTCCATGCCTTCGGCAACGGCACGGACGGACAGTTTCCCGGTTATGGGCAGCTCCTGCTGTCATCGAGCGGCATGCTTTATGGGACCACAGGGTCCGGCGGCACAGATGACTGGGGATTAGTTTATCAGCTGACGCCGTCGGGCGGCAAATGGAAGGAAAAGATACTGCACAATTTCGGCGCCGCGGGGGACGGTGCCGGGCCGGACAGCGGTCTCCTCAAGGGCGCCTCGGGGGCGATGTACGGGACGACGGAACTCGGCGGCGCGAATGGCGGCGGCACGGTGTACGCGCTCACCAAGGCAAATGGCGGCTGGACCGAGGATTTGGTGACGAGTTTTCCCAATTTCACCGGCGACGGATTTTACCCGCATGGCGGGGTCATTCTCGACAAGAAATCGGAAACGCTTTACGGCGGCACAAGCCAGGGCGGCACCGGCGGCTGGGGCACGGTCTACGAAGTCGTCTTGCCGTAGGAATATTCCGGGACCGCGGACCTCCACGGCTGCGATCCCGGATAATTACTTGCCCTTCACTGCGAAAGCGAGCGCTGGCGTGTAGCTTTCCGGCGTCCATTGGTCGTTGTTATCGCAATCGCCGCCATTGTCATCAGAACAGTATACGGCGGTGATGCCGGCATCGACCTGGTCGGTGTCGTTGTACTGCCAGGCGGACCAGGTGTTGGCCTCTTTCGCGTCGGTGGTCAGCGTGATCCAGTATTGCGTTCCGGCCGTGACGGGCACTCCGCCCTTGTCATCCTGGACGTCCACGATGCAGCAGCTTCCGAGCGCGGGCAGTTTCTTGATGACCCAGCTCTTGATGACCTGGCCGGGCACTCCGCCCGAATCATTGGCAATACTGAGCGTCATGCTATTGGTGCCCTGTATGTAGGTCGCGGCCACCTCGATCTGCGTGACGGTATGGTCGGAGGTGGGTGTGAAAGCGGCTGCGAGCCACCATTCCGAGAAGCCGGGCAGCGCGTCGGGTCCCATCATGCTGTTGCCGGTGCAGCACCAATAGGTACCATGCGGATATTTCTTGCCGATATTGTCGAAGATGGCGACGAGACCGGTGTCGCCGGGCAGATTGTGAACGATGGAGACCGGAGGATTGAGAACGAACGCCTGGTGATGATCCCTGCTGAGTTCGATTCCCGGCGGCATGGCGGCGACAGTGGTCGCGGCGAAGACAAGGCCTGGCAGCGCGAGCAGCGTTTTCCGGAGCATGATTTTCTCTCTTTGTTCTATGTGGGTGCCGCATACTGCGCAGGGCATAGGGGGTTCACAAGGCCCTTCCCGAGATGGGGACGAAGTCGAGAGCGTGCTTCAGGAATTATGGGGACATGATACTTAATTTGGCGGGTGCGCCCCGCTGGCCGTTTAAGTGGTCCGGCAGGCTGGCGGAACCGGCCGTGGATGTTTCACGTGAAACATATTGCGCTTCGAGCCGGCCCTCCGTAATGCAGCGCGCATGGGCAATTTTGATGTCATTGTGATTGGCGGCGGGCATGCGGGCTGCGAAGCCGCTGCGGCTTCGGCCCGTTTTGGCGCCCGCACGCTCTTGCTCACTCACAACCACGCTACGATCGGCGAGATGTCTTGCAATCCGGCAATCGGCGGCCTGGGCAAGGGCCATCTTGTTCGCGAGATCGACGCGCTGGACGGCGTCATGGGCCGGGTCGCCGACGCGGCAGGTATCCAGTTCCGGTTGCTGAATCGCCGCAAGGGTCCCGCCGTGCGCGGACCCCGCGCCCAGGCGGACCGCAAGCTCTATCGCAGGGCGATGCAGGAAACACTGGCGGCCCTCCCGAATCTCGAAATTCTGGAAAGTGCCGTCGAGGATTTGGTCATCCGGAATTCGCGGGCCTGCGGTGTTGTCACTGCGGACGGGCGGAAATTCGCGTCCGGCGCCGTGGTGCTGACCACGGGGACCTTTCTGCGCGGATTGATTCATATCGGCGAACGCAAAATCGCTGCCGGCCGGGTGGGCGAGGCGCCGGCGATCGGGTTGGCGCAGACGCTCTATGGCCTCGGTTTCAGGATGGGCCGCCTCAAGACCGGCACGCCGCCGCGCCTCGACGGCCGATCCATCGATTGGGGGAGATTGCCGGCCCAGCCGGGCGACGAGCCGCCGGTGCCGTTTTCCTATCTCACTAACCGTATCGAGACGCCGCAGATCGTTTGCCACATTACCCGGACGACGTCCGCCACGCACGACATCATCCGGCACAATCTTGACCGCGCGCCCATGTATTCGGGCCAGATCGGCAGCACCGGGCCCCGCTATTGTCCGTCGATTGAGGACAAGGTGGTGCGCTTTGCCCAGCGGGACAGTCATCAAATCTTCCTCGAGCCCGAAGGATTGGACGACGATACGGTCTATCCCAACGGTATCTCGACCTCGCTGCCCGAGGAGGTTCAGCGCGAATTTCTGGCGACCATCCCGGGTCTCGAGACCGCGCGGATGATCCGTCCGGGCTATGCGATTGAATACGACTATGTGGACCCGCGCGAACTCTCGCCAGCGCTCGAGACGCAGCGGACCGCTGGTCTCTACCTGGCCGGCCAGATCAACGGCACGACGGGCTATGAAGAAGCCGCCGCGCAGGGTCTGATGGCGGGCTGGAACGCCGCGCGGGCGGTATCGGGTGATGATCCCGTCGTGCTTGACCGCGCTTCAGCCTATATCGGCGTGCTTATCGACGATCTGGTGACCAAAGGCGTCAGCGAACCCTATCGCATGTTCACGTCGCGCGCCGAATATCGCCTGACGCTGCGGGCGGACAATGCCGACCGGCGGCTGACGGAATTGGGCATAGGGCGCGGGATCGTCGGCGCCACGCGGCAACGGCATTTTGCCGACAAGCTCGCGCGATTCCAAACTGCAAGGCGCCGGCTCGCGGCGCTTGACCTGACTCCAAATGCGGCGCGAGCGGCGGGGATTCAGGTCCGGATGGACGGCCTCCGGCGAAACGGGCACGAACTGTTGAGCCTGCCGGATGTGAGCTTCGCCACGCTGGTTGGGGTTTGGCCAGACCTCGCCGAGATCGATACGGACGTGATTGAGCAGCTGGAGAATGACGCGCAATATGCCGTCTATCTGGAGCGGCAGGAGACGGATATCGCCGCCTTCCGCCGCGACGAGGCACTCGATCTTCCGGCGGATCTGGATTACGCGCAGGTGCAAGGGCTCTCAACCGAGGCGAGACAGAAGCTGACCGCAATTCGTCCCGCTACGCTCGGCCAGGCCAGCCGCATCGACGGCGTGACGCCGGCGGCACTTACCCTTGTGCTGGCGCACACCCGCCGAAATACCCGTCCATCTCTTTCCGCCCCCGCCTTTGGCAGGGGAGGAAAGGCGCAGGGCGCGTGACTTCGCCGTCTTTCGGGCCGGCCGAGTTCCAGCGGTCGGCAAATGTTTCACGTGAAACATTGGATAGGCTGAAGCTGTTCGTGACGCTGCTCGAAGACTGGAGCGCGCGCCACAACCTGGTCTCGGCGGCCTCGCTGCAGCAGGTCTGGAATCGCCATATCTGGGATTCGGCGCAGCTTTTCGATTTGATTCCGTCCGACGCGGCAAGCCTGGTCGATCTCGGCTCCGGGGCTGGTTTCCCCGGCCTCATCCTGGGATTTCTTCTGCGGGAGCGGCCCGGTTTCCGCACCGTGCTCTATGAGGCAACGCGCAAGAAATGCGCCTTTCTTGCCGCGGCGGCCGAGCGTCTCGGAGTCGCTGCCGAAATCCGCAATTCCCGGATCGAAGCGGCGCGTCCGGAACCTTTCGACGTGGTCACGGCGCGGGCTTGCGCGCCCCTTTCGCGGCTGCTTCTCTATGCACAGGCTTTTCAGGGACCGCATACGGTAAACTTGTTCTTAAAGGGCCAATCGGTAGGGGCAGAATTGACGGAAGCACACAAAATCTGGAATATGCAGGCCAAGGAACGGGCGAGCCGTTCCGACCCTTCAGGCAAGGTGCTCACGATCGAGCGCTTCGAGCCGAAGGCCGGGAGGCGGGCATGAAGGGCGGATCGTCCCGCGTGCTGGTGATCGCAAACCAGAAGGGCGGCGTCGGCAAGACGACGACGGCCATCAATCTCGGCACCGCGCTTGCCGCCATCGGTCAGCCCACGCTGCTCATCGATCTCGATCCGCAGGGCAATGCATCGACCGGCCTCGGCATTCCGCGCACCAGCCGCAAGGTCACGTCTTACGACGTATTGATGGGGGAGGTACCGCTTGCCCAGGCCGTCATCGCCACGCGTATTCCCAATCTTTCGCTCATAGCTTCCACGGTTGACCTTTCCGGTGCGGAGCTCGAGCTGATCGAGGTGGCGCAACGCAATTATCGGCTGCGGTCGGCGCTGGAAGGCTTCGTCGAAGCGGAGGCCCATCATTTCGCCTATGTATTGATCGACTGCCCGCCCTCCTTGTCGCTGCTCACGGTGAACGCCATGGCGGCGGCCGATGCCGTGATCGTGCCGCTGCAATGCGAATTTTTTGCACTCGAAGGGCTCTCGCAGCTGCTGAAGACGGTCGAGCGCGTGCGGCTGAGTTTAAATCCCGGCCTTGAAATCCAGGGCATCGTGCTGACCATGTTCGACAAGCGCAACCGGCTTTCCGAGCAGGTGGCGGCCGATGTGCGAAAGCACATGGGACAGAAGGTCTATAATACCGTCATTCCGCGGAATGTGCGCCTTTCCGAAGCGCCGAGCCATGGGCTGCCGGCGCTGGTGTATGATCTCCGCTGCCCTGGCAGCCAGGCCTATATCAAACTTGCCGGCGAGCTGATCCAGCGCGAGCGGATGCGACCGGCGGCATGAGCGCAGGCGAGACAAGAAAGGCGGAGGAGAGCCGCCATCGCGGGCTTGGCCGCGGGCTTTCGGCGCTGATCGGCGAAGAGGCGGACATCGCGCCCTCCCGCGGCGAAGGAAACGCGCGACCGCAGCGCACCCTGCCGGTCGCCTGGCTGCACCCCAATCCGCTGCAGCCGCGCAAAAGTTTCGGCGCGGAGGAGCTGCAGGATCTTGCGAATTCCATCCGCGAAAAAGGCGTGCTGCAGCCGATCCTGGTGCGGCCGACCGCGAAGGGGCCGGAGGCCTTCGAGATCGTCGCTGGCGAACGCCGCTGGCGCGCCGCGCAGCTCGCCAAGCTCCATGATGTGCCGGTCGTCGTGCGGGAATTGTCGGACGCCGAGTCGCTGGAACTCGCGATTATCGAGAATGTGCAACGGGCGGATCTTAACGCGATAGAAGAGGCTGCCGCCTACCAGCAGTTGATCGATAAGTTCGGATACAAGCAGGAGCAGCTGGCGCAGGAACTCGGCAAGAGCCGCAGTCATGTTGCGAACACTGTTCGGTTGTTGAAATTGCCGGACGCTGTTCAGGCATTCATTCGTGACGGCAAACTCAGCGCCGGCCATGCCCGTACTCTTGTCGGCGATCCGAATGCGGAAGCGCGCGCCCGCGACATCATCGAACAGTCGCTCAATGTCCGGCAGGCCGAACACCGTTCAAAGAAGAAAAAGACAAAATCAACGCAGCCTGCCAGCAACGCGGATATCCGGGCACTGGAGTCGGGCCTTTCCGAAATATTGGGTTTGAAGGTTCAGATCGCGCATAAAGGATCCACGGGCGGCGAATTGCGGATCGCCTATCGCACGCTCGAGCAGCTCGACGACGTCATCCAGCGCCTCAGCGGCGGGACATAGCCAACCTCCCGCGCGCGTCATTTTCCTCCCCGGCGCGAAGCGCGGGTTCATTCCCCGTTCAGGCGTGTGCGCGTTTTATCGGCAGGTTCGTGCTTTGCCCATCCGGGCCGCCGCCGCGGCGCCGGATGCGCGATTTCCAAGGAGCGAAAATCGCCATGCGTAGACTCGTTGTTCCCCTGTTGTTGCTGGCCCTTGCCGGCACCGTCTCCGGCTGCGTCTATGACGGCGGCCATGGCTGGTGCTACTGGCATCCCTATCGCTGCCGCTGATTGCTAATTATTCGTTGGTGTGCGTGCAATGGCCGGCGTGCTTGCCGGCCATTGCAAACCGCGCGGTCACAAAGTCTTGGGCCGCAATCGGTGAGGTTCACACCGCGACAGGGCGGAAGAACGTGCGGTCGTTTCGCACGGCAAGCGGCGTGCGGCCCAGAAGCCGATGGAACGCTCTGTTCATATGGCTCTGATCGCAGAAACCCGCCGCGACGGCGATCTCTGCAAGCGGCTGATTCGTTTCACGCAAGGCGCGCGCGGCATGTTCGACGCGGAAACGAGCGGCGGTTTCAAGGAGTCCTTCGCCCGTAGCACGTCGATACGCGGTCCCGAGCCAGGAAGGATGGCGCTTCACCCCGCATGCGAGTTCTGACACCCGCAACGCAGTGTTTGCGGCGAGGTGTTGTTTGATCGAGCCCACCCAGGATTGAAACTCGCAGACGGGTTCACATTCCCGGACCTGCAGAAACCTGCGCAGCGCTGCGCGCAAAAATTCTTCTTCCGGTTCCTGCGCGCAGAGCCGAACCAACCTGCGCACATCAGCGCCCGCGCGTCCGCCAATCCAGCGCGTAATGTGAGATCGCGGAAGAAACGCAACTCCAAGCCATGCGGGATCGAATTCGATCTCTATCTGCTCAAAGCCGGACGGCCCGATCGCATTGCGATGCGCCGCGCGGGCCGAATAGAAAACTGCCGAAGGTCCGGCAATGAAAGTCTCGCCAAGCTCGGTCTCATTGCTGTAGGCACCCAGGACGAACAGGGAAATCACGGGCCAGTCATGCGCGTGTTCCGGCACACGCGTGGCGCTTCGGTCGATAACCCGCCTCAGCGAGGCGCCGGCAAATTGCTGCAAGGCTCCATCCTGTCAAGCGCCGGCAAAGGTCGGAAGACCTTGAATCCGTCCAATACAAGGCCGCGCCCGGCCCTTAAATAGGCTGTCCCATATGGAGTGACGAGGCCCCATGTTCCGAAGCCTGACGTTTTGCCTCATCCTGTTCGCGCTTACCGCCGCGCGCGCCGCGGAAACCCCCAACTGCCTTGTCGGGAGCTACCGCCTGAGCGACGGCCGCGCGCTGGACATCGCGCCATCCGATCCCGGCACGCTCCGCTGGCGCCTGTTCACCGGCGAAACGGGCCAGCTTCACCCGCAGAAAGGCGGAACATGGATCAGCACCTATGGCTGGACGGGCCGTCCCGACGGGAAGCAGGTTTCATTCTCGGATTGCGCCAAAGGCGAAATTGCGTTCGGCAAGGAAACCGGCAAGCGGATCGCATTCGACGTTCGGAACACCAGCTTCAAGAGTGGTGGAATCAATCTGGCGGGGCGTCTCGTCATGCCGGAAGGCAAAGGAAAGGTGCCGGTCGTGATTTTGGTCCATGGATCGGAGCACGATTCGGCGCTCATCTTTCAACAGCTGCAGCGCATGTTTCCGGCAGAGGGCATCGGCGCCTTCGTCTATGACAAACGCGGCACCGGATCGTCCGGCGGGACCTACACGCAGAATTTCAATGTGCTGGCGAGCGATGCCGTCGCCGCGATGAAAGAGGCAAAGCGTCTTGCGGGAACGCGGGCGGGCCGCATCGGCTATCAGGGCGGCAGTGAAGGCGGATGGGTGGTGCCGCTGGCCGCCAATCGCGCGGCCGTGGACTTTGCCATTATCAGCTTCGGACTGGCGGTGACGATCCCGCAGGAAGACCAGGAGAGCGTCGCGCTCGACATGTACTTCCATCACCACGCCGCAGAAGATACAAAGAAGGCACTGGAACTGGCGCGCGCCGGCGACCGCGTCGCCGAGACCGTCGGCAGGGAAGGCTATGATACGTTCGACGCGCTGCGCCGGAAATACAAAGCCGAGCCCTGGTACAAGGACGTGCACGGAGATTTCCTCTTTTTCTTGCTGCCGCTCAACAGATCCCAGATCGCAAATCTGGTGATGAAAGCAGGGTTCGACACCGCGCCGTTCCGCTACGAGCCGATGCCGACCCTGCAAGCCTCGACGACACCGCAGTTGTGGATTCTCGGCGGCGACGATCTCGACGCGCCAAGCGGCGAGACCGCGGCTCGTATCAAATCGCTGATCGCCGAAGGAAAGAACTTCACGCTCGCCGTCTATCCCGGCGCCGAACATGGAATGACGTTGTATGAACTCGACGCGAAAGGCGAGCGCCTCTCCACGCGCTACGCGCCGGGCTATTTCCAGATGATGGCTGATTACATCCGAAACGGCCGCATCGGCGACCATTACGGGAATGCGGCAATTACCCAGCCGCGATGAACCATTCGCAATCGCCGAATGATCCCCAATACCTATCATGGCCCGCAAATGCGGGCCACCCAGGTGACGCTTGTTCTTTTGTTGCAGAAATGGGTCGGCAATATGTAATTACGAAAAGTTTTCGGGCGAGAACTGGGTGGCCCGCATTTGCGGGCCATGACAAATTTGTTTGATCGAAGTTATGGGGAAGCCGTTCAATCCGCGTCCATCTTCAGCGCGGCGATGAAGGCTTCCTGGGGGATGTCGACCTTGCCGAACTGGCGCATCTTCTTCTTGCCCTCTTTCTGTTTGTCGAGGAGCTTGCGCTTGCGGGTGATGTCGCCGCCATAGCACTTGGCGGTCACGTCCTTCCTGAGCGCCTTGATCGTTTCGCGGGCAATGATGCGCCCGCCGATCGCGGCCTGGACAGGTATCTGGAACAGATGGCGCGGGATCAGGTCGCGCAATTTCTCGCACATGGCACGGCCGCGCGCCTCCGCGCGGCTGCGGTTGACGATCATCGACAGCGCATCGACCGGCTCGCCATTGACGAGAATCGACATCTTGACGAGATCGCCTTCCTCATAACCTTCGATGTGATAGTCGAAGCTCGCATAGCCGCGGCTCACCGATTTCAGCCGGTCGTAGAAATCGAACACCACTTCGTTGAGCGGCAGGCGATAGACGACCATCGCGCGGCTGCCCGCATAGGTGAGTTCGATCTGCCGCCCGCGCCGGTCCTCGCAAAGCTTCAGCACCGCACCCAGATGTTCGTCGGGCACGAGAATGGTCGCCTTGATCCACGGCTCCTCGATCCGCTCGATATAGACGGGGTCGGGCATGTCGGCCGGGTTATGTAATTCCTTCATGCCGCCGTCGGTCAGATGGATGCGGTAGATGACGGAGGGCGCGGTCGCGATCAGCTCGAGCGCGAATTCGCGTGTCAGCCGCTCGCGCACAATTTCCAGATGTAACAAGCCCAGAAATCCGCAGCGGAAACCGAAGCCGAGTGCCGCCGAGGTTTCCATTTCATAGGTGAAGCTCGCATCGTTCAGATGCAGCTTGCTTAAGCCGTCGCGCAGATCCTCGAACTGCGCCGCGTCGACCGGAAACAGTCCGCAGAACACAACCTGCTGCGCCGGCTTGAATCCCGGCAGCGGCGCGTCGGTGCCCTTGCGTTCGTCGGTCAAGGTATCGCCCACCTGCGTGTCGGCAACTTCCTTGATCGCCGCGGTGATGAAACCCACTTCGCCGGGCCCGAGCTGTTCGACCATCACCTGTTTGGGCGTGAACACACCGACGCGCTCGACCTGATAGACGGCGTTCGACGCCATCATGCGCACGCGCTGGGCCTTTTTCAGCTCGCCATCGACCACGCGCACCAGCACCACGACACCGAGATAGGCGTCATACCAGCTGTCGACGAGCAGCGCCTTGAGCGGGGATTCGCTGTCGCCCTTGGGCGGCGGCAGGCGATGCACGATCGCTTCCAACACGCCGTCGATATTGAGGCCCGTCTTGGCCGAGATCGGAATGGCGTCCGACGCGTCCAGCCCGATCACATCCTCGATCTGCTGGCGCACCCGGTCGGGTTCGGCCGCGGGCAGGTCGATCTTGTTGAGAACCGGCACGATTTCGAGATTGGCGTCGATCGCCTGATAGACATTGGCGAGCGTCTGCGCCTCCACGCCCTGGCTCGCATCGACCACGAGAAGAGCGCCTTCGCAGGCCGCAAGGCAGCGCGAGACTTCATAGGCAAAGTCCACATGCCCCGGCGTGTCCATCAGATTGAGGATGTAAGGCTCGCCGTTTCTTGCCGTATATTCGAGGCGGACGGTTTGCGCCTTGATGGTAATGCCGCGTTCGCGCTCGATATCCATGGAATCGAGCACCTGGTCTTTCATTTCGCGCGCGGAAAGGCCGCCGGTGACCTGGATCAGCCGGTCGGCGAGCGTCGATTTCCCATGATCGATATGCGCGATGATGGAAAAATTGCGGATATGGGCAAGGTCGGTCATTCGCCGCGGCGTCTAGCATTCCCGTTCCGCCATTCCAACCGCCGTTCAGGCCGGCTTCATCGCGCGGAGCGCGAAGGCGAGCGGGATAAGCGCAGCGAGCTGCGGCAGCACGGAGACGATGACGAGCCATGCAAGCGACACGTCATAGAGCGCGCCGAGCGCCGCGCTGCCGAGGAACCAGGCCACGCCGAAAATCGCAGTGAAGAGGCCGATGGCGCGGCCGCGAGCTGGGGCGGGAACCATGGTCGAAACGGCCGCCGACATGATCGCTTCGTGAATGCCGAGCGCCACACCCCAGAGAATTGTTCCGGCAAGACCGGGAATGAAACCACCGAGAAAGGCAAGTGGCGCAACGGCGGCGCCTATCAGTATACCTGGAACGAGCACGCCGAGCCCACGCGCATCGAACCAGCGCCCAAACACGAGCGAGGCTGCGCCGGCCGCGCCCATCGCCAGCGCGTAGAAGATCGGAATCCAAGTTTGGTCGACGATATGCGCCTTGCCGAAATGGAAGGAAATGAGGGTGAAATCCGCGAAGCCGAAAGCGGCGAGTGCGGCACTCGCGGCGTAGAGCCAATAGGCGCGCGGCAATCGCACCGGCGCAACTTCATGGTGACCGACGCCGGCGATGTGGCCTGCCTGGGGCGTGCGCCAGCAGACGCCGAAGACGAGGATGAGCGTGATCGCCGAAGGAACGGCGAGCCAGGCAAAGGCCGCGCGATAATCATGATGCAACGCCAGCACAAGCGCGGCGATGAGCGGTCCGAGCAGCGCGCCGGTCTGGTCAAGCGCTTCATGCAGCCCGAACGCCCAACCCTGCCCGATCTCCTCGCCGGCGCGCGACAGCATCACGTCGCGCGGCGGATTGCGCACCGCTTTGCCGGCGCGCTCGATGACGATCAGGGCTGCCGCCATCCACCAATTGCCTGCGAGCGCGAGCAGCGGCACCGCCGTCATTTGAACGACGTAACCCGCAAGCGTGATCGGCCAGTAAAGCCGGGTGCGATCCGCGGCGCGGCCGGAGACAAGCCTGAGCAGATAGCCCGCCATCTCACCCGACCCGGCGATAATGCCGACTGCGGCGCCACTTGCGCCCAGCGTGGCCAGAAACGGCCCGGCGATCCCGCGCATGCCTTCATAAGCCATGTCGGCGAAGAAACTGACGATCCCGAACGCCACCACAAAGGCGAGCCCGGTGCGTTTGTCGAAGATGCGAGCGGCGGAAATGCTCATCGAGCGATCCTAGGCGATCCTGTCCCACGCGCTCGCGTTGTTTGTGGGCTGCTTGACGGCGCCGGCCAAATTTGAGAGCAATGATATCGTTGGTCTCAACGGGCACGAATATGGCTGGTAACCTCCACGTCCGCAATCTCGAAGATGATCTGGTTGCGCGGCTCAAGCGCCGGGCCGCCCGTCACGGCCGTTCGACCGAGGCGGAACATCGCGAAATCCTCCGTCAGGCGCTGGCGGCCGAGGTCGAGCCTTCCTTTGATGAGCTTGCGGCCGAGTTGCGGAGGCTGACGAAGCGGCGAAAACAGACTCCTTCGGAGGTTCTGTTGCGCGAGTCTCGCGACGAGCGATGATCACGCTCGTCATCGACGCGAGCGTTGCCATCAAATGGATTGTCGAGGAGGAGGGCACGCCCGAAGCGTTAGCTCTCCGGCACAAGGCGAAATTGATCGCGCCCGATTTTCTGGCGGCGGAGTGCGCGAATATTCTTTGGAAAAAAGTTCAGCGGAAGGAGCTCACAAGTAAGGAAGCACACTTGGCAGCGCGTCTGCTTCAGGCCGCCGACATTGAACTTCTTCCGATGCGGCCGTTGCTCGAAGCCGCGACGAAGTTGGCGATCGCACTGGATCACCCCGCGTATGATTGTATCTACCTTGCCCTCGCGGTCGAAAAGGATTGCAAGCTGGTCACGGCCGACGAACGTCTGCTGCGCAGGCTTGAACAGACGCGCCGGCCACACCTCCGTGCGAAAGCGATGTCTCTTGTCGAGAGAGCGAAGCCACCGTGACCTCGCCGCTCTTCGGAGTAATTACATGCGTAGCGTACCGCCGGTCGCCTTGGTAACCGCAGCGATGATTTTCTGCGCCGCCGCTTCGATCTCGGCATCGGTGAGCGTGCGGTCCTTCGGCTGCAGGCGCACGGCGATGGCGAGGGATTTCTTTCCTTCGGGAACGCCTGTTCCTTCATAGACGTCGAACACGTCGACACGCTCGATCAGCGCGCGATCGGTGTTGCGCGCGGCGCGCACAACGTCCTCTGCAGAAATCCCGCTGTCCAGCACGAAAGCGAAATCTCTTTCGACTGCAGGGAATTGCGACGGCTGGAATGCGGAGCGCGCGGTGCTCTTCGTTTTCGGCTCCGGAATCGCATCGAGGAACACTTCAAATGCCGAAGCCGGACCTTTCAGATCGAAGGCCTGAAGGATGGCGGGATGAATCTCGCCGAACCAGCCCAGCGTCTTTGGACCAAGTGCGAGCGTTCCGGAACGGCCGGGATGATACCATTGGGCCGCGCCGCCTTTGACCGGCGCCGTCATGGGCGCGCCCATCGCCGCGTCGAGCACAGCGAGCATGTCGGCTTTCGCGTCGAAGGCGTCCGCGCCATGTGCATCTCTTGTCCAGCTGCGCGGCGCGACACCCACGCGAATGCCCGCAGCGACGGTCATCTGTGCGCCGGGCATGCCGCTCTCGAATTGCGCGCCGATCTCGAACAGCATGATCGGAGAAATGCCGCGCGCGACATTGCGCTGCGCGGCGGCAAGCAGCGAGGGAAGAATGCTCGGCCGCAGCGCATCCATGTCGGCGGCAATGGGATTTTCGAGCTGGCGCGAATCATCGCCGCCGCCGAACAGCGCCGCATGCGCGCGCGGAATGAATACGTAGGCGATCGCTTCGCTGAAGCCGCGCGATGCGAGCATCCGCCGCGCAATGCGCATACGCTTTTGCGACGGCGATAGCACCGCGCGCGCCACGGCATGCGGACGCGACATGGGAATAGCGGGAACCTTGTCGATGCCGTGAATGCGCACGACTTCCTCGACGAGATCGGCGGGCCCCGCGACATCGCTTCGCCAGGAGGGCGGCGCGACACGCATCTCGTCCGAACCTTCGACAACAAAGCCGAGCGAAGTCAGTATTTCCCGGATTTCGGTGCCGGGCAGCTCGATACCTGCGAGTCGGCGCACATTGCGCGGCGAAAAATCTATTTCATGCGTGACGATCGGCGGTTTGCCGGCGACAATCGTTTCCGCCGGCTCGCCGCCGCAGAGATCGAGGATAAGCTTGGTCGCGAGTTCAAGTCCGGGTACGACGAAAGCCGGATCGGTGCCGCGCTCGAAGCGGTAGCGCGCGTCGGACTGGATGCCGAGCTTGCGGCCTGCGGACGCAATGCTCTGCGGATCGAACCAGGCGGACTCGACGAACACATTCGTCGTCGTCTCCGTGCAGGCCGAATCTTCGCCGCCCATGATTCCGGCGATGCTGAGCGCGCGTTGGTTATCGGCGATCACGATCATGCCGGCATCGAGCGCATAGGCGCGGCCGTCGAGCGCCTTCACGATCTCGCCTTCGCGCGCAAAGCGGGCCTGCATGTTGCCGTGAAGCCTGTCGGCATCGAACACATGCAACGGCCGGCCGCGGTCGAGCGCGATGAAATTCGTGACATCGACCAGCGCGGAAATGGGTCGCAATCCGACGGCGCGCAACCGCGCCTGCAGCCAGCCCGGGCTCGGCCCGTTTTTCACGTTGCGGATCAGCCGTCCGGCGAAGATGGGGCACGCATTCCCTGCGCCCGCCGGAAAATTCAAGGAAATTTCAATCGGCGAAGGGAAAGCGCCGGTCACCGGGGCGACGGCAGGTGTCTTCAGACGGCCAATGCCCGCCGCGGCGAGGTCGCGCGCAATTCCGCCCACGCTCGTGCAATCGCCGCGATTGGGCGTGATCGAAACATCGATGACGGGGTCGTCGAGACCGAGCGCGCGCGCCGCCGGAGTTCCAATTTCCGCCTCCGATTCGAGCTCGATGATTCCCTGATGTTCATCGGAAAGCAGAAGCTCGCGCTCGGAACACAGCATCCCGCGCGATTCGACGCCGCGGATGCTGGAGATTTTGAGCGTTTCGCCGGAAACCGGAATCACCGTACCGGGCCGCGCGAATACGCCTTTCATGCCGGTATGCGCGTTCGGCGCGCCGCAGACCACCTGCACGACGCCGTTGCCGGTATCGACCATGCACAGCTTGAGCTTGTCGGCATTGGGATGCTTTTCCGCCGACACGACATAGGCGACGATGAAATCACTTAGCGCCGCGCCCTTGTCTTCGACGAACTCAACCTCAAGCCCGATACGCGTCAGCGTCTCGGCGACCGTGCGCGCATCCGCCTCCGTGTCGAGATGCTCCTTCAGCCATGAGAGCGTGAATTTCATGGGGCCGACCCTTTCTCACCCCGCTTGCGGGGGGAGTGCCCCGAAGGGGCGAGGGGGGGCAGTCGCCGGCGGCCCCCCTCCGCCTCGCTGTGCTCGGCACCTCCCCCGCCAGCGGGGGAGGAAAACGTATTCCTCATCGGCTCAGCCCTCCGTCCAATGTCGGCAGGTCGAGGGCGGCGAAGCCGTAATGGCGGAGCCAGCGGAGATCGGAATCGAAAAACGCGCGCAGGTCGGGCGCGCCATATTTCAGCATCGCCATGCGGTCGAGGCCGAAGCCGAAGGCAAAGCCCTGATAGCGCTCAGGATCGATGCCGCACATTTCCAGCACGCGCGGATGCACCATCCCCGAGCCGCCAAGCTCGAGCCAGTCAATGCCCGTTCCAAATTTGATCTGTCCGCCCGAGCGGTCGCAGCGCATGTCCCATTCGACACTGGGCTCGGTGAACGGAAAGAAGGACGGCCGCGCGCGCAATTCGATCTTGTCGACTTCGAAAAATGCGCTGCAGAACTGTTCCACCACCCATCGCAGATTGCCGAGATGCGTTTCCTCATCGATCACCAGCGCTTCGAGCTGATGAAACATCGGCGTGTGCGTCGCGTCGGAATCCTTGCGATAGGCACGGCCGGGAACGATGACGCGGATCGGCGGCTTCTGCGTCAGCATCACCCGCGCCTGCACCGGGCTCGTATGCGTGCGCAGCACATGCCGCGTGCCATCGGCCTGCCGCGCGACGTAGAACGTGTCGTGCATCTGGCGTGCCGGATGGTCGGGCGGGATGTTGAGTTTGGTGAAATTGTAATCGTCGAATTCGACGTCGGGGCCTTCGGCGACCGCAAAGCCGAGATCGGCGAAAATGGCGGTGATCTCGTCCTGCACCTGCGCCACGGGATGGATGCTGCCGCGTGGTTCGGGACGCGGAGGCAGGGTCACATCGACGCGCTCGAAGGCGAGCCGCTGATCGAGCTGTTCGCGCGCCAGGACCGCTTTGCGTTCGGCAATGGCCGCGGCGATGCGATCCCGCAAGCCATTGAACAACGGCCCTTTCTCGCGCCGCTCGTCCGGGCTCAGTCCGCCCAGCGATTTCAGCAGTTCGCTGATCGCGCCCTTTTTGCCGAGCGCAGAAACGCGCACGGCGTCGAGCGCGGTTTCGTCCGTTGCCGAGGCAATCTCGGCGAGGACCGACTTTTCCAGGGATTTGACGTCGTTCATGTTCAGCGACCGCGATGATCGCGGGCAGGGGAGCAGACCCGGCAGCCCCCTCACCCACGCCTGAGCTATTCTATCATTTCCTCCTGCATCCCTCTCCCACGAGGGGAGAGGGGAAGGAATCGCATTGCATTGACATCGTCGGGCAAGCACAAGACGTGCCCTCTCCCCTTGTGGGAGAGGGGAAACAGACGGAGCCTCTCCGGCGCACCAGCAGGGGTGAGGGGTTACGCCCGCGCCTGTTCGGCCAGCGCCTTGAAGGCATCGGGCTCGCGCACCGCGAGATCGGCGAGCACCTTGCGGTCCAGCTCGATCCCGGCGCGCTGCAGCCCGCTGATAAATCGGCTGTAGGTGAGGCCGTTGAGCCGGCAGGCGGCATTGATGCGCTGGATCCAGAGGGCACGGAAATTCCGCTTCCTGAGCTTGCGGCCGATATAGGCGTGCTGGAGCGAACGGTCGACCGCGGCATTCGCCGTAGTGATGTTGTTCTTGCGGCGGCCGCGGAATCCCTTGGCCTGTTTCAGGACGCGCTTGCGGCGCAGATGGGACGGAACGGAACGGGGGGCGCGGGACATCGGCGATCCTCCCTAGGCGGAATAGGGCATCCAGCGGCGGACGCGCTGGGTTTCCGAGGCCGACATGACCGAGGTGCCGCGCAATTCGCGGATCTGCTCGTTGGAACGCTTGATCATGCCGTGCCGCTTGCCGGCCTGGCCGTGCTTGAGCTTGCCTGTCGCCGAGAATTTGAAGCGCTTTTTGGCGCTCGACTTGGTCTTCATCTTGGGCATTTTGCGGTCTCCTTGTGGGATGGCCGGCTTGGAGGCCGACAGTCGCGTTCGGGGCCGACACGGCATGCCCTGTACGCCGGGCGGCCCGAAAGAGCGCGGTGTTATACGGAAAAGTTGCAGGTTGGCAAGGCAGGCCACGCCGCGGGGCAGCGTCGAATGAGTGCCCGCGCCAAACGCTCCGAAAATCGAATTAAAGCGCGTCCCAGATTTCCTGGAGGATTTCCTCGGCCGCCCGTCGCGGGTCCAAAGCCTTTGTAATCGGGCGTCCGACCACCAGGTAATCCGCGCCGGCCCTGATCGCCTGCCCGGGCGTGGCAATCCTTATCTGGTCGTGCCGGGCATCGCTCTGCCGGCGGATGCCGGGCGTCACGATCCTGAGCTTGTTCGCCACCAGATTGCGGATCAGCTCCACCTCCTGCCCGGAGGCGATGACGCCATCGGCGCCGGCGTCCAGCGCCTTTTGCGCGCGGCGCAACACAAGGTCTGGTACGCTGACGGAAACTCCGAAAAGGTCCTGCAAATCCTCGGAATCCAAACTGGTCAGCACGGTAACGGCCAGAATTTGCAGCGCGCTGCCGCTACGCCCTTTGACCGCGGCGTCGATTGTCTTGCCGGTGCCGTGAACCGTCAAAAAACGGACCCCCATCCGCGCCACGTTTTCGACGGCACGCTCGACCGTTTCTTGGATGTCGAACAGCTTGGAATCCAGGAAGACGCTCTTTCCGCGTTGCACCAGCTGCTCCGCATAGCGGAGGCCGGCGCCCCCGGCTGCAAACTGGAGCTGCATGCCGACTTTGTAGAAACTGACCGTGTCGCCAAGCGTCTCGACGATTCTGTCGGCGTCGTCCACTGTGGGCAGGTCCAGCGCTACGATCAGCCGATCCCGCAAGGCGGGGGCCTGGGTGACGGAAGCAGCGGACTGCGGGCTGGCCATGGGCAACACGGCGCTCCTCGGTGCCACTGTCTCCAATCGCTCCAAAATCTGCCGGCCCGAATCTTCTAGGCGCACCGCCCGGGCCGCACAAGGCGTGTCCAGATCAGCAACCCGCGGCGCGAATGAAACAGTGAAGCAACGGCCGTCAGCGCCACAACAACGACCTGCAACTGACGCTTGTTGCCCGAGAGCCTCCTGCGTAAGAATCGCTTGGCGCCGAAGGGGAACCTGACCATGAAGATCGTCGACGAGTTCCGGACATTCGCCATGCGCGGCAGCGTGATTGACCTCGCCGTCGGCGTGGTCGTGGGCGCCGCCTTCACGGCCATCGTCAATTCGCTGGTCAAGGATATCATCACCCCGCCTATCGGGCTCGCGCTGGGCGGTATCGATTTTACCAATTTCTTCATCGTGCTGAAAGGCAAGGCGGGCCTTGCGACGCTCAAGGCCGCCCAGGATGCCGGCGCCGTCACCATAAATTATGGCGCATTCATCCAGGCGATCATCAATTTCCTGGTCGTCGCCTTCGTGCTGTTCCTGATCGTCCGCTCGATCAACAGGCTGACTGCGCCGAAAGAGACAGCGCCGGCAGAACCGCTGCCGCCTCCCGAAGATGTCGTATTGCTGCGCGAGATTCGCGATCTGCTGAAATCGCGCGCCTAGCTACGATCGTGTCAAATTGGAATGAATAGTGCGGCCGGCCGTTTTGTCGTAACGCCAAAATTCGGCCATTTTCGAATGGGTGTTTGAACCCACGCGATCCGGTAACGACAGCGATCCCGGAATGATGCCGGGACAGAAGAGGTTTGCGGATGAAATATGCGCAGGCGGCCGCGAGGATCGCGGCGGCGGCGATTTTGCTGTTTGTGGTGCTCGCGTCTTCCCCGGCGGTCCATGCGCAGGCAACACCCCAGGCCGCGCCGACCGGTGCGGCTGCGCAGACCCAGCAACTGGGTGCGCCGCAGGCCGCCCCCACCACGAATGTGGAGGTGAACCCCGTGGCCGCCCCGGAGGGTCTGGGCTTCAGTGGTATTTCGATTTACTCGCTGTTTCTGCGCGCGGACCCGATCGTGAAGGCCGTAATGGCGCTGCTTGCGCTGGCTTCGCTCTGGTCCTGGGCGATCATTTTCAACAAATGGATCGCGCTCGGAACTTTGCGCCGCCGCGCCGAAAGTTTCGAGAAGGCTTTCTGGTCGGGAACTTCGCTCGACGATCTCTATCAGCAATATGCACCGCGCATAAACCATCCCATGGTGGCGGTGTTTGCGTCGGCAATCCGCGAATGGCGCCGCGCCTTCGAAGGCGGACCGCCGCGCGAGGCGCGCCTTCCCGGAATCAAGGAGCGCATCGACAAGGCGATGTCGGTGACCATCCAGCGCGAATCGGCCGGAATCGAGAATCAACTGGGGTTCCTCGCGACGGTTGGTGCCACCGCGCCTTTTGTGGGGCTGTTCGGCACGGTGTGGGGAATCATGAATTCCTTTTCCGCCATCGCCGCGCGCCATGACACGACGCTCGCCGTCGTGGCACCCGGCATTGCCGAAGCATTGTTCGCGACCGCCATGGGATTGCTGGCCGCGATCCCCGCCGTGATCTTCTACAACAAATTTGTGAATGATATCGGCCGCTATGTCGGGCGGCTCGACAGCTTCGCCGACGAATTCTACGCAATCCTGTCGCGTCAGCTCGACGAAAAGGTGGTGGAGTAGTGCCCGCAGCCATGCGCCGGGTGGAGATGGGCCGCCGCGGCCGGCGCATCCGCCCCATGGCCGAGATCAACGTTACGCCGTTTGTCGATGTGATGCTCGTGCTGTTGATCGTGTTCATGGTGACGGCGCCGCTGCTCACGGTCGGCGTGCCGGTCGACCTGCCCAAGACCAGGGCGCAGGCGCTCGGCCAGGACCGCGAGCCGTTGAGCGTGACGGTGCGTCGCGACGGCAGCATCTATCTCCAGAACACGCGCGTTTCGGAGGACGATCTGGTGCCGCGGCTGACGGCGATTGCGGCCAACGGGTACGATCAGCGTATCTTCGTCCGTGGTGACAAGTCGGTCGATTACGGCCGCGTCATGCAGGTCATGGCGCTCATCAGCGCGGCGGGATTTACCCATATCGGACTGGTCACGGATATCGCAAAGCCTCGCAGTGAAGACGACAGGCGCACGGATTAGGATTTCGACAGCCAGCTTTGCAGGCGACCGTCGTTCGCCCGCGGCGTGGGCCGGCTCGCTCGCGCTGCATGGCGCCGTCGTCATCGCCACGCTGTTCACCGTTACGCACACGCTCGACATCGCCGACCAGGCGCCGCCCGTCGTGCCCATCGATCTCGTCACTATTGCCCAGAAAACAAACATCCGCGCGAGTTCGCATCACGAGCGGCATGTCGCGCCCAATCCCACACCGCCTGTGCCCAAGGCGATGCCCGCGCCGCCTCAGGTGCAGCCTCAGCCCGCGCCTCCGCCGCCGCCACCGCCCCCGCCAAAACAGGCTGAGGCAGAACCCCTTCCCAAGACGCCGCCGCTCGCGGTTCCCAAACATCGGCCGCCGCCGCCTCAACCGCAGCAAGAAGAAAAGAAGAGTTTCGACGTCGACAAGGTTCTCGCGTTGCTGAACAAGGTTGCGCCATCACAGACCGCGGCGCCCGACGCGCCGGAAGCGCAACGCACAGTGCGCGGTTTTGGCGCACAGAACGCGATGACCGCCGATCTGCAGGATGCCCTGCGCAGCCAGATACAGCCCTGCTGGAGCCCGCCCGTGGGTGCGCCGCATCCGGAGAGCCTGATCGTCAGTTTCGATTTGTTTCTTAATCCCGACGGATCGGTCGCACAGCCGCCACAATTGCTTGCCAACTCCTCCGATCCGTACTTCCACGCGGCGGTGGATGCGGCGCGGCGCGCAATCTACACCTGTGCGCCTTACAAGCTGCCGGCGGACCAGTATGCGGAATGGCGGGAGATCAAACCGTTCATCTTCGATCCCAGACAGATGCTGGGACAGTAGCTCTGGAGTGCGCAGGATGAAATTTGCCGGACTGATTTGCGCCGCGGTGTTTGTTGTTTTCGTGCAGGCGATCCTTCCGGCCGCGGCCGCGCTCCGCGTTGACGTCAACCAGGGCAATATCCAGCCGCTGCCGATCGCCATTCCGGATTTTGCGGCCGCACAGCCGGGCGATGCCGCGATGGGGCAAAACATCGCAGGGGTCGTCCGTGCGGATCTCGACCGCTCGGGCATTTTCCGTCCGCTCGATCCCAAATCCTTCCTCGAGCAGATCAAGGGCGTCAACACGCCGCCGACCTTCGCGAATTGGCGTGTGATCAATGCCCAGGCGCTGGTGACGGGCGCGGTCGAGACCCAGCCCGACGGCCGGCTGAAGGTCGATTTCCGCCTGTGGGACGTGTTTGGTGAAACCGAGATGATGCCCGGCAAGGAATATTTCACCGTGCCGGCCAATTGGCGGCGGATCGCGCATATGATTTCCGATGCGATCTATCAGCAGATCACCGGCGAGACGGGCTATTTCGACACGCGCATCGTATTCATTTCGGAGAGCGGGTCGCTCCTTAATCGCCGCAAGCGGCTGGCGGTGATGGACGAGGACGGCGCCAATCCGATCTTTCTCACCCGCGGCGATTATCTCGTCTTGACGCCGCGCTTCAATCCGACTGCCCAGATGATCGCTTACATGTCGTATTATGGGAACAGGCCGCGCGTCTATCTGTTCGATCTCGAGACCGGCCGGCAGCAGATGCTGGGCGATTTCCCCAATATGACCTTCTCGCCGCGCTTTTCGCCCGACGGCAACAAAGTCGTCATGTCGCTCGAGAGCCGCGGCAACTCGCAAATTTACGTCATGGATCTGCGCTCGCGGGCCGTGACGCGGCTGACGGACGACCCCTCGATCAACACCTCGCCCTGCTATTCTCCTGACGGCAGGCAGATCACTTTCGAATCCGACCGCGGCGGATCGCAGCAGGTCTATATCATGAATGCCGACGGTTCCAATCCACATCGCATCAGCTTCGGCGGCGGGAAGAACGGCACGCCGGTGTGGAGTCCGCGCGGCGATCTTATCGCCTTCACCAAGCAGAGCGGCGGCGCATTCGACATCGGCGTCATG
>DATJUM010000178.1:0-11174 GCA_035502355.1 Rhizomicrobium sp. | reverse complement strand
GGATGCGTTTGATCTCGTTGACGATTTCGATCGTGTTGGTTCCTGGCTGCCGCTGGACGGCGAGCACGATCGCGCGGTGGCCATTGAACCAGCTGGCAACAAGATTGTTCTGCACGCTGTCGATCGCCCGGCCGATGTCGCGGATGCGCACCGGGGCGCCGTCGCGCCAGGCGACGATCTGCCGGTTGAACGCGTCGGCGTCGAGCAGCTGTCCGTTCGCCTGGATCAGCGTCGCCTGATGCGGTCCGTTGAGCTGGCCGGTGGCGTTGTCGACGTTCGCATTGGCCGCCGCGGCTTCCACCTGATCGATACCGATGCCGCGGGCGGCCAGCGCATCGGGATCGGCCTGGATGCGCACCGCGAATTTCTGCGAGCCGTACACATTGACCTGCGCCACGCCCGACAGCGTTGAAATCTGGCGCGAAAGCAGTGATTCCGCATAGGTGTCGAGCTGCGACATCGGCAACGTCGCCGAATACATCGCGATGTAAAGAATGGACGCGTCAGAGGGATTGACCTTGCGCAACGTCGGCGGCGTCGGAAGATTTGCCGGAAGCTGATGCGAGGCCGCTTCGATGGCGGTAATGACATCCTGCGCCGCGGCGTCGATATTGCGATCGAGATCGAATTGCAGCGTGATGGATGACGCGCCCTGGCTGCTCTGGGATGTCATCGAAGCCACGCCCGGAATGGTCAGGAACTGGCTTTCGAGGGGCGATGTCACGGAGGACGCCATGGTTTCCGGTGCGGCACCCGGCAGCGATGTAGATACGACGATGGTCGGAAAATCGACGCTCGGCAGTTCGCTGACCGGCAACGTCGCATAGCCGAAGGCGCCGAAGATGACGAGCGCCGCCATCAGCAGTGTCGTCATTACCAGTTTGCGAATGAAAGGCTCTGAGATGTTCATGCGTTAGCTGCGAGCCGCCGCCGATGCATTCATGATCTGCACCGCATTGCCCGGAACAACGCGCAGCTGGCCTTCGACGATCACTCTTTCGCCTGGCTTCACGTCGCCTGTAATCACGGCGTTCGTGCCGTCGTCGTAAATCAGCTGCACGGCGCGCATCGTCGCGATGTCGCGGTCGCCGACCACGAACACATAGCGGCTATCCGGCCCGACATTCACTGCGTCGCGCGGCACCACGATGGCATGCGGATAATCGTCGAGCGAAACCGCCGCGTCGACATATTGCCCTGGAACCAAGCGGAAATCGGCATTGTCGAAAGTCGCCCTGAGTTCGACCGTGCCCGTTTTTGCATCGACCTGATTGCCGACGAAATTCACCGGCGCGGTGATCGGCCGCCCCCCGCCCGGATTGAGTCGCATGATTAGCTTCTTCGCCGCCATCTGCGTCTGGATGCGCGGCAGATCGACCTGCGGCAGGAACATCGAAACCTTGATCGGTTGAAGCTGGGTGATGGTGACGAGGGGGCTCGCGTTGTTGTTCGCAGTAATGAGATTGCCGGGCTGGATGAGGAGCGGACCGGTCTTGCCGGTAATAGGCGAACGGATCGTCGTATAACCGAGATTGAGCTCGGCCGTCTGGACGGCGGCCTTGTCGGCCTCGACGGTCGCGGCGTCGGCGTCCGCGGCTGCGACGGCCTGGTCGCGCTGCTGGGCGGAAGCCGCGCCTTGCGCGATGAGGTTCAGGTAGCGGGCCTTATCGTTTTGCGCGCTGACATTGTTGGCAATGTCGCGCGCCAGCGTCGCGCGGGCCTGGGCTAGCGCGGCGGCAAAGGGCTTGGGATCGATCTGGAAGATGACCTGACCCGCTTTCACGATCTGGCCTTCGGCGAACCCCGTAGAGAGCAGCTCGCCGGTAACCAGAGCCGTGACCTGCACCGTGGAGACGGGCACCACTGTGCCGATGGAATGGGCGAGGCCGGCAACATTTCTTTCCTGGGCGACCCCGATGGTCACCGGAGGAGCTGGCGCGATTTGAGGGGGCGGCGCCGAGATTCCCGAAAAGAAGTGCCACAGGAATGCCGCCATAAGTATAAGCGCGACCCCGCCCAGAACAGGCGCCAGGCTGCGGCTCTTCCGCCGAAATTCGGCCGGCGAATCCTGCACGGCGGAAGGTGCAGGCTGCAGCGGATTGGCAATCCTGATATTCATTTCTCGTCGATCCGGCGGCAGATGCCGCGTCTTAGCGCTTGCGCGGCCCGAGCCGCGGGTTCCCTGCGGCTTCCGCCACGAATGCCCGCCCCATAGGCCACCGTCCTAGCATGCCCGCCGCCGATTGCGAGTCCCCATGGCACATTTGCGACTTTTTATTACAAATGCCTTTTCGGGCGGGAAGGAACCCGAATTATCGGCAATACGAAGGTTTCTTGGCGTACTTCTCGCGCGGTTTGCTAACGCCTGCGCCCATCCCTATAAGGCGCGCGCCTCCATTTCAAAGCACAAAAACGCGTGAGCGCCATGGATATCCGTAACATCGCCATCATCGCCCATGTCGATCATGGCAAGACCACGCTGGTGGATCAGCTGCTCCGGCAGTCGGGCGCGGTGCGCGAGAACCAGCAGGTGCAGGAACGCGCGCTCGATTCCAGCGATCTTGAGCGCGAGCGCGGCATAACCATTCTCGCCAAATGTACAAGTGTCGAATGGCAGGGCGTGCGCATCAATATCGTCGATACGCCGGGCCATGCGGATTTTGGCGGCGAGGTCGAGCGCATCCTGTCGATGGTGGACGGTGTGGTGCTGCTCGTCGATGCGGCGGAATCGGTGATGCCGCAGACCAAGTTCGTACTTTCAAAGGCATTGGCGCTGGGCCTGAAGCCTATTGTCGTCATCAACAAGGTCGATCGTTCCGATGCGCAGCCGAAGGAAACACTCGAAAGCATCTTCGATCTGTTTCTGGCGCTGGAAGCCAATGACGATCAGCTCGACTTCCACGTGTTATATGCATCGGGCCGCCAGGGGTGGGCGGTCGCCTCCCTGAATGACCCGCGTGAGAATCTCGCGCCCCTGTTCGATCGCATCATTGCCGACGTTCCGAAACCGAGGCCGCTTTCGCTGGCGGACGATGCACATCCTTTCGCCATGCTGGTGACGACTCTCGAAGCCGATCCCTATCTCGGGCGCGTGCTCACGGGACGTATCGAATCGGGCGTGATCACCGTCAACCGCCAGCTCAAGGCGCTGTCGCGCGAAGGCGCCGAAATCGAACGCGCCCGGGCCACCAAGCTGCTGGCCTTTCGCGGGCTTGCCCGCCTACCCGTCGAGCGCGCCGAAGCCGGAGACATCATCGCAATCGCCGGACTCGTGAATGCGACCGTTGCCGATACGCTCTGTGATCTCGATGTCAGCACGCCCATTTCGGCACCGCCGATCGATCCACCTACCCTTGCCATCACCATATCGGTGAATGATTCGCCGATGGCAGGGCGCGAAGGCAACAAGGTGCAAAGCCGCGTTATCCGCGACCGGTTGTTGCGCGAAGCCGAGGGCAATGTTGCCATCAAGGTGCGTGAAATCGGGGAAGCGGCGTTCGAAGTGGCGGGCCGCGGCGAACTCCAGCTCGGCGTCCTCATCGAAACCATGCGCCGCGAGGGATTTGAACTGTCGATCAGCCGCCCGCGCGTATTGTACGACACCGATCCGGATACCGGCGAGCGGCTGGAGCCGATCGAGGAAGTGACGATCGATGTCGACGATCCCTATACCGGCGTGGTCATCGAGAAAGTCAGTCAGCGCAGGGGCGAATTGCAGGACATGCGGCCGACGGGCGCCGGCAAGACGCGCCTCGTGTTTCTTGCGCCCTCGCGCGGCCTGATCGGCTATCACGGCGAGTTCCTGACCGACACACGCGGCACCGGCGTCGTCAACCGCATGTTTCACGGCTACGCGTCGTTCAAGGGCCAGATCGAGGGCCGTCGGAACGGCGTGCTTATCTCGACGGCAGACGGCGAGGCCGTGGCCTATGCGCTGTGGTATCTGGAAGAGCGCGGCAAGTTGTTTGCCACTCCCGGAACAAAGGTCTACCAGGGCATGATCGTGGGCGAGCATTCGCGCGAGAACGATCTCGACGTCAACCCCCTGAAGGCCAAGCAGCTCACAAACATCCGCACTCATTCGAAGGACGAGGCCGTGCGCCTTACGCCCATCGTGCCGATGACGCTCGAACAGGCCATCGCCTACATCGAAGGTGACGAGCTCGTCGAAGTGACGCCGCAATCGATCCGCTTGCGCAAGAAGGAACTCGTGCCGCATCTGCGCAAGCGGGCGAAGGCGGAAAGCGTGGCAGGTTAGCCCGTTAGGGCACTCCTCTCCCCGGATCGCCATCCCCTGAACTATGAACCCGCAGCTTGCATCATAATCCCGGCGGGACCGGCATGTGACACATGTTCCGGCTGCGATCCCGTCAGGCGGCGGATAATCAGGCCAAAGGCGATAAGGATGGCGAGAAGGCCGATCGGTGAGGGGAAGAAGAGAAAAGCCCCGACGAGGATGTTGGCGGCGGCGACTCCCGTAATCTCCACGGCATCGAACGGACGCTGCCGGTAGAGGAAAGCGAAGGCGACTGTGAGCACCGCGAAATCGTAGATGTAAAGGTAAGGGGAGGCGATAAGGCTTGCAGCGGCCAGCGCGGCCGCCTTCAACGGGAAGGGCACGTTGCGGCGCCAGAGCCAGGCGAGCGCCACGGCGGCCCACAATGTCATTCCGGTTTGAATGATTGTTCCCGCCGCGCTACCGAGCCCCGCCCAGCGGGCAAGTCCGTATAGCGTCTGGAAATTATAAAACCCGTTCTCGCCCCTGACGAGCAGCGCGTCCGATGCGCCCGGCAGGAAATGCAGGCAGGCCTGCATGGTGACGGTGCCAAAGACGCCCCAGCACGCGAGGAGTCCGGCCAACGCCGTAATGCTTGCCGCGATAAACGTCCGCCAGTAACCGCCGGCAATGAGTACCACCGGAAAAAGGATCCCGAGTTGGGGTCGATATGTGAGCAGACCGAGAAACACACCGCTCAGTATGGGTCGCTCCTCGAGACACAGCAGCGCAGCGCCCACGAGCGCGGCCGTCAGCGGCCCGTTCTGTCCACCGATCGCATTGATAAATACGGCTGGCGCCGCGCAGGAAAGAATGAGTGCGAACGGCGAGCGTGCAATCCGGAATACCGTGATGCTGTAGATCGCGAGCGTGCTTGCGATCCAAATTATGAAGGCCGCGATATAAGGAAGCAGCGCAAGACCCGTCGCCACGAAAAGAAACAACGGTGGATAGTGCCAGGACATATGGCGCGTGAACGCGTGCCCCGATATGGCAACTTCGGCGGCGTGATGAATCTGCGGGTCATAGGCGGCGGCGGCTGCACCGCGCAGCGCCGCGCGGCCGGCGAGCCAGAATACGAGAAAATCCGAGACGCTCGGACGGCCGTTCGCGCCCAGGATCCAAGTATGGGTCTGGAACATGAGATTGAGATAGACAGGATAGGCGAGTGCAAACCCGCCCGCACCGATGCAGGCGAGCGTCGCCGGATCGGTCCGCGTCGGCAACGCAGCATTATTCGCGTGATCGGTTCCGGAGGCCATCACGCAGCCTGGAGGGCACGGTAATCAGACGATTCGGCGGTGGCCTCGCGCAGAACCCGCCTGACGATCAGGGCCATGGTTATGGCAAGAGCAACCAATCCGATCGGCGTGGGCAGGAACAGAAAGGCGCCCATGCACAGATTGGCAAGAGCGATGCTCCAGAATTCCAGACCGTCGAAAGCGCGCTGGCGGTAGAGAAACGCAAACGACACCAGAAGCAGCGGGAAGTCGTACATGAAGAGATGAGGCGTCGCGAGCAATGTCGCGACGGGCAGCGCCGCAGCCTTGAGGGCAAACGGCACGTCGCGCCGCCACAGCCAGAACAGCGCGGCGGCGAGCGCGCATATCAGACCGGTTTGTGCTGCCCAGGCAGCATCATTTCCGAATCCCAGCCAGCGCATCAGTCCGTATGTCGTTTGCAACTTGTTGAATCCGTTGATTCCACGAACGAGGATTTCGTTCGACGTGATTGGCAGGTAATGAAGGAAGGCACGCAGCGTGTCGGCGCCGAAAACCAGTGTGCTGGCCAACAGTCCGGCCACGCAGGCGATGGCTGCCGTCATCGCCGTTCTCCAGTAACCACCAGCGATCAGGACGACAGGAAAGAATACGCCGAATTGAGGCTTGTAACTGAGAACCCCGATCAGAATTCCGCTCACGAGAGGGCGCCGCTCGAGGCTTAGCAGCCCCGCGCCCATCAGTGCTGCCGAGAGTGCGCCATTCTGACCGCAGATGGCGTTGATAAAGACAGCCGGTGTGGCGCAAGCCAGAACAAGAGCCAGGCGCGTGCGGGCAATACGCGAGATGAAAAGGCCGTAGATCGAGACCGATCCGGCCACCCAAACGAGAAAGGCCCAAAAATAGGGAAACAGCGCGAGTGGCGCCGCGACAAAGAAGAAAAGCGGCGAATTCCGCCAGGGAAGCTGACCCGCAAAGGCGTGACCCGATGCGGCGACTTCGGCCGCATGGTGGAGTTGCGGAACGTAGGCCGATGCCGCGGCGCCCATCAGCGCGGAATGACCTGCGAGCCAGAACACCAGAAAATCCGTGACCGCCGGACGGCCATTTGCGGCAAGAATCCAGGCGTGCGACCGGAACATCATCCAGAGACAGGCGGGCCACGCGAATGCAAATCCGCAAGCCGCCGCGATTGCAAGGGCGCGCGCATCCACTTGGATCAGGGACGGGCTTTCGCCGGATTGTTCAACCTCCGCCAGCATTACGCAACCTGCATTGCCAATGAGGTCCGCTGCTGAGCGGGCGCCGCCGATTGTTGCGCCGCGCGCCGCGCGATCAGTGCGCCGACCGCGGCAACGGCAAAGGGACCAATGGGAATGGTAAGGAAACCCGATGCAAAGACGAGGATGAGAAGATTCGCCAACGCGATTCCCGCAATCTCGACGCGATCGAATGCCCGGTCGCGGAAGAGAAACGCGAGCGGCACAGCCAGCATCGGGAAATCGTACATATAGAGGTAAGGCGTTACGACAAACACGCCCGTCGCCAATGTCGCCGCCTTGAGGCCGAACGTCACGTTCCGGCGCCACATCCAGGTGACGGCAGCGGCGGTCATGAGCATGACCGCGGCCTGCAGCAACGATGCCGGGAAACTATCGCAGCCGAGCCAGCGCGCCAGGCCGTAGATGGTCTGCTGCTTGTTCCAGCCGGCGGCGCCGTGAGTCAGCAATGAATCACTCGCGCGCGGCAGAAAATGAAGGAAGGCGCGGAACGTATCACCGCCAAATATGCACCAGGGCACGACAATGGCGAGGATTGTCGCGGCGCCCGCAGCGAGGAGGGCGCGCCAGCGTCCCGTTGCCGCGAGAACAAGCGGGAATAGAAGTCCCATTTGCGGCTTGTAGGTCAGAAGACCGAGAAAGAGGCCAGCAAGCATGGGCCTCGTTTCAAGGTTGAGGAGCGCACCGCCGATCAGCGCTGCGGTGAAGCAGCCATTCTGTCCCACGAAAGTGTTGATGAAGACGGCGGGAATGCCGCAGGCAGCGAGAGCCGCCAAGCGGGATCTGGCGATGGCCGCAACCATTGCGGCGAAACAGGCCAGCGTGATTGCGCTCCAGGTGAGAAAGGCGGCCGCATAAGGCAGCAGCGCGAGCGCCGCCGCGACAAGCAGATACAGCGGCGGATAGTGCCACCACAGAAAACCCCGCAGCGCATGTCCTGCAGCGGCAACCTGCGCCGCATGATGAAGTTCGGGATCGTAGGCAGCAGCAGCAGCGCCATGAAGGGCGGTGCGGCCGGCAACCCAGACTTCGAAGAAGTCGGTGAAGAGTGGACGTCCTTGCGCATCCAGTATCCAGAGATGCCGGAGCAGCATCATCGTCAGACTACCAAGCCAGGCGAAAGCCAGCCCGGCAGCGACCGCGAGCGCAGATTTGATGAGGAGGTTGTTCCCGGTTTGCAGATTCATTCCGTGCCGCGATTCTACGCCGCGTCACCTTATCTGCGGCCTTTTGACCAACTTGTTAACGTGCCGCCGGAATCGAAATAGTTTGTGCAAGTTCGTACATCGCTGCGATGGGACGGAACGGCGGACGGGTATCGCCGGCCTACGCTTACGGAAAATTAACGCTAACATCAGGACACTTGTAATAACTCGAATGTATAAAACCGAAAGCAACCTGTACACCCGCCGACAAGGTGTATCGGGAACCGTAGTATACATTCGAAGCACGAGGCCCTGTGTCAATTCACCATTGGGCCGCGCATTCCGCGCGCAGAGTGGGTCTGTTTTTTCTCCCCATTAAGCATTCTCTAAAGGGTTGCGTGTTGGGATGGCTCCCGTCGAGGAGCTCTCTTCCATGGATCGATCACGGATCATCGTACTTGCCATTGCTGCAGTCGCTGCGGGGGCGGTGGCTTTGTTGGCGCGCAGCCTGCTCGGCGGCGGAACCCAGCCGACCGTGGCTGCGCCCGCGCCGCGCGTGGAAATGAGCGAAGTGCTCGTCGCGGCAAGCGAACTGGCGCCAGGTGCGCAGCTTACGTCCGCTTCCGTGCGCTGGCAGGACTGGCCGCGTTCTTCGGTTGATGCCAGCTTCATTACGCACGACATGGCGCCCGATATTTCCAAGTTTGTTCAGGGCACCGTCGTTCGTGCACCGATGGTGTCGGGCGAGCCCTTGACCACGACCAAGATCGTGCATGGCGATGCATCGGGTTACATGTCCGCCATGCTGATGCCCGGAATGCGCGCTGTTTCCATTCCGATATCGGCCGATACGGGCGCGGGTGGATTCATTCTGCCCAATGACCGGGTCGATGTGATTTGTACGGTACAGCTTCCGGACACGCATCGGGTGGATGCAGGCACGATCCTGAAAGACGTGCGCGTGCTCGCCGTAGATCAGACCTATGACAGCAAGGACACAAAATCGGTGGTCGCAAGAACGGCCACCCTCGAACTCTCGCCCACGCAAGTCGAGTTGATAGAGCGCGCCAAGACTGTTGGCACACTCTCGCTCGCGCTGCGCGCCCTGGGAGACAACGAAACCGCCGATACCAATACAGCAGCGCAGGACAACACCGGAACCAAGGAGATCGACATTCTCCGCTACGGGGTCCTGCACGCCAGCGTCGTCCGTTCGAAGGAGTAAGTCATGCGCAGCGCCGTTCTGACGATCGCTTTTCTTGCGGCGGCTCTTCTGGCCAGCCCCTCCGGTGCCGCCACCGCGTCTGCTTCCGATGCACCCGATACGCGTGTCATCAATGTGTCGGCGCGCGGCACCGGCGCCGCACATGAGCATCTGACGCTCGCGCTCGACAAGGCCGCCATCGTCCAGCTCGATACCGATGCCCGCGACGTCCTGGTGTCGAACCCCGGCGTCGTGGATGCCGTCGTGCGCACGTCCCGCAGGGTCTATCTGCTGGGCCTCAAAACCGGCCAGACCAACGCATTCTTCTTTGACGCTGCGGGTCACCAAATTCTTTCGCTCGACATCCAGGTGGAACGCGACGTCGCCGGACTGACGGCGATGCTGCATTCAAATTTTCCCGGCTCCGACATCAAGGTTACAGCGCTCAACGACAATGTCGTGCTTACCGGCACCGTCGACAGCGCCGAGCAGGCCACGCGCGCGACCGATCTGGCAGCACGGTTTGCCTCCGATCCCGGCAAGGCCGCCGACCCGTCAAAGGTCGTCAACATGCTTAAGGTCAAAGGCCGCGAACAGGTGATGATCAAGGTCCGCGTCTCGGAGATCGAGCGCGATATCGCCAAGCAACTGGGCATCAATCTCTCAAGCGGCCTGACTGCGGGCGGCGTTCCGATCATCGCGGCGACCTCAAATCCGTTCGGATTGGGCACGGTTCTGTCGCAGGCATCGGGTATCCAGATTGGCAATATCGGAAGCAATCCGCTCAAGCCTGGACCCAACAACGTGCAGGGAATTCTTAATGCACTCGACCAGGTGGGTCTCGACCATACTCTGGCAGAGCCCGACCTGGTTGCGGTATCGGGTGAGACCGCGAAGTTCCTTGCCGGCGGCGAGTTCCCCGTCCCGATCTCCCGCGATCTCTACGGAAACGTGACGATCGAGTTCAAAACATACGGCGTTGCGCTCGCGTTCACGCCCGTCGTTCTTAGCGAGAACCGTATCTCCCTGCAGGTGTCCACCGAGGTCAGCGAACTCACAAATGAGGGTGCGTTTGATCAGTCCGCGACAACCGAGGTGAGCACGACGGGGCAAACGGTCAATGTGGCGGCTCTGGAAATACCTGCGCTTGCGGTCAGACGAGCGGAGACGACCGTTGAGCTGCCCTCCGGCGGAAGTTTCGCGATTGCGGGACTTTTGCAGCACACAACCAAGGAAGACATCGACGCTTTTCCCGGCCTGAAAGATATGCCTGTACTCGGCGCTCTCTTCCGCAGCCGCGATTTCCAAAATAACGAAACCGAACTGGTGGTGATCGTCAGCGCCTATCTCGTCGATCCGACGCACGAGTCGAAACTTGCCGCCCCCACCGACAATTTCATCCCCGCCACGGATGCCGAACAGGACATTCTAGGCAAGATGAACGCGATCTACAGCAACGATCCGCACGGCCTCAAATCCGCGGCCGACGGCAAAGCCGGCTTTATTGTGGAGTAATGGACATGTCGAGAATTCCCTCACGCGCAGCGGTTCTCGTGAATGGCAGGAAGAACTCCTATCTGCTACAGGCACTTTCGCTCACGGCCGTTCTGCTTGCAGGAAGCTGCGCCGCGCCGTCAAATGATGGGACCGTTTTTGCCGACGGAGTGCGCAATCACCCGATAACCGTTTCGCCGCATTACGAAACTGTCCGCGTCGCGTTCTCCGACGCCGCCGCCGGCCTCAGTCCCGAGGACGGCACGAAACTGGCAAGTTTCGTCGAGGACTATCTGTCGCGCGGTGACGGCGCGATCAGCGTGTCGGCGCCCAGCGGCCCGGACTCATCTGCCGCGTTGTCCTATTTCGGCGAGGAACTCGCACATATGGGCGTGCCGCGCTCGCGCATCCTCGTAGGTACGCACGACGCTTCAAACGGCGATACGCGCGTCGAGATCGGATATATCGTCTACGACGCAAAGACGGATCCTTGCGGCAACTGGACGCAAGACGCAGGCGACACGGGGGCCAATCTGCCGCTGCCCGATTTCGGGT
>DATJUM010000177.1:0-16827 GCA_035502355.1 Rhizomicrobium sp. | reverse complement strand
AAGATGGGCGTGATGCGCGTTCTCGACCGTCGTTACTCCGATCACCGGCAGGTCCGTCTTGCCGTCCTGGGTCGGTTTCAACGCCTTGACCAGCACGCCGCGCGGGCGGCCCTCATGGCCGCGGATGTTTCTCTGCAGTCTCGGCACGCGCAGGATCATCGCATCCGTGCCCTCGGCCGCTTCGATCGCGAGCACAAGACCCGCACACACGACGGCTGACTGGCCCACATCCAGCGCCCCGAGCGCGCGCACCACCTTCACGCCGAGCGCAATGTCGCGTTCCTGCTCCGCATCGGGCTTCACGCGCCCGAGAACACCCTCGGGCGTCAGCAGACCAGGTGCGGCATCGGCGATGCCGACGGCGCGAAAGCCTTCGCTGGAAATAATATCCATCAGCGCCCGCAGCAGCGCATCGTCGCCGGCGCGCGCCGCAGCGATGACGCGCGGCAGAAGCAGAATGCCCTTGGTGTCCGTCTTCAGTTCGTTGAGCTTCGGCCTGGCAACGCGGCCGGTGAACAACACCTCGGTGCAATCATGTGACCGCAACAGGCGAAACAGCCGCCCCGCTTCGCCGAGCGAAATCCAGTCATGGGGAAACTCCGCGATTTCGGGGTCCGCGGCACCGCGCAAGCCGATCACGAAAACGCTCCGCCCCGCTTCGCGCGCACTTTTGGCGACCGCGCGCGGCAACTCGCCGCCACCTGCGATGATGCCGAGCGCGCTCATTCCTCGTCGTCAGTCTCTCGACCGCGTTGGCGCGCGGGACAGATCGGCCGCTTCGCGTCGGCGAGAATGAAGACGACAACGTCCTGTACTTCGGGAATATCTGGCCATTCTTCGCCCGCGCGCCGCGCCCTGTCGTGGATCGTCCCCTCATCTGTCTGGAAGATCAGCCGATAGGCGGCGCGCAACGCATGGACATTCGGCCGGGGAACGTGGCGCCGGCGCAGGCCGACCAGATTCAGCCCGTAGAGACGCGCATGCGTGCCGACGACGCTGCCATAGGGAATGACATCCGCGACGATGCCGGTCACGCCGCTGACGAAGGCATAGCGTCCGATGCGCCCGAATTGCTGGATGGCGGAGAGGCCGCCCATGATCACGCCGTCGCCGACCTGTACATGTCCCGCGAGCTGCACGCCGTTCGACAGCGTGACGTTATCACCAACGATGCAGTCATGCGCGACATGGCAGCCCGCCATGAAATAACCATGGTCGCCGACGCGCGTGATGCCGTGACCGGCCGCGCTGCCCGTGCTCATTGTGACCGCTTCGCGGATCACGTTGTGGGCGCCGATGCGAAGCCGCATGTCGGGAGGATTGTGTTTGTGCATCTGCGCCTCGCCGCCCAGCACGGCCTGCGCATGGACGGTCGTATGGGGGCCGATTTCCGTGTGCCCGCGGATCACCACATGCGATAATAACCGCACATGGTCGTGCAGCACGGCATGCGGTCCGACCAGACAATAAGGCCCCACCTCGACCCCGTCACCGAGCCTCGCACCGTCTTCGACGATCGCCGTGGGATGAACCGTCATTCCGGCTGGACGGAATCGCGGATCATGGCGCTGAATTCCGCTTCGGCACATAATTCGCCGTCCACCCAGGCCTCGCCAGCAAATTTCCACACCGGCCCGCGCCGGCGCAGCGCCCGGACCGGAATCCGCAAAAGATCGCCCGGCCGCACCGGCCGTCGAAAGCGCGCTCTGTCAATCGTCATGAAATACACAGTGCGGTTCTCGCTCGTCAGACCCAGCGTGTGACAGACCAATGCGCCGGCGGTCTGCGCCATTGCTTCGACGATCAGCACACCCGGCATGACGGCAATTTCTGGAAAATGTCCCTGAAAATAAGGTTCGTTGTAGGACACAGCCTTATAGCCGGTGGCACTCTCGCCTGGGACGACATCGCAGAGCTTCTCGACAAACAGAAACGGCGCACGGTGCGGCAAGAGCCGTTTGATCTGCTCCACGTCAAACGTCAGGTTTTCCGTCACACTATCCATCGCGATCCTGCCTGCGCCGCTTCGCGAGCAGAGATACCGCCGCGACCTCGCGCCGCCAGTCTTTCATCGGCCGCAGCGGTGCACCGCCATAATCCGCATGTCCGGGATAGTCGCCCGGCACTGCCGCGCCGCGCGCAGCCACGCGCGCATGGTCGCCGATGCGGACGTGATCGGAAAATCCCACCTGGCCTCCCAGCACCACAAAATCACCGAGGTCACAACTGCCGGAAATGCCGACTTGGGCCACGACGACACAATGGCGACCGATTCGGTTGTTGTGCCCAATCTGGACCAGATTATCAATCTTGGTGCCTTCGCCGATCACGGTATCGCCGAGCGCGCCGCGGTCGACCGTGGTGCAGGCACCGATTTCCACGCGATCCTGGATGATGACGCGGCCGAGTTGCGGAATTTTCTCATGTCCCACAGCGGAACTTGCAAAGCCGAATCCCGGCTGGCCGATCTGCGCGCCCGGAAGAATGACGACGCCGTCGCCCAGATGCGCGAAACCGATGCCCACATGATGTCCGATTTCGCAATCGCGCCCGATCGTCACCCCGCGGCCGATGACGCTATAGGGACCGATGGTGGTGCCTGCGCCGATTTCGGCGCCGGGCCCGACGACGACGCCGGGCGCAAGACGAACGTTTTCTTCGAGCTTCGCGCTCGCATGGACCGGGCCGTCCTGCGCCCAGCATTCCAGCCCATGCTCGGGGTAGAACAGGCGTGCGGCCGCCGCAAAAGCGTGCGGCACCGATTTGCCGGCAATCAAACAGATGCGGCGCGGCGCGCCGGAGATATTTGCGCCGCTATCGACGAAACAGTATCCCGCCTGCGAATCTGTGATCGCCGCAGCCGGATCCTTTGCCGTGCAGAAGGTCAGATGCTGCCGGCCCGCGCCATCGAGCGATGCGAGATCGACGATTGCGCTGTCCGGATCCGCGTCGTCGGGAAGGACGGCCTGGGCCCGCGAACAGACAACCGCGAGCGAGAATGGTCCGCGGTTGTCGTAGAATCGGGGATCAGCCATGGCCCTCGGTAGGTGCGGGGTCCGCCCGCTCCGCGAATAGTAGCCTAGCGCATCTGTTCCGCGAGTGACGGCGATGCCAATGTTACCTTGACGGCCGGGAGTTTCTGGTCGAGCCGCTGGATGGTGAGCTTCGTCACATCGATATCCACCGTAGCCAGCACGACCTCCTGCCGGTCGAGAAGAAGATTGGCTCCGCGCTCGGTGAGAATGCCCTGGAGGATGGGTCCCAGCGCCGCTTCGACCTGCTGCCGCGCGTTCATCACACCGCCCTGGATCATGTTCTGGCGGTCCTGGACCTTTTTCTGGAATGCGGTGACCTTGTTTTCGAACGCCTTCTGCTTTTGCGCGCGGATATCGGGCGCGAGGATGGCGCCCTGTTGCGCAAGCGTCTGCTCTTCCTTCTGAAGAGATTCCTTCTCGGCCTTGAATTCCGATTCTGCCGATGCCGTGAGGGCATTGACCTGGCGCACGATACTTTGTCCGACTTTCGAAAGACGCAGGATGGCCTGCCGGTCCACGACCAGGATCTTGATCGCAGGGGTGCCTGCAGTGCCCGGGACGGCCAGATGCGGCTTGTTCGGCGCAGGGGCCTGCGCATGAGCCGCGCCAAGCGCGACGGCAAGTCCGGCCGCGGCCAAGGCGGCGCGGATAACCAGTTTCGATCTTTTCATGTTCAGAGTCCCGTTCCTGCGCTGAAATAAATGATTTGCGACTTGTCGTAGCTTTCCTTCACATAAGGCAAAGCGAAGGAAATCTGAATCGGTCCGAAGGGCGATTTCCAGTTTACGCCCAGCCCGGCGGTGGCACGGAATGCCATATTGTCCTTGATGCACACAACCCCCGGCGGATAGGGGTCGCAATTGTCGGCGGGAATCCCCGACGCCAGATGCCCCACCGTGCCGAAATCGGTGAAAAGCGAGAAGGCGATCCCATAGTCGGCGGGGAGGAAATCGGGAAGGCGCATATCGGCGGTGCCGATCGCATAGGCATCCGCGCCGATGGCGTTCTCGCCGGCCGCGCTGACCTCGCGCGGACCGACGCCGGCCAGCGCAAAGCCTGGAAACGTATCGCCGCCCCGGTAAAACCGGTCGGTGAGATAGAGATCCCTGCCATTGTAAGGCTGGATGTAACCCGCGTTGAACGACAAGGTGCCGACAAACTGGTCCCAAAAAACTGGATGGTGAACAGCACCCGAAGCGAGCGTTCGAATATATCTCGCCGTGCCGCCGAGGCCCGCGAAGTCCTGGCTCCACTGGAACGTATAGCCGTTGCGCGGTTTGATGGGATCGTCGAGCGTGTTGTAAGTATAGCTGTATCCGATCGACGATGTGGTCTCGCTGCCCGCCGCCTCCAGAATGACCGAGGGTGCGTCCGAAAAGGGCGAGACGGTCGCCTCGCTGACCGTATAGCGGAGGCCGACCGAGCCAAATTCCGAAACCGGGAAACCCAGGCGCAAACCAAGACCCAGGGTATTGCTCTGGTAATCGACCTGAAGGTAGTCGGTCAGGATGTCATAAATGTCGAAGCCGGCGGAGAGCGGCCGGTCCATGAACCAGGGTTCGGTGAAGCTGATCTGCGCTTCCTTGCTGATACTCGAAGCCTCGATGCTGGCGCGCAGATATTCGCCGCGGCCGAACAGATTACGCTCCGTGTAGCTGAACTGTCCCACGAACGAACTGAGCGACGAATATCCGGCGCCGAGCTGAAGCTCGCCTGTTGACTGTTCGGTTACGTTAACCTGCAGGTCGGTGCGGTCGGGCTGGGAGCCGGGAAGCGGCTTGATGCTTACATCCTTGAAATAGCCAAGCGCGCGGATGCGCGTGCGCGAGCGGTCGACCAGCACGCGATTGAAGGCGTCGCCTTCAACAAGCCGGAATTCGCGGCGGATCACCTTGTCGAGCGTGCGAGAGTTTCCAACGATGTTGATTTTTTCGATATAAACGCGCGGACCCTGGTCGATGTCGAAAACCACGTCGATAGTGCGCGTGTCGTGGTTGCGCCTGATACGCGGGTGAATCTCCGCGAAGGCGTAGCCCTTGGTGCCCGCCGCATTGGTGAGCGCATCGATGGATTTGTCGACCAGTTCGGCGTTGTAGGTCGTCCCGTCCACGATGGGAACGAGCGGGCGCAGGCTTCCTGGCGTCAGTTCCTTGATCTTCGAATTGATGATGACCTTGCCGAATTTGTAGATGTCGCCCTCGTCCACCGTGAATGTAATGTAGAAATTCCGCCGGTCTGGCGAGAGTTCGGCGACGGCGGATACCACGCGGAAATCGGCATAGCCGCGCTTGAGATAGAAGCGCCGCAGCTGTTCGCGGTCGAAGGTCAGCCGGTCCGGATCGTAATTGTCGTTGGAGGAGAGTATGCGCCACCACGCGCTTTCTTCCGTGGCGATCTGGTCCTTGAGCATGCTGTCCGGGAAATGCTTGTTGCCGATGAAGGAGATGCGCGCCACGCCGGTGGTCGGCCCTTCATTGATCGAGAAAATGAGATCGACGCGGTTCTGCGGTCGCTGGATGATCTGCGGATCGACCGTGGCGGCGAATTTTCCGTTGCGCCGGTAGAGCTCGATGATCCGTTGCACGTCGGCCTGCACCTTGGCGCGGGTGAAAACGGTGCGCGGCTTTTCCTGCACTTCCTTGTTCAGGTCCTTGTCGGAGACCTTGTCATTTCCTTCGTACACCACCTGGTTGATGATGGGATTTTCGACGACGTTGATCGTCAGCGTCGAACTTGGGGCATCCCAGTTGAATTTGACATCGGCAAACAGGCCTGTCGCGAACAGCGTCTTCAGCGACCGATCCACCGCCTGTTCGTCATAGGGCTCGCCTTCGCGGATCGAAATGTAGGAAAGAACCGTTGCCGGCTCGATGCGCTGCGCTCCCTGGACGACGATGTGCTGGATGACCGGACCCGGCGTCGTCGCGGCAGGCGCGGGCGCGCCAGAGGGCGCTGGTGCGGGATTCACCGCCTGACCAAGGGCGGGAACATAAGGAAGGACCGAGGTAACACAGGCTGCGGCCAGAAGCGCGCGCTTGTACCTCGCGAAGGGAAAGGCGATCAGGCTCATCCGCTCGTCTCGACACAGACATGCGCAGACAGGCGAAGCCCGAAAGCGCGATATGACACCGAATTTCAGAACAGGTTCAGACGGACAAGGTCATTCCAGGCAGCCAGCAGCATCAATCCCACCATGACTGCCAATCCCAGCCGAAATCCGACGTCCTGAGCCCTCGCCCCTAGCGGTCGGCCCAATACCGCCTCAAATCCATAATACAGGAGATGGCCGCCGTCGAGGATCGGAATGGGGAAAAGATTGACCAGACCGATACTTATCGAGATGAGCGCGGCGAGTCGGAACAGCGAGAGCCAGCTTACGGCGGCCACATCCCCCGAAAGCTTGGCAATTCCGATTGGACCACTGATCTGGCTGGACTTTCCGTCCCCGGTGAAAATTCGTCCGAGCTGGTCAAAGGTCGTCGCAACGACCGACCACGTTTCATTGCAGGCTTCGCCGACCGCGGAGAAAAAGCCGTAGCCGACATGCTTCCATTGGCTCGGCGGCGGCCCGTCGATGCCAAGCAGCCCAACCTTTTGCGGACCGCCGATCATATTCATCCGGGTGAGTCTCGGCGTGACGTGCAGCAGGAGCGTGTGGGACCCGCGTCTCACTTGCACGGCTAGCGACTGCCCGGCCCTCTCCCAAACAAAGCTGCGAATGTCGCCGAATTCCTCGATCGGCGAGCCGTTCACGGCCAGGATCGTATCGCCGGCGCGGAATCCGGCCGCGGCTGCGGCACTGCCGGGTACCACGCGGCTGACCTCGGGCGCAGCGGCATAGGTTCCCAGCGCCATCAGAAATGCGGTCAAAATGACGATAGCGAGCACGAAATTGGCAGCGGGGCCCGCCGCGACGATCAGAGCGCGCTGCCAGAGCGCTTTCAACGGAAAGGCGACCTGGCGCTCGCCCGCCGACAGGCCATCAAGACGCTCGCGATCGGGGATGCTCGCGGCATTGTCGTCGCCGAAGAATTTTACATAGCCGCCGAGCGGCACAGAGGCGATCTTCCAGCGCGTGCCGAAACGGTCGTTCCAGCTCGCAAGCGCAGGGCCGAACCCGATCGAAAAGGTTTCAATGCGCACGCCGCAGGCTCGCGCCATGAGGAAATGACCGAGTTCGTGAAAGAAGATGATCGGTGTGATCATCAGGAGGAACGGCACAATGTAATGCCAGATTCCGACGATCAAGTCCTGCACCGGTGCAAGCATTTCATGTCCTTCTTCCCCCGCCTGTCTGCAAAAGTTTCAGGCTGCACGCCGCCGGCAAAACCCGCTCGCCGTCCGGCGCGCTTCGGCATCGAGCGCCAGCACCCCGGCAAGATCCACGACATTGCCGCGATCGCCGTCATGCGGACGGCCAAGCGTATCCTCGATCACGGAGGCAATATCGAGAAATCCGATCTGCCTTTCAAGAAAGGCCGCCACCGCAATCTCGTTGGCTGCGTTCAGGATTGTCGGTTTCAGCCCGCCCGCTTCAAGGCAGGCCTGCGCCAGCGCAAGGCAGGGAAACCGATCGAGATCGGGCGCTTCGAAGGTCAGCTGGCGTGCCCGCGCCAAATCGAGCCGCAAGGACGGGGAAGCGATGCGAACCGGCCAAGCCAGCGCATGCGCGATCGGCGTTCGCATGTCCGGCGCGGAGAGATGGGCGAGCGTGGAACCGTCGGAATACGCCACAAGGCAATGCACCAGCGATTGCGGATGAACGATCACACCGAGCTTTTCGGGCGCGAGCCCAAACAATACATGCGCCTCGATCAGTTCGAGGCCCTTGTTCATCAGCGTCGCGCTGTCCACCGAGATTTTCGCGCCCATGGACCAGTTGGGATGCGCCACGGCCTGCTCCGGCGTCGCTGCCGACATGCGCTCGCGCGACCATTCGCGAAACGGCCCGCCGGAGGCCGTCAGCGTGACACGTTCGAAAGCGTGTGATTGTGCAAAATCCAGCAGCTGGAAGGCTGCATTGTGCTCGGAATCCACGGGTACGACAGTGGCGCGTGTCTCGGCGAGTGCATTGCGGAACAGTTCGCCGGCCGCGACCACGCATTCTTTGTTGGCGAGCGCGATCGTGGCGCCGCGGCGTGCCGCTGCAAGCGTTGGCTCCAGCGCGGCCGCGCCGACAATCGCGACCATCACGACATCGCTTGCCGCGCTTGCGGAGCGCATCAATCCGTCGCGGCCGGCAGCGGTTTCGATGCCTTCCCCAGCCAGCGCATCCTTCAGCGCAGCATGACAGTTTTCATCGGCGACCGCCGCGAGCCGGGGGCGGAAGCGCCGCGCCTGCTCCGCCAGCACCTCGACATTCGATTGTGCAGTAAGGGCTTCGATCGGAAACGCATCGGAGCCGTAACGCGCTCGCGCATGCGCGACCACATCCAGCGTGCTGAGCCCGATAGAGCCCGTACTGCCCAGCACCGTCAGCCGGCGGCGAACCGCGTTTGCGGGGAGAAAATCGTCCAAGGCCGGCGTCACGGATGACCTCCACAAAGCGGATCCAAACCGAATGCGAACACCAGAAGCGCGCCAAGTGGCGCCGCAAAGAGGGTGGAATCAAGGCGGTCGAGTACCCCGCCATGTCCGGGAATCAGGCCGCCGCTGTCCTTGCGGCCCATCTGGCGCTTGACCCAGGATTCAAAGAGATCGCCGGCGTGTCCGGCAAGAGCAAGAGCGAGCACAACAAGCACGGCTTCCCAGACCCATCCGCCCCAAAGCCCGATAAGAGGGACGATGATCGCGACCGGAAGCAGCGTGCCGGCCAGAAGCCCGGCCCAAGTCTTGTTGGGCGAAAGCCGGGGGACCAGTCTGGGGCCGCCGATGAAGCGGCCAGCCGCAAGAGCTCCCGTATCCGCGATCCAGACGGTGAAAAACACCAGCAGAACAGCCGCAATCCCGTGCGCCGCGTTCACGCGCAGGTCCGTCAGCGAAAGCGCCGGCACGCCGACATAGAGAGCGCCAACTCCATTCCAAAGCGGCGGAACGCCGGTCATTCTTGCGAGTCCCGCGGCTGTCACACTACCGGTTACCAGGCACCATACTGGCCATAACGACGCCGGGGAAAGGACGGCCCAAAGAACGGCCACGCCCATGGCGACGCAGGTGGCCAAGGCCGGCAGCGCATAATGGGGGCCACTGACGAGCCGGTGCCACTCGCGTGCCGCCGCGAAGGCGAGGACGGCGACGAGCGCCGCGAACACCTCGCCGCCGGCAAAAATGGCGATGAGTGCCGAAGCGGCGAGCAACGATCCGAACAATGCACGCACGGGCCATTCCAGCCTGCCCACGGTCTCGGAGCCGGTTGTCAAAGCCCTAGGCCACAGCTTCGGGCGTCACGGCGCCGAAGCGACGCTCGCGCTGGGCATAAAGCTCCAGCGCCTCGAGGAATTGCGCACGCTTGAAATCGGGCCACAGCGTGTCGACAAAGGCAAGTTCGGCATAGGCCGATTGCCAGAGCAGGAAATTGCTCAGCCGGCGCTCGCCGCTTGTGCGAATCAGGAGGTCGGGATCTGGCAGGCCCTTGGTGAGAAGCCGGGCTGCAAACATGGCCGGCGTGATCGCATCGGGATCGAGCTGGCCAAGCATGGCTGCCCTCGCCATTTCGCGCGCTGCGGCGGCAATCTCTTCCTGCGCGCCGTAATCGAACGCAAAAGTGAGATTGAGACCGGTATTGCCGGCGGTGCGAGCCTCGCCGTCCTCGATCATGGCCAGGATGTCCCTGTCGGCGCGACGGCGGCTGCCGATAATGCGCATGCGCACATTGCGCGCGACAAGCTCGTCCACGTCCTCGCGAAAATAGGCGCGGAACAGCCCCATCAGATGCGAAACTTCAGTCGGCGGCCGGCGCCAGTTCTCTGACGAGAAGGCGTAAAGCGTGAGATAGGAAAGCCCGACATCGATGGCGGCGCGTACCACATCACGGACGGCGGAAACGCCAGCCACATGGCCGGCGGCGCGCGGCAGGTGGCGGCGCTTGGCCCAGCGGCCGTTTCCATCCATGATAATGGCGACATGGCGCGGCAGGCTCGCTTGCGACGCCAGAACGGATACTGCCCCTCCCGCTTCCGACCTCATCAGACCTGCATGATCTCCTGCTCTTTCACCTGAAGGGCGTGGTCGATGTCGTGGATATGGGCGTCGGTGATCTTCTGCAGTTCCTCGCCTTTCTTGCGATGCTCGTCCTCGCCGATCTTGTGATCCTTTTCGAGTTTCTTGAGAATCTCCATTCCATCGCGCCGCACATTGCGCACCGCGACGCGCGCCTGCTCGGCATATTTGTGGGCAAGCTTGGCAAGTTCCCGCCGCCGCTCCTCATTGAGCTCGGGAATTGGAATGCGCAGCAGCTGTCCGTCGATCTGCGGATTAAGGCCGAGGCCCGCATCGCGGATCGCCTTGTCGACCGCCTTGACCATGGATTTGTCCCACACCTGCACCGTCAGCAGGCGCGGTTCCGGAGCGCTGACCGTGCCAAGCTGCGCAATGGGCATCGCACTGCCATAGGCGTCCACATGCACGGGCTCGAGCAGGGCGGTATTGGCGCGGCCGGTGCGCAGGCCCGCGAACTCCGCTCTCAGCGCCGAGACCGAACCGTTCATGCGCCGATTGAGATCTTCCTTGTCGAATGTGTTTGTCATGTGCCCGTCCTCCGTTCAGGCCGGAGATTCGCCTCAGTCGGAAATGATGGTGCAGCGTCCCCTGCCCTGCAATACGGCAGCGAGCGCTCCCCGGTCATGAATGGAAAACACAATGATGGGGATCCTGTTCTCGCGCGAAAGGCTGATCGCGGAGGCATCCATCACCTGGAGATCGCGGGCGAGCACGTCGTGATAGGTCAGCGATTCGAACCGTTTGGCCGAAGGATCGCGCTTGGGGTCGGCGCTGTAAACGCCATCGACCTGGGTACCCTTGAGCATGGCGGCGCAATTCATCTCCGCCGCACGCAAAGCCGCCGCGGTGTCCGTCGTGAAGAACGGATTGCCGGTTCCGGCCGCAAAGATCACGACCCGGCCCTTCTCCATGTGGCGGATGGCCCGGCGCCTTATATAGGGTTCGCAGACCGACTCCATCGGGATGGCCGATTGTACGCGGGTCGGCACGCCGATGCGTTCCAGCGCGGCCTGCACGGCAAGCGCGTTCATCACCGTCGCCAGCATGCCCATGTAATCGGCAGTCGCCCGCTCGATACCCTTTGCCGCGCCCGCCAGACCGCGGAAGATATTCCCGCCGCCGATCACAAGGCAGACCTGCACCCCGCTCGCGCAAGCCTCCCCGATATCGGCTGCGATACGCTCCACGGCAGTGATGTCGATGCCGTAGCTCTGGGCGCCCATCAACGCTTCGCCCGAGACCTTGAGCAGGACCCGGCGGTATCTTGGCGCTTCGCCCATTGATAATCCCCCGCCGGCTCAGCGGCCGGCCATCGCCTTTACTTCATCTGCGAAATCGCCGCCCAGCGGTCGCTCGACGCCCTCGCCCACGGCGAATCGGACAAACCCGGTAATCTCGATCGGCGTGCCAATCTCCTTGGCCGCGCGCTCCACCACCTTGGCCACCGGCGATTCGCCGTCGATGACGAAAATCTGCGAGAGCAACACCGACTCTTCGTAGAATTTGCGCATCCGGCCTTCGATCATCTTGTCGATGACGTTTTCGGGCTTTCCCGATTGCCGCGCAAGCTCGCGCTGCACATCGCGTTCGCGCGCAACGACATCCGGCGAAAGCTGATTCACGTTCAGCGCAAGCGGCGATGCTGCGGCGACATGCATTGCGATCTGCTTGCCGAGCGCGGCAAGCTTCTCCACATCGCCGGCCGATTGCAGCGCGACGAGAACCCCGATCTTTCCAAGCTCGGGCGCGGCGGCATTGTGAACATAGGAGGCGACGATTCCCGGCGACACGGAAAGCACCGCGGCCCGCCTTACGCTCATGTTCTCCCCAATCCTTGCGATCAGCTCGGTGAGCGTGTCCTGTACCGTAGCCCCGCTGGCCATCGGCGCGGCGAGCAGCCGGTCGATATCATCCGCGGTTTCGAGCGCGAGGCTCGCTGCCTCCTTCGCGAAGGATTTGAAGGCCTCGTTGCGCGCAACGAAATCCGTCTCCGAATTCACTTCGACAACCGCGCCCGTGTGACCCGCCACAGCAATGGCGATCAGCCCTTCGGCCGCGACGCGGCCCGCTTTCCTCGCCGCCTTTGAAATGCCCTTCTTGCGCAGCCAGTCGACCGCGCCTTCGAGATCACCGCCCGCCTCGGCGAGCGCCGTCTTGCAATCCATCATGCCCGCGCCGGTCTTCTCGCGCAGCTCCTTGACCATTCCCGCCGTGATCTCAGCCATGACAACTTCATTCCTTCTCTGGCAATCGCCGATCGACCGATCGCTTGAAACAAACAACTGTCATGGCCCGCATTTGCGGGCCATGACAATGAAAGTGCGCGATGGCGCCGCTACACCGCTGCGGCCGCTTCGGCGGGGCCGGCTTCGGGCACATGGGGTTCGTCATGCGCCTCTTCCGCCTCGCCCAAGTCGATTCCGGCTGCCGTCTGGCTTTCCGACAGGCCGTCGATGATCGCCCGCGCGGCGAGATCGCAATAGAGCGACAGTGCGCGCGCCGCATCGTCATTGCCTGGCACCGGATAGGAGATGCCGTCCGGATCGGAATTGGAATCCAGGATCGCCGCGACGGGAATACCGAGTTTCCTCGCCTCGGCCACCGCGATCTGCTCCTTGTTGGTGTCGATCACGAACAGCATGTTGGGCAGGCCGCCCATCTCCTTGATGCCGCCGAGCGAACGTTCGAGTTTGTCGCGCTCGCGCAAAAGGCCCAGGAGCTCCTTCTTGGTAAGACCCGACCCCCCCGCCGAATTCAGCGTCTCTTCGATGCCGCGAAGCCGCTTGATCGAATTGGAGATCGTCTGCCAGTTGGTCAGCGTACCGCCGAGCCAGCGATGGTTCACGTAATATTGCGCGCAGCGTTTCGCCCCCGCCGCGACCGGCTCGCTCGCCTGGCGCTTGGTGCCGACGAAGAGAATGCGGCCGCCGCCAGCCGCCACGTCGCGCAGCGCGACGAGCGCCTGGTGCAGCAGCGGTACGGTCTGGGTCAGATCGATGATGTGGATCGAATTGCGCGAGCCATAGATGAAGGGCGCCATTTTGGGGTTCCAGCGCTGCGTGCGATGGCCGAAATGCGCGCCGGCCTCGAGAAGCTGGCGCATGCTGAAGTCTGGCAAAGCCATGGGTTTTACGTTCCTTTTCCGGTTTGACCTGACGCGAGGGGACCACCCCGAAGGGCAACCGGACGGGTCCGCGGCAACTCGCCTCTCGCCCACCCTGCGCGTGCGGAATGGCAGGGGTTATAGGAACAGCAGTTGACGGGTGCAAGCGCTTGCGCGCGGATGGCGTCATGCTTCATGCGTTCCCGAAATCCCCCATCCGCCCCGCCATCCGGACACTCGAACCCAACGGAATCGCCCTCGTTTCCGGTACCGCGCTGCACGATCCCGATGTCATCGCACTGTGGTTCGGCGAGAGCGATCTCGTCACCCCCGCCTTCATCCGCGAGGCCGCGAAGCGCGCCCTCGACGAGGGGAAGACATTTTATACCAATGCCCGCGGCATTACGCCGTTGCGGGATGCCATCCGGGAGTTTCACCGCCGCGTGGCCGGCGCGAATGTCGCGCTCGAACGGATTACCGTGCCGGGTTCTGCGATGCTCGCGGTGATCTGCGCGCTCCAATGCGTGGTCGAGACCGGCGACAACATTGTCGTGGTCTCGCCGGTCTGGCCCAATATTTTCCAGGCGGCGGAGATTTGCGGCGCTGAGGTGAAATTCGCGCGGCTGGTGGATGACTGGCACGCCGCGCCGCCCCGTTGGCGGCTCGATTTCGACAGCGTCGCCGCGGCCTGCGATGCGCGCACCAAGGCGATCTTCCTCGCCTCTCCCGGAAATCCGACGGGCTGGGTCATGTCGCGCGCCGAGCAGGAAACGCTTCTCGCTTTCGCGCGCGAACGCGGCATCGCGATCATCAGCGACGAAGTCTATGGAACAATTTTGTACGATGGCCGCAGCCACGCGCCGTCGTTTCTTCAGATCGCCGAACCCGACGACGCGATATTTGTTATCAACAGCTTTTCGAAGCCCTGGGCGATGACCGGCTGGCGCATCGGCTGGCTCGTCCATCCCGCATCGCTCGGCCGGCAGATGTGGATGATGTCGGCGGCCGACAACACCGGCGCTACGACCTTTGCACAGTGGGGCGCGCTCGCTGCGCTGTCACCGGAAGGCGACGCGTTCCGCGCCGAAATGCTCGCGCGCTGCCGCGCCGGAAAAGCGGTGGTGCAGGACTGGCTTTCGACCCAGAACCGCATCCGCTGGATCGAGCCCGAAGGCGCGTTTTACGGTTTCCTGCATGTCGAGGGATTGCAGAACAGCCTCGACTTCGCCATCCGCCTCGTCCGCGAAGCCCGGGTGGGCACGGCACCGGGGTCTGCGTTCAGCTACGCCGGGGATACACACGCCGATTCCTATCTCCGCATCTGCTTCGCGCAGGATGCGACGCGCATTGCGACGGGGCTGGAGCGGCTCGGGAAGGCTGTGGCGGAACTGTGAATTTCCCTACACCAGAACTATAGTGTCGCTGTACTCTGCGATTCTTCGATCTGATGTCACAAGCCGGAGTGGTTCGACGATAGCCTGCGCTATCAGAATTCGATCGAACGGATCGCGGTGAATCATTGGCAACGAATCGATGGCCGCTGCGTGTGCGGGCAAAACGGATAGCAATTCATAACCTGCTGCCATAAAGTCCTTCAGGGCATCGCGGCCGGACATCGGAACGGCGTTGGCCTTTCCGCGCGAGACAGCATGTTTGATCGCGATCTCCCACACCGAAGCAGCGCTCACAGCTATGAAATTGTCACGATCGTTGATCAGACTTCGTGCATCCTTGGGCAGCCGCCGATCCTCCACGATCGCCCACAAAGCGATATGCGTGTCGAGGAGAATCCTCATTCCACCTCGCCATAAAAAAGCTTCTCGATCAGAGGGTTTTCCTCGTCGATAGTCTCCGGAATCACATATTTACCCTTGGCAACCCCGATCCGCTTGCCCGCAGCAGGTTGTTGCACCGGAACGAGCCTCGCGGCGGGACGGCCATTGCGGGCAATGATGATCTCCTTTTCCGCCCCGCTTTCGACCGCTTCGACCAGACGGGACAGATTGGATTTGGCTTCGAGCATGTTCACGATGGGCATGGGCGCACCCTGGCTAGGTCTGGCTAAGATAACGATCGCCAGCCTCCGCCGCAAGAGTGGGCCGGGCAGCGGCTCATCTCCGGAGAAATCGAGCGCGCGCGGTGTCGCTGACAAAAATCTATTCAGTACCGGCTCTCGACCCCGAGCCGCACCATTGGATCACGACCGAAGGCGCGTTCGACGCCTTTCTCCGGTCTGCGCGACCGCGACGAAATCGAAGTAAGTTCCCGTTCCAACGGTAAACTCACAGAAACCATCCGGCACGAAGTTGCTGACACCTTTCCCATTTCGCCCTACGCTGAAACGGTCTGCCTCTCTCCAAAGCGGCCTTGTTACGTCGAAACCTTCGCGCTGAAAGGTTCCTTCATGCGAGACAGCCGGGTCCTTCTCTTCCCTGCACTGCTGATCATTGCACTGGGCCCGCTTGCCGGAACAGCAAGCGCACAGCAGTGCGTGACGTCCAAAGCCAATGGCTCGTGCCCCAAGTCGGGAGCGTATACCTATTACCCGCAGATAACCGCGAGCAATGGCTACAACACCTACGTCAATCAGGACGTGTGGAACCCGATTGATGGCTGGCAGCAGACGCTTTATTCGACGAACCCCGGCGACTGGTACGTGATCGCCAACATGCCCGTGGGCAACACGGCTGTCGTGTCCTACCCCGACACACAACAGCTTTACAGTTCGCGCGTGAGTCGCATGCACTACATATACTCGTCATTCTCGGAAACGTCCGACACTTCGACCAACACCATCGACGATACGGGCTACGATATCTGGCTGAACAACTACGCCGACGAAGTGATGATCCAACATGAGGTCGCGGGGCACGGACAGTGCGATGGCGACCCTCCGGTGGCCGGTCCGATCAAGTTCGGCGGGACGCATCACGTTCCGGTGAAATCCTGGTATCTGTGCCAATACGGTTCCGAACTCATCTGGCAGCTCCCCAGTCCGAACGGCGCGTGGACTTTCGGCATCAGCCACGGCCGCGTCGACATCCTCGCCATGCTCACCTGGCTCGTGAACAACAACTACCTGAAGGCCAATTCCACCCTGGACCAGATCGACTACGGCTTCGAACTGAGCAGCACGAACGGGTCGGACGAGACGTTTACCGTAAACGCTCTTACGATCAAGAGCAAGTGAGGTTCAGCTATTCATTGGCACAATTGGGAAAAGTCCGTCGTTTCGGCGCGGGACGACCCTAGCTTGCTGGGCAGATCAGTGGCACCGTAGGAAAATACTTGTAGAAGTCCTTCTGATTTCCAGTAAGAAGTGGGGCACCCGCCACTTCGGCGGCAGCACCAATCAGGAAATCGGGAAGCACGTTAAGTTTTTGGCCGCCCTTAGGGCGCATCCGAGAACAAGTGAATCATAATTGCTACAGCTGACTGGAAAAGGGGTGACGGGATTCCCCGGCGGGAGGCGCGAGCCGTAGCTTTGGCATGTGATTCGGGCGGCCGAGATGCGCGTGGCGAGGAAGCGCT
>DATJUM010000176.1:0-16227 GCA_035502355.1 Rhizomicrobium sp. | reverse complement strand
CACAATATGTCCTTCCACAGTTCGCCGCCAATTCCGGCAATGACAAGCGTGGTGCCGCGCAACTGCCGCTCGCGCGTGAGCTGATAGACATGGTCGTAAGCAAGCAGCCCCGTCTGGGCGTGCGTCAGCCGTAGCAGGGTCGGCGCACGCTCGGCAAAGCCGGCAATGTCGTGTCGCGTCTTGATGTGCGGCAGCTTCAGCACCGCAGCAACACGGGCTGCGATCGCGACATCGAGATTTCCGGGCTGGCCGGTTGTCGCCGTTTCCGCAATCAAATCCTTCAGGCATGCCGCAAGCAGGCGGCTGTCGTACCCGCCCGTCAGGTCGAGCGAAATCTGCTGCGATTGAATGGCGGTTCGCACGTCGCGCAGATAGGCGTCGAAGTCGAATGTTTCCGGCGCATGGTCAAAATCGGGCAGCGATTTTCGCAGCCGGCGAAGATCGTTGGACGACGAAAGATACGCGATGTCGTCCCCCGCGAGAAATCGTACGCGGCGGTCAATCGTGCGGCCCATGCCGTAGAAGCCGAAACGGAGAAAGAAGGCGAGCGCCGCAAGATCCAGCTGACCCTCGTCATACCCAAGCCGGATAATCAGTTCGAACAGATCGTCCGACAGGACGGCGTCCGCGGCAAACAGGCGCGCCAATCCGAACGGATCGACGCAGACAAAGACTTCGCGTGACCGGCAGTCGAGGATGGCAAGAAGGAAGGAGCCTTTTGCAAGGGCCAGGGTTGCCTGCGGGCCAAGACGACGGAACGAAGACAGGAGGACATTGACGCTGTCCCGCCCGGCAATCTCGCCTCTCACAAACAGAAAGCCGCGCCAGATCGCGATGAATCCGTGCCGCTCCAGGCGCTCATATCCGGCGGCCATCCTGTCTTCCGAAATGGAATGCTGGTCGAAGATCATTTTGTAAGCAATGGCCCGATTGAGACGGTTGCGGAACACGCCGATAATGATTGCCGCAGATTTCCGATGAAGGCCAATGCAGCCGGTCAGACATTTCGACTTCGCCGAACTGGAGCGGTTCGCGGCCCGTTACGATCAGGGCGTGATGGCCGGCTGGCTTGAGGACCTGCTCGCCCGAAACCGAAGCCATGCCTTCGCGGTGCCGGGCTATGAACCCTTGCTGGCACAGCGCATTCGCGCGGTGATCGAAGCCGGACGCCCGGCATCCTGCCTGCGGCTGGGCGATGGCGAGGGCAATATACTCGGCGCCTGCAACCGCGAATTCCGGGATCTGCACCAGCTCGCGGCCCGGAAAGCGGCCCTGATGCATCTCGGTCGATGGCTTCCGGGATCGGCACTTGAACAGTTGAGCCGCGCGACATTCGAGGCGGTCGCGAATGCAGATGTGATCGGCGTGCCCTGCACCGGGCGCATCAAACGCCTTTATCACGACCTGAAGAACAGGACCGGCGGCAACAAGTACGACATTCGGGGGGCGTGCGGTACGATCAACGCGCTCCGCAACGCGCACGCCGCCCTCTCATCGGCACCGCCGGATCGCGTAATAACAAACTGCTGGTTCCACCGCGATCTTCTCCCGTTTTACCAGGAAATTCTGCGGGGAATGCCGAAACTCGGGCTGATCAGTTGCTATCCGGACCTGTCCGACAGGCTGCGCGCGGCATTCGAAGCAGAGGACGTCATGCTTTTTCGGATTCCCAACCAGGTTTCCAATTCCGGTGAACGTCCCGTGCCCCCGCATTATCCCACTGTGTTCGAGAATGTCATGCAGTCGCTGGGCAATATCGGGAAGGGGCAGCCTGTTCTCGTCGCCGCCGGCATTCTCGGCAAGATCTATTGCAATCGGGTCAAGCAATGCGGCGGCATTGCACTCGATATCGGCAGCGTGGCCGATGTCTGGATGGGTCGGCGGGCGCGCCGTTATCACGATGCGGCCTATCTCGAAAAATGGGCCCTTTCGGACAGGGCGGCGGATACCCGCGGATGCAACAGCGCCGCTTCACGTGGCTGACGAATGGCGTCTCAAAGGAATGCGAGCACCATGTCGCGGCCGTTGCCCTGTATGCGATGCACTACAATTTTTGCCGCGTGCATGAGACGCTGAAAATCTCGCCCGCGATGCCGCCTGGCGTGACGGATGACGTTTGGAGTATCCGCGAATTGATTGCCGCTGCACTCGACGGCGAATTGCCTTTCGGCACAACCACTGAAGACCCGCAGAATCTTGACCGTGCGGACACGATCCAGTTCACCCGCCATCATGGACAATTCAAGGGGCGGTTCACGGTAATCAAAGAGGGTAGGGGGTGACATATCCGAAGGCGTGGGACCTTTCGCGACCGAGACGCCACCTTTAGCGTTTCTTCACTTGAAAAGGTCACAATCCTGTGGCGTGACATGCCGGACCGTGCTGGCGTACAGTTGGGGACTTGACCGGGGAGGACTTGGAAACATGGCAAACGAAACGCACGAAACCCACCACCCCTTAGAAACGGAAATTCGCGCATTCGAGGCGCAGCGGCGAGAACTCGAAAGGACATACGCAGGAAAATTTGTCGTATTCAAAGGGGGGGAACTTTTTGGAGCATGGGACACATTGGATGCGGCTGCCCAAGCTGCTGTCCTGAGATTCGGCCGCGGTCCATATCTGATTCGCCAAGTTGGCGCGCCTGCCGCTACGCTGCCAGCGTCAGTATTATTCAAGCCCGCAATGGCGGCATTATAATGCCGATTGCGGACTGTGGATTTCCTCCCTTTTTCATTGTTCCAGGCACCGCCCCGCCTCAGATCATAACGGCTCCTCAGCATCTGGCGCTAAAGGGACCGACCATCGCTGTTGAAATTGGATTCAACCCCGGTCTTTTTCATTCTGACCCCGCGAAAGTACAAGAGGCAATACAAGCTACCCACGCGAGCCCGCCCCCTCCTCAGCTTGTTGATGCACTGATTGATACTGGCGCGGGAGAGAGCGCAATAGACGTTGAGTTGGCGCAGCAGCTGCAACTGCCACTCGTAGATCACCAAGAGGGATCGGGAATTGGCGGCACTGAAAAGTTTGACGTGTATCTCGGTCATATCAGAATTGTTGCTTTAGGATTTTTACAATATGGCCGTTTTCTGGGGGTGAAATTGAAGGCTGGTCAGCAACCGCATTCTGCCCTTCTGGGCCGAACGGTATTCCAAAAAATGGTAATGGTTTACGACGGGCGCGACGGAACATGCAGGCTCGCCATCTGAGCCGACTGTCCTAAATCCCCTGCCGAGTGTCCTATTTAGGACAGTACCTGATTTTTCAGCACCCTTCCCCCGGGATGCACTGCACCGCTATCGCCCTTCCATCCTCCAGGCGAGAAGCAGCGAACTGAGAACCAGCAGGAGCGCGAGCCAGGGCGGGAGCAGCGGTTCCTGTTCGACCTGCGTGACGCGATAGGCGTGATTGGCTCGCAGGCCGATCCAGTTGCTGCCCGATGCAGGTTCTCCCGCGCTCACACGGCGTATCTTCGGCACGCCACCATCGGCGAGCCAATGCACCGACCCGCCCGTCGCGCGGGCAATGGGCTGAAGAATGGCATCCGTCGCGCGCACATCGGCAACTTCCTTGGGATTGAGCGGACCGCTGGCGGTGACCGTGCTCAATATTCCGTCGGTCGCGCGATAAAGACCCAGTTCGCCCGCCTTTGCGCTTCCGCGCCAGAGCCCCGGCTGAACCTGCCTCAGCGGCAGCGTCATCGTGCGCCCGGAAGGATAGGTCAGCGTCACGGGCTTCGCGCTCGCCGCGAGAGTCTGCCTGTCAATCTCGATCTGGCCATTCGCGATGCTGGCCCACAGCCGTTCATCCTCGAGCTCCGGCTCCTTCATCAGCCAATGCGCAAGCCGGCGAAGCAATTCCGCTTGCGGGCCGCCGCCCTCGAAACCGCGCGCCCACAGCCAGCCCTGGTCGGAAAGAATTTCCGCCACGCGTCCCTTTCCGACGCGATCGAGCACAAGAAGCGGACGATTGTCCGGGCCCGACATCAGCGTTTCGCCCGCGACCCTGTTGGCCCCGATGATTCGGAACCAGCGGCCCCAGCTTGGCGGTTTGTTGCCTTCGTTAGCGCCCTGCAGGCCGCGGGTGACGGGATGAGCTTCGCCGGCCGGCGTCAGCATGGGCTTGAACGGCTGGGTGACGACTTCTCCCGTGGGCTGTGCGGGAAGGACGGCGGCCAGCGGCGTGCGGAAAATGCTCTGCGTCGAGGCGAATTCCGGACCCGATGAAACAAGCAGTGCGCCGCCGTCTTCGACGTAATGCGCAATATTCTCGAAATACTCCATCGGCAGGATTCCGAGTTCGGTATAGCGGTCGAAAATCACCAGATCGAAATTGGCAAGCTTTTCGACGAACAATTCCCGGGTGGGAAATGCAATGAGCGAAAGCTGATCGATGGGAGTCTGATCCTGTTTGTCGGGCGGTCGCAAGATCGTGAAATGCACGAGATCGACGGACGGGTCGGCCTTGAGCAGCGAGCGCCAGACGCGTTCGCCCGCATGCGGCTGGCCGGAGATGAGCAGCACCCGCAACCGGTCGCGCACGCCATAGATCGTAACCACCGCGCGGTTGTTGGCGAGTGTCAGCTCCGCCGGACCCGGCCGCGCCTCGATCTCTACCACATTCTCGCCGCCATGAAGCACAGGAATATGGATCACCGCATTCCGGCCGGTGGGCAGGAAGCGCGTTCCCGCATCGACGCCGCCGACACGCAAATGGACCTGGGCAAATCCGGCTGCGCTGGAGCCGTAATCGTCAACGCGCACGACAATATCCGCGGACTGGCCGACAATGGCATAGCGCGCCGCGCTGACCACTGTGAGCTTGCGGTCGCGTTCGCCGCGATGGCCGACAATCAGCGCCTGAAAAGGGCCGTGCAGCGTCGCCGCCCCGGCCGTCTGCGCATCGTGAACCTCGCCGTCGGTAATCGCGATGGTACCCGCAATCCTGTCCGGCGGCGCGTCGGCCAGCGCAGAGGTCACGCCGGCAAGAAGCCGCGTGCCGGTATCTTCGTTCACGGGCGACACCACTTCGGCGCGCCGCAGCTCGATGCTTTTGTCTTTGGAAAGGCGGTTGGCGATTTCCGCGGCCGCCCTGTCCGCCTCGGCTCGGCGATGACCGATGTTCATGCTTCCGGAATGATCGACGACCAGGGCTACAATGTCGGGCAACGGCAGTCGCGTCTCTCTTACGATAAGCGGATTGGCGAGCACCAGACAGCCGAAAACAAAGACGAGCGCCCGCGCAAGCGCGCCGCGCGCCCGCAACCACAGCGCATAAATCAGCATCGCCGCTGCCGCGGCGGCTATCAGCCAGATCCAAACGACGCCGATATAAGGTGCGAAATCGATGGAGAAATGCATCGCCGCGCGGCTGCCTAATGCCCCAGGCGCTCCAGAAGCGCCTGGGCGTGCACGTTGTCGGTCTTGTAGTTCCCGGTCAGCGCATACATCACGACATTGACGCCGAACCGGTACGCCATCTCCCGCTGCTCGTCGCCGCCGGGTGTTACATCGGCAAGCGGGCGGCCCTGGCTGTCCACGGCCCAGGCCGCCGCCCAGTCATTACTGCCGATAATCACCGGCGAGACGCCATCGCCGCCGCGCGCCGGACCGGAATCGGGATCGGGAGGCGGCAATGCCTCCACCCAGACTTTTCCTCCCGACCAGCGGCCCGGAAAATCCTGGATGAGATAAAATGTCTTTGTCAGCACATGATCGGCGGGCACGGGTTCAAGCGGCGGCATGTCGAGTTTCGACAGCAGCCGTTTGAGAGTTTGTTCGCCCGGCGAGGCCGGCCCGCGAATGCTGCCCAGCGTCAGGTCACGGGTGTCGAACAGGATTGTTCCGCCATTGCGCATGTAATCGGAGATTTTGCTGAGCGCGTGGGGCGAAAGATCGTGTTCGCGGGGATCCATCGGCCAGTACAGCAATGGAAAAAAGCTGAGGTCGTCTTTGTCCGGATCGACGCCGACCGGATCGAGCGGTTCATAGGAGGTGCGTGCCTTCAGCACCAGGCCGAGGCCCGCAAGCCCCGCGGCGCTCATCGCGTCTACATCGGGCAGACCTGTCTTCACATAAGCGAGGCGCGTATCCAGCGCGGCTTTCATGTCGAAGGCATCGTCCGCACGCGCATGAAACGGCGCCAGGATGAACACCAGGGCGAAGATGGTTGCGGCGCGGCCAGCCACGCGCGGCGCGGGCAGATGGCCCCGCAGCCACAGTCCGATGCAGCCATCGGCAAGCAGGATCGCGAGCGCCAGTGCGAGAAGCGCGTCTTCGAGATCGAGCGCCGCTGACCGTGAATAGCCCTGCACCTGATAGCCTGCCGGGCGAAGCGGATCGAGCCGCAGCGAATCATTGCCGGCGTTCAGCGCCATCTCGGCGCCGTCATGTCCGTAAAGTCCGGGAGGATGCGCAGGAGACGGTCTTGCGGACGCGATTTCCGAACCGCGCAGCGGAAGCGCATCGGCAGGCGGCTTGACCGGGCGCCCGAAGCCGTCAAGCGTCATCAGGGGCGGGAAGACCGCATTGGCATCGCTGGCGAGCTGTGCGGGTTGCGCACCGCCGGCAAGGTCGAGCAGCCGCTGCAGCATCTCGACATAGAGACCCGAAAGCGGAAGGTTCGACCAGGCAGGGCTTGCGGTGACGTGGAACAGTACGATCCAACCCCGGCCGCGCGGCGCCCCTGTAACGAGCGGGGTCCCGTCGGCGAGCCGCGCCCAGCTGCGGTCGCCGAGTTCGATGGATGGCTCCGCCAGGATTTGTCGCGACACTGTTACTTCAGGCGGAACCGAAAGACCGCGAAACGGGCTGGCGTCGGGGAATGCCGCCAGATGCTGCGGCTGGGCCCAGGCGAGCGCGCCGCCGAGATAGCGACCGCCCACGCGCAGCTTCACGGGAACGAGATCGTCCACATTTGTGGTCATTCGTCCGCCGGCAAAGCGCACCAGAACTCCACCATGCTCGACGAAGCGGGCAACCCGGTCGTGATCCGCACCAACGATCGTGCCGATATCGGCGAGGACGATCACCGACACATTGCGCGCCAGCGCGTCGCTGATCGTGCCTTTCTGCACATCGGCATAAGGCGCGAGCGCGCGCTGAAGATAATAAGCATCTGAGAGCAGCGGCTGTTCGTCCTGCGCATTGCGTGCCGAGACGATCTCGACGGCTCGGCGCCGCGATCCGGTGCCCAGCAATTGTATCGCGCCGGCGGAATCTTCGTTCTCGATGACCACGCGGGCGGTTTCGTTGCGGATTTCGAGCGGCAGTGGAATTCTTGCCGAGGTTTCTCCGGCATACGGCGCAAAGCGGAACGGCGCCGAAGCGAGTGTTTCGCCCTGTGCGCCGAGTGCGGCCACATTGCCGTCCAGCGCGCGGGCCGTCGCGTCGCGCGCGATATGTGCCACGAAGCCATCTGCTTCATTGTGCAGCGAGCGCAGCATGACGAGATTCTTTCCGGGCCCATCGGCGTAGATCCGCAATCGCCCGCGCCGCGCCAGCAACTCTGCAATCCGTGTACTGTCCCCGTAATCGAGACCGTCGCTCAGCCACAGGATTTCCGGCGCACCACCCAGTCTGGCCTTTTCGAGAGCGGCCACCGCGCGCGTCCGATCCGGCAGCCAGGGCTCCGGCGTGACTTCGCTTGCGCGGCGCTGCGCCTCGCCGGCCGGGAGAAGGGCGATCGTCGGCGGTGGCGAAGCTGTCGGCACGATTGCGACGGGACGGCCGGACTGCGCGGCGGATGAAAGTGCCGTGGCAAGTGCTGCGCTGCGCGTATTCCAGTTTGCGGCCGAGGTCCAGCCATTGTCGACGAACAGGACAAGGGGTCCGCGGCCGGGAAGCGGCGGACCTTCGCCCAGCCTTGGTTGCGCGAGCGCCACGATGATCAGGGCTGCTGCAAGCAGCCTCAAAGCGAGCAGCCAGAGCGGTGTGTGCGCCGGGGTTTCGTCCTTTGCTGCAAGGCCGGCAAGCAGCCGCAATGGCGGGAAGGCGATGCGCCGCGGCGCCGGCGGCGTGACGCGCAAGAGCCACCATATCGCCGGCAGAACGGCGAGCGCCGCGAGAATCCAGGGTGTGCCAAAAGAGAGAGCCGGGACGAGGTTCATTACGCTCTGGCTTGCATGCCGATGTTATTGGCCGGAACGCCGCCCAATGTCGCGTAAAGCGCGACCAGCGCCGTTTCGGGCCGCTGGTCGGTACGGTGGGCAAGATAGTTCCAGCCCAGCCGGCGCGCCAACACGCTCACCTGCTCCGCCTGCGCCTGAAAACGCCGGCAATAGGCGTCGCGCACGCTCTCCGCGCGGCCGAGCAGTTCGCTCATCCGCGCCGGCGCCCATTCGAAGCGCGTGCGGCCGTTATAGGGAAAATCCTGTTCGGCGGGATCGATAATGTGAACGAGATGGCCCGTGAGACCGGCACCGGCGAATTTGCGGACCGCGCCGTCGATCTCTGCGAGCGGCGAAAGAAAATCGCCGAACCAGACGAGTTGGGCATTTTTTCCGGGCGCGGCATCGGGCAGCGCGGTTTCGCTGTCTGGCGCTTCGGTGAGCATGCGTGCCATGTGATTGAGTGCGGTGCGTCCTCCCGCCGGTGCACGCCCGGCGCCGAGCAGGGCGATGCGCTCGCCGCCACGCACCAGGAGCGACGCCAGCGCCAGCGTCAGAAGAGCAGCACGGCCGAATTTGGTCGGCAGATTCCGATCGGACGCAAACCGCATTCCCGCCGATCGGTCGCACCAGAACCAGACCGCCTCCACCGCCTCCCATTCGCGCTCGCGGACGAAGAGATGCTGCGACTTCGCCGATTGCCGCCAGTCGATCGTGTTGGTTCCGTCACCCTTCGCGTAGCGGCGGAACTGCCAGAACGTTTCTCCGGTCCCGGCCTTGCGACGGCCGTGAACACCGAGCCCGACGATCGAAGACAGGCGTTCGGCGTCGACCAGCAAGGGCGGCAGCCGCGCCGCCAGCGCTTCGGCCTCCAGCCCCGGATTTGCGGCTTTTTGCAGCCGCTCCGAACGATCGGTTTCGGTCAAAGATGACTCCGGCACAGCCGGTCGATGACCTCCGAAATCCTGATGCCTTCGGCGCGCGCGGCGAAACTGAGCGCCATGCGGTGACGCAGCACCGGCTGCGCGAGAGCGGCGACATCGTCGACGGAGGGTGCAAAACGCCCTTCGATCAGCGCCTTGGCGCGGATCGCGAGCATGAACGCCTGGCTGGCGCGCGGACCCGGTCCCCAGGCGACCTGTCGGCGCAGGGTCTCGCTGCCGCTCTCGTCGGGCCGCGCCGCGCGCACGAGACGAAGCAAGGCTTCGACGACTTTCTCGCCGACGGGCAGATGCCGGACAATACGTTGCGCGCCGAGAAGTGCCTCGGCGTCGCAAACGCGGTCGACCGGGGCTTCTTCGCCGAAGGTCGTCGCCATCAGCATGCGCCGTTCGGCGCCGGCATCCGGATAACCGATATCGATCTGCAGAAGAAACCGGTCGAGCTGGGCTTCGGGAAGCGGATAGGTACCTTCCTGCTCGAGCGGGTTCTGCGTTGCGAGCACGTGAAAGGGATGCGGCAGATCATAACGCTGGCCCGCGACTGTTACATGCTTCTCCTGCATCGATTGCAGGAGCGCGGATTGCGTGCGCGGACTCGCGCGGTTGATTTCATCCGCCATCAGGAGCTGGGTGAACACGGGCCCCGAAAGAAAGCGGAAGGTGCGGCGGCCGGTCTCGTTTTCCTCGAGAATCTCCGAGCCGATTATGTCGGCCGGCATGAGATCAGGCGTAAACTGGATGCGCTTCCAGTCGAGACCCAGAACCGTGGCCAGCGTTTCGACAAGGCGCGTCTTGGCAAGTCCGGGAACGCCGATCAGCAACCCATGACCGCCGGCCAGCAGCGTAACCAGAACCTGATCGATGACATCGTTCTGGCCGAAGATGACACGCGCGACACCATCCCGTACGCGGCTGAACAGGTCCGCATACATTTCCGCCTGCGCCACGGGCGCCTCATCGATCAACTCGATGGCGTCGATAGATTGCGTTTCGTTCATCCTGCCTTGCCGTATCAGCTGTTCGCAATGTGAGCTTCGCTCAGGGCCTGCGGTTGCGGCATATGGGGCCGCTCCCTATGCTTGGCCCGGGCCCATCGGGAAGGCGTTTATGTGGCATTCCGGCTTCGCGTGTGCAACTGCGCAATGTCTGCGCCACGACCGTCAAACCGCACAAGGCCGTGAGGGCGGCAGTTCACGGATTCCGGCCGGATCGGTCCATGCATGATGGCCATTTCGCAGCCGCGCCGGCAGACAATTTCACATCTTGTCGCCCATAGCGGGGCCGATGCACTGCGTTCCCGGCTGTCCTCTTCTCCGCCGGTCCTGCCGCTTTCTCCGGGGCGCAGCGACTACGATCTCAATCCTGATTTGCATCGCGCCACAGCGCATGAACTCGTGCCCGCGGCCGTGCTTGTTCCGGTTGTCAGGCGCGCCGATCCGACGGTGCTCTTCACACGGCGTACAGAACATCTGGCGCGCCATGCCGGGCAGGTAAGCTTTCCCGGCGGGCAATTGGATCCGGACGATGAGTCGCTTGTCGCCGCCGCTCTGCGCGAGACGCGGGAAGAAACCGGAATCGATCCCGGACTGGTTGACGTCGCAGGATTTCTCGATCCGTATGAAACAGGCACCGGCTTTGCAATCCTCCCCGTCATCGGCGTTCTCGAAGAAGGCTTTTCGCTCGTTCCCAATCCGCGCGAGGTGGCCGAGATATTCGAAGTTCCGCTCGCCTTTTTTCTGGAGCCCGCGAATTGCGAACGCGGAACCGGCGAATGGCAGGGGCGGCAGCGCGTGTTCTATGCGTTTCGTTACAAACAACATTACATCTGGGGCGCAACCGCTTCCATCCTGGTGAGTTTCCGCGACCGGTTTCCGCCATGACATGCATCGGGCGCTTATGAGCACGCGGCTTGATCCTTCGCGCGAAGCCTGGATGCGCGCCCCCGAAACGCGCGCCGTCATGCAGGCGCTTTCGTCCGCCGGCGGAAGCGCACGTTTCGTCGGCGGCGCGGTGCGCAACGCGCTGCTCGGCCGCGAAGTGGACGACATCGATATTGCAACGCCGCTCCTGCCCGACGAAGTCATGCGCCGGCTCGAAACTTCGCAGATCAAGGCCGTGCCCACCGGCATCGAGCATGGCACGGTCACTGCAATTGTCGGACGACGCGCGTTCGAGGTCACGACATTGCGCCGCGACGTGGCGACCGACGGCCGCCATGCCGTCGTCGCCTTTTCGGACAATTGGGCGGAAGACGCCGCCCGCCGCGATTTCACCATCAATGCGCTCTACGCCGCGCCCGATGGCGAGTTGTTCGATTACACGGGCGGTCTCGCCGATCTTGCTGCGCGGCGCATCCGCTTCATCGGCGATCCCGTGGCGCGCATCCGCGAGGATTATCTGCGCATTCTGCGCCTGTTCCGCTTCCATGCCTGGTACGGGCGGGGCGCGTTGGACGAACAGGCCCGCGCTGCTGCGCGCGAGGAGCAGAGGGGCCTCGAGACGCTTTCCGGGGAACGCGTTCAGAAGGAAATGCTGCGGCTGCTGGAAGCGGAGAATCCGGTTCCGGCCCTGCTTGTGATGCGGGACGACCGCATTCTGATGCATGTCATTCCCGTGGCAGCGCGAGCGATCCGGCCGGACAGGATCGGGCGTCTGGTCGCGATTGCCGAAAGCGGCACGCCCGATGCCGCCGATCCCATGCTGCGGCTGGCCGCCTTGATGCCATCGGATCCGGGCCTCGTTGCAGCCGTCGCGCAGCGGCTGAGGCTTTCGAATGAGAACCGCGATCGTCTCGTCGATCTCTCAAATGCGGCGGAAGACATTGCGCCGGCAATGACAGGCCCGGCGTTGAACAAACTGCTCTATCGATTGGGCAGGCAACGCGTGCGCGACCGCATTCTGCTCTGCTGGTCGAAAGATAGTGACAATTCGCGCGACGCCGGATGGGGCGCGCTGCTTGCACGGACCGACAGCTGGACCAGCCCCGAATTTCCATTGACCGGCCGCGATGTCCTCGCCGCCGGAATTCCCGAAGGCCCGCAGGTCGGAAGGATTCTCTCCGAACTCGAAAACTGGTGGATCGAAGGTGATTTCACTAACGATAGGCAGGCCCTCGCCGCGCGTTTGAAGTCCATGGCGCGGGCTGGAAATTAGGACGGTTTCGTCGATTTTCCCGGCAGCGCTGTTTGCGCCCGGATCAGGCTCTGTTCGGCCGAATGCGGCTCCCGGCGATCGGTCATGCGAGGCGGCACACCGACTAGCGCGCCTAGCGCCGCTTCTCCTTGAGCGAGAACACTGTCCCGGGGCCATAGGCCCCGCCTTCATAAGTTGTCCCATAGAGCGTGCCATGAACGTCGATCAGGCCAGCTTGTGGCCGAAAGCCGTCACCCGGGCAGGTGCGGGCGCCAGGGCAAAACGTATGCAGCACCGTCTCGGCGCCGGTGGCGGGATCAACAGAGAATGCGGTGCCGCCGAAGTCGCGTCGGGCAACGCCGCCCTGAGAGGTCGTTCCGTACAGCACGCCGCCGACGTCGATCAGGCCGGCGTCGGGGATCGCGCCGTCCGGGCCGGCGAAGGCATGGAGCACGGTCTCCGTGCCGGTGCCCGGGTCGACCGAGAACACCGTGCCGCAGCCAAAATAATTGGTGCAGTCTCCACCTCCGCCAACGGCGGTGGTGCCGTACAGGATGCCGTTGACATCGATCAGGCTTGCTGACGGTCCCTGGCCGTCCGTGCCGCCGGCGAAGGCGTAAACCACACTTTCCACGCCCGTATCCAGGTTGAGCGAAAACACAATGCCGCAGCCGGTGAAGTTGCAACCGCCGCCGTTAGCTGTCGTTCCATACAGGACGCCGCCGACGTCGATCAGGCCGGCGTAAGGGTTCGCGCCGTCCGTGCCGCCGGCGAAGGAATGGAGCACCTTCTCCTTTCCGGTGTTGCGGTCGATCGCGAACACCGTGCCAAGATTATGCGCGCCGCCAATTGCGGTCGTTCCATAGAGCCTCCCCTTCACGTCGATCAGGCCGGCGGCGGGAGAGGAGCCGTCGGTGCAATTCTGCCGGCTGCAAAAAGAATAGATTACTTTTTCAGTACCGGTCGAGGGGTCGAGCGAAAACACCGTGCCCCTGCCTCCGTTCGTGTTGCTTTCGTAAGTCGTCCCGTAAAGTATGCCGCCCACATTGATCAGCCCGGCCTGCGGGTCTGCACCGTCGGCGCAGTTCTGCTGGCTGCAAAAGGAGTAAACCACTGCCTCCGCACCCGAGGCCGGGTCGATGGAGAACACCGTACCCACGCCTTCGGTACCACCGCCCGAGGACGTACCGTACAAGATGCCCTTCACATCGATCAGGCTGGCTTCGGGACCCCAACCGTCCGGGCTGCCGGCAAAAGAATGGAGCACCCGCTCCTTGAATGTGCCGGACTGCGCTGTCGCCGAACCCGGCTGGACGAAAGCGGAAACGATCCCGGCGAGCATGGCCACGGATATGGTTTTCATTTTTACCCCCAAATGTGACAGCGCTGTGAAGCAAGCACTTGATTCACGATAGCGCAGTTGCCCCCCCCCCCGTCAATTCTGGTAATCCGATTTTCGAAGTGATTCGCCTGGGGGACGGGGATGAAAATCTCTGCTGCGTGGGCGGCGGCAGCCTTGCTGCTGCTATTGCCGCAATATTTTGTTTTCGCCCAAACAAACATAGTCTCTCTCACGAACGTTGCTGCCTTGCGGAGCACCCCAGAGACAAATACCGCCGCAGTCTCTCTTGCCGAATATACTTCGCCAGGCGATGGAGGAGGCGGGGTTCTTCAGCAGTTGGGGGGTTTGTGCTATGCGTTTCAAGGCACAGCGACCGTGTCCCCCGATGGCGTCACGGTAACGATTAGTTCAACCACAGGTATCGAGCCGGAAATGGGGGTGAATGGCCAGACGTCTGGGGGAACAAATCTTCCCACTGGCGACTCTGTTGCTCAGGTTACCAGCAAAACAAAGTTCACACTTACCACCGCTGCGACGTCCGGACCTTATTCCATGATTTATGTCGGCGGCGATGGCGGCGCAAGCTTCATGGACGGCGGGACGGGCGGATCGGGTGCGGCCCCTGTCTGCTTCTACAGAGCTACTGCGCCGAGTGCGATTCATCTTAAGTGGTACGGAGTAACGCGTGGCGCGGACTCCTACAATCAGCTCAATAACGCAATGGCGGCGGCGCTGGGATCTTACGGCAATGGCTGCGTGGACCTCGATGGGCTGCGGGTCTCTGTCGGCAGCCCGACAAACCAGTTTGGCGTTATCCAGGTTCCCTCGGATGTGGTCATCGGCTGCGACGATGCGCCGATCGGCGGCGTGTTCACGAATACCAGCGGCTATCCGGATTTCACGCTGATGCCGAATGCGCTCGTGCTCTACGAGGCTGCGGCGAGTTTCACGGAATTCCCATATGTGCAGGTTAATGTCGTGGGCGGGATATCAAAAGACCAAACAGGGCCTGTGGATATAACGACATGGGGCGGACAGACCATCACCAACTGCTCGAACAGCCCGCCGTTTGCGTATGCGCAGATCGACAATGAAATACTGGAATTCAATTGCGTTACCAACGGCGGGACCTCCATGAACCTCGTAAGCCGCGGAGTCCTGGGGACGCAAAGCAGCACCCATACGCAATACGCCGTGATCCGCGATGTGCCGAACAACTGGACCATTCAACTGTCTGGCAATGACGGCATCGAGAATGTGAACATTTTGGCGAGTTGGCTTCCCTCGTTTACGACGGAAGACAATATCAGCCTCACCAACTGGCGGAACGAAGTCAATGATTTGTATTTCGGCGAGGCGCTGCAATGCGTGGGCGACGGCTGTCATATCGAGAACATGAACATTCTCGGCTTCGATACCGGCTTCGAGGCCATCAATGCGCCGCGGCTTTATCTGCGAAATATCACCGTGGACGCCAACAATTGCTATTGGATTCACAGCACGGCGGACGAGAATCAGGGCGGAGACACCCGTTGCTTTCCGCTGCTGTTCAACGGCGCGGGCGACGCGAATCTCCAATGGACGATTCAGGGCATAGCGGCGGATAGCAGCAGCCAATGCCAGATCACCAGCGCCGACGACGGCACCAATGTGCCCGTGAACGGCGACACCATCTGGATCGCCAATGTCCCATCTCCGCAAAGCTGCAACGGGCGCTGGACCATTGCCAACCTTGGGCAGACCACGATCGGCGGAACGAACTACTGGCAGTATTCGCTGGCCGATTCTTCCTTCAGCGGAGCGGGCTCGGTGACGGCCAGCTGGAACGCGGGTTCCCCGATGATGACCGTTTCGTCGCTTTCCAACATCTATGGGCTGCAGAACATAAACGGCGCCACCTATCCGGGATCGTTCCTCTGTGCCACTGGTGACTCTGGCACGCCGCCGTTCTGCACGCCACCACAGGCTTTCTCACTGACGACCGGGCCATATACGCTGCAGCAGAACATACATTCCGGCGGCAACATACAGGACGTCCTGGTCAGTTCCACGACTAACTGGCCCTCGCCCGGCGTGATCGGGATCACCACCGGCACCACGACGGAAGATGTTCTCTATACCGTCGTGGATGCCCAGCACATCAATTTCACCGGGCGCGGGGCTTACGGAACCGGCGTAGTCTCGCATAGTATCGGGGACCCGATCACGGTCGGCGCACCGAGCGTCGTGTCGGTCTGGCCGAAGGCGAACAACAACACCGGCAGCAATATCGCGATCCTGTCGGTCAGCTGCTCCTACCCCGCTGTCGGTACTTGCGGTCTGTCCGGCCAGCCAATCTATCTTCTTAACGTTCCCAGCAACTATGAATATCCAACTTGCAATGGCGGAGGAGACAACGTCGATCCCTGCGCCGATATCTATGTCAGCGAGCGGTATTGGACCTACAACCAGGCGGCGGGGCCATGGAACCTGATGAATTTCGATGACGACATTGATGTATATGTGCCCCAGTGTACGCAGCCGAATTTCAACGGTACGACGATCAGTTACGGCAACTGCCCGGGTACCGGGTTCCTTATCGGCGGCCCCAACCCGGCGAACGATAACAACAGCGGCACCAATCTGACCGGGCTGTTCAGTTATGGCCATCAGAACCAGTTCCACATCTGGAATTCGAACTCCACGGCGTTTTACGACGCCGGTTC
>DATJUM010000175.1:0-14340 GCA_035502355.1 Rhizomicrobium sp. | reverse complement strand
GTGCCGAGTATGGGAGCCGCGCCGCCGTTTTCGGCGATATAGCGGCTGTCGAACAGGTTCTGGATCTGCACGAACGCCTGTAATTGTTTGCTCAGCGGGTAGCTTGCGGAAAGATCCGCGACGAAATGCGCGTTCTGGATCAGTCCGTCGGCGGGGAACGGGTCGGCGTAGCTCTTCGAAATATAGCGTAGCACGGTTGTTATCTGCCATCCGGCGGGCGCCGTATAGGTAAGGCTCGCACCCGCATTGTGCATCGGCACGCCTTCCAGGCGCTCGCCGACATAGGCGGGATCGACCGGGTTCGAGGTGTAGTGGGAATCCGCATAGGTGTAGGTCAGTTCCGTCGAGAACCCGCGGGCCAGGTCCCAACTCACTTCCGCCTCGAACCCGCGCGCTACCGCCGCGGCCGCGTTCACGTTGCGCGTGCAGGTCAGATAGGTGTAGGTCGCCGCGTCGTAGCCGCAGGTCACGCCCAGGATGTCGGGGTATTGCGACGGCGTGAGGTTCTCGGTCGTGATCAGATTGTTGATCTGGCTGTTGTAGAGCGTGAACTGGCTCCTGAGACCGGGCTGCGTGAAATCGAGCCCGACCTCTTCGCCGTAGAGCGTCTCCGGCAGGAGAGAGGGATTGCCTTCATAGATGCCGGCGGTCGTGTCGGCGTAGGTGCGATAAAGCTCGTCCAGCGTCGGCGCGCGGAATGACTGGTAGTAGGCACCGCGGAGCGCAAAGGCATCGTCGATCTGATAGCGCGCATCGACGCGCGGGGTGGCGCGGTAATAGGTCCGGTCGGGGATCGCGCCGAAGCCGGGCGGGAAGGTGTCGATGCCGTCCTCGCTCAGATAGTACTGGTAGCGCAGGCTGGCCATGATCGTGAGCGGGGTGATCGGCTTGGCCTGCGCCTGCGCGAAACCCGCGAGGAAGATCTGCTGGCCGCCGCCGACGATGGTGGGCACCGCCGGCGCACCCGACGGCGCGTAATAGTCCGCGTCGTCATAGCCCGAAATCTGGTGAAAATCCGCACCGATCTCGGCCTCCGGAAACAGCGTGCCAAAGTCCCGGTCGAGGACAAGCGAGGCGCCGTTGTCCGACACGTCCGTCACATGCGTGTTCGAATTGTACTCCGACGTGAATGTCAGCAGATGCGGATTGTCGGTGAGAAAGCCGCTGTCGTCGTGAAAGTACGTCGCGGTGAGCGTGGTATCGGCATCGAAGGCTTTCGTGACGCCGCCCGCGAAGGTCCACATGTGCTGCGTATTGATGCCGATGGGCGTCGCGAGAACCTGAACATTGTTGTGATAATTGATATCGACGAATCCGCTCAGATCCGCGGTCGGCGTGAAATCCGCCCGCAGACCGATATTGTCGGCGCTTTCCGTGGTGGGCGTGTAGACCGGCGATCTGAGATTGAGCGTTCCGTAAGTGGTCCAGGAGGCGGGAGTCGTCTGATAGCCCTCGGTACCGGTAAAGTCGGCATTGAGGCCGACGGCGACCCGGTCTTCGTCCGCCCAGGCGCCATAAAGGCTCGTGGCATAGCTGTCATAGCTGCCGCCTGCGCCCGAGAGATCCAGCTCGTCTGTCTGCGGAGCCCGCGTGATGACATTGACCACGCCGCCCATCGCGGCATTGCCCCATAGCGGCGAGCCGCCGCCGCGCACGACCTCCACGCGCGCGATATCGTCGAGCGGAATGCGGTTCCACTGGATGTAGCCGAAAAACGGATCGTTCACCGGGACGCCGTCGACCATGACCAGCATGCGGGTTTCTGTCGTCGGCAGGCCGCGCATGCTCTCGTTATAGGCGGTAGGGTGGGCGACGTCGGGACCCACATTGCTGAGCGTCATGCCCGGCAGGTTGCGCAGGATGTCGTCAAGCCCCTGCGCGGGCGTGTTGGCGATTTCCTGGCCCGTGACGACGCTGACGCTCTGCGGCAGGTTGGCGAGAGCTTGCGGGCTGCGGGTGGCGGTCACGACGACGGTCTCGGTTTGCTGAGGTGTCGTGGTGTCTTGCGCCCCCGCCGGGGCAAGGGCCGCGGCGCAGAGCGAAGCGGCAAGTATCAGCGAAGAAGCCTTTAGCCCTTCAAGGATGATGGCGCGGAACACGCGCGGTACTGCGCGATATCGCATGGAGCGGTCTCCGGTTTGAGAGGAATGTCGGGCCGGCTTTGGCCGGGCCGTGGCTCAAACCGGATAAGGCGGCGCGCGGGGCGAATGTGCCCGTATGCGGCGCACCGGCTGCCAGTCATAGACAGCCGGTGGTGACGAACGCCAAACCGTAAAAACCGGCCGGATGGCGGCAACCGGCAGTTCCGGTGCCGCGAGATGAGCCGCGACCGCGAATGGGCAGACCTTGCCGGAACTGTCCCGCGGTGCATGCGCCGGATGTATGTGTTGAGGGCCGCTGAGCGAGCAGATGACGAACGGCGTGCCGGCCGCTCCGTCCGGATTCGGCATCCACCCCGCCGGCAACACCGCGCGCAACAGCATCGCCGCAAGGGCGAGCGTGGCGGCCAGCGAGCGGAAAGCGGCTGTCACGATGTTCCGGTCCTGCTCCCGGATCAGGAGACGCATTGCCGGGCGCATCGCGCAAGTTGCGTTCCGTCGCACCCTCCCGAAGTCATGGAGAATGTTCTCCTCGCCCGCGGCCGGAAGGCGATGCCGCGCCTCTCGTCGAAATCGGCCGGGAACTGCTACTTGTTATCACGCCGGAAGCAGCGGGAATCCAAGACCCGACCCCACCTTGCGGATGTGGTTGTCGAGTGCGAGGAGCGCGATGCGCGGCAGCGTGGCGCGGACATGCAGCGCGCTCGCGACATGGATGGCGTCGAGCGTGCGGATCGGCTCGCCCGGGAATGGCTCGCACGCCCGTGCGATGATCTGGGGCAGGATGCGCAGGACATTCCAGTTCGCGGCTGCGGATTCGAACCGGCTTTTCAGACGTGCCGAGACCGGTTGTTCGATGGCTCCGACCGCCACGCCGCGCTCGATCGCCCTGTCGCATTCGACGAGCGTCAGGTCCGAGCTCATAACCATGTCGGCCTCGATCAGCGCGCGACGCACCCGCTCGCCGGCCGGCTCGCCCAGGAGCCACGCAAGCACGGCACTCGATTCGGCATAGAGAATCACTTGGTTCAGCGCTCGTCACGCTCCGCCGCGAGTAGATCGCCGGAGGCCGCGCCGCGCGATGCCGGTGCCAGCGATCGATAAAGCTGGGCACGCTGCCGTTTGGCGAGCCGCCGCCCGGGCGTCAACTCGCCCCGGCGCGCCAGCATTGATAATTTTTCCGCGTCGCTCCGGGGCGCGCTTGCCGGCGCCAGTTCCGCGATCAGCCTGCCGCGATCGGTCACGCCGATGCGCTCGCCCCGGCGCACGCGTTCGATGTACGCGCCGAGCCCGTTTTTCAGTTCGCGAAGACCTACGGTTTTCATCGGGCCAATGTAGCTCCATGTAGCCACATTGGCGATGGCCGCCCCCGGCATGCAGTCCTGTTCGTCCACGTTTGGAGGACGCGGCGGCAGCGCGCGGGATTATTTAATCCGGAACGTCCCCCTCACCCGCACCTCTCAGGTTGAGAGCTATCGCCCTGCATCCCTCTCCCACGAGGGGAGAGGGGGAATTCGGTGCGCTGCATATTTGTTTTGCAACATGTTGCAGGACTTACCGATGCCATGCTCAAAATCCCCCTCTCCCCTCGTGGGAGAGGGGTGCAAGTCATGGTCTATCTACCGGCACAACGCAGGTGAGGGGGTCGCCGGCGCGCGCTTGCCGAGACCGGACTATTCCTTCAGCTCGGACCACCAGATGTTGACATTGACGCGGCGATTTATCGCAAAGCCCGCTTTGCTACGGCACCAGCACCGCCGCGCCTTTGATCGCGCCGGCGCGGAGATCGGACAGCGCGCGGTTGGCGTCGGCCAGCGGATAGGGCGTCGTCTCGGTGTGGAATTTGTTTGTGGCGGCCAGCGCGAGGAATTCCCCGGCATCCTTCCGGGTGAGGTTGGCGACGGAGCGGACCGAGCGTTCGTGCCAGAGAATGTCGTAGGGGAATGGCGGAATGTCGCTCATATGGATTCCGCCGCAGACCACGCGCCCGCCATGGCGCACGGCGCGGAGTGCCGCGGGAACAAGCTCGCCCGCGGGCGCGAAGATGATGGCGGCATCAAGGGGCACCGGCGGCGGGACATCGGAATCGCCCGCCCAGACCGCACCCATCGACAAGGCGAACGCTTTCGCCTTCTCATCGCCGGGACGCACGAAGCCATAGACCTCCTGTCCGCGGTGGCGGGCTGCCTGGACGGCCAGATGGGCGGCAGCGCCGAAGCCGTAGAGCCCGAGCCGCGGCGCATCGCCCGCCGCCTTCAGCGCCCGCCATCCGATCAGGCCGGCGCACATCAGCGGGGCGGCTTCGCGGTCGGAGTAATCATCCGGCAGCGGAAACACATAGCGCGCATCGGCGATTGTTTCTTCCGCGAAACCGCCATCGATCTGATAGCCGGTGAAGCGGGCGCGGACGCAGAGATTCTCCTCGCCGCGCCGGCAGAATTCGCACACGCCGCAGGTCCAGCCGAGCCATGGCACGCCGACGCGATCGCCGATATGAAGGGCGCGGTGTGGTTCCTCCTCGGGTTCAGCTTCGGTTACATCTGTACCTAATTCCACGATCCGGCCAACGATTTCATGGCCGGGCACGATCGGCAGTTTGGGATCGGGCAGTTCGCCATCGACGACATGGAGATCGGTGCGGCAGACAGCGCAGGCCGAGACGCGGATGCGTACCTCGCCCGGCTGCAAGGCGCGCGCGGCAAGCGTTCGCTCCATAAGCGGTGAACCCGGCCTGTCGAGCACCATGGCATGCATGATCTTGCCCGCGATCCTGATATCCAACTCCATAATGTCACGGCGCGAAAATGTGTGCACGACTGTTCGGGCAAAGTATTCGCGAGATCACGAATTTCGCAAGCGGGGTTGTGGTATTGTGCGATCGTGGGATGTCCTGACCGAGGATATCGAGTCGCCGCGCAACAGGTTCACGCGGAGGCGCGGAGACGCGGAGCGAAGCAGCTTTTCGACCGATTTAATCTCAACTACGACTTGGGACTCCGCGTCCTCCGCGCCTTCGCGTGCCCATTCTCTCTGCGAGCGCGAGTCCGTGCCCGCCAAATATGTCGCGCCCCGACCGAATGACAGATTTGGCGACACGTCCCCTAAATCACTTCCTCCGGACAGCCCCGCGCGAAAGCGACCGCCCGTCAGGCACCATTGCATTCCTGATTAGTCCGGCGCCTTCAGGCGGTAGCCTACGCCCTGTTCGGTGAGAATGAGCTGCGGCCGGTCGGGATCGGCCTCGATCTTCTGGCGCAGCGTGCGGATGTAGATGCGCAAATAGGCCACATCGGTTTCGGTGCCCCAGACTTCGCGAAGCAGGAAACGGTGCGTCAGCACCTTGCCGGCATGGGCGACCAGCGCGCGCAGCAGATCATATTCCCTGGGCGTGAGCTTGACTTCGCGATCGCGCGCCGTGACCACGCGGCGTACCAGATCGACGGCAAGATCGCCGACGCGAAAGATGGGACGCTCGCCCTGCTGCTGCAGGCGGTGGCGCAAAGCGGTGCGCAGACGCGCGATCAATTCGTCCATCCCGAACGGCTTGGTGACGTAATCATCGGCGCCGAGATCGAGCGCCTTGACCTTGCCCGCTTCATCGGTGCGGCTTGACAGCACCACGATGGGGATCGACGAGCCCTGCTCGCGCACCAGTTTGATGATTTCGAATCCGTCGAGGCCCGGCAGGCCGAGATCGAGCACCACGACATCCACCGCGTTCTGCCGCAACGCGGCGCGCGCCGACGGACCGTCTTCCGCTTCGATCACCTGATAACCCTGCGAGGACAGGCTGGTGCGCAGAAAGCGCCGGATCGGCGGTTCGTCATCGACGACCAGCACGCGGCTCGCATGGGCTGCGGCGGTCACGCGGCGCGCTCCTGCGGTTGCTCGGCCGGCACGGGAAGCATGACCGCGAGAAGGGCGCCGCGCCGGTCGCTGCGGTTGGCGGCGCGGATGGTGCCGCCCATCGCCTCCACGAAACCGCGGCAGATGGCAAGCCCGAGCCCCGTGCCGGCGCGTTTGCGGTCCGCCGCCTGCACGCGATAAAATTTGTCGAAGATGCGCTCGAGATCGCCGGCGGGAATGCCGTCGCCTTCATCGGCCACTTCGAGGCGCACCTGATCCTCCCCCATGCGAAGCATGGGGGAGGTGCCCCGAAGGGGCGGAGGGGGCAAGTCGCGCGTCGGGCCCCCTCCACCGCTATGCGGTCCCCCTCCCCCATGCTTCGCATGGGGGAGGATCGCGGCGCGCAGCTCGATCTTCGAGCCCGGCGGCGTGTATTTGGCGGCGTTGTCGAGCAGATTGAACAGGACCTGCTCGAACAGTACGGGATCGAGCTTCAGCATCGGCAGGTCGGATGCGAGATCGACGCGCACTTCGTGGCGGGCAAGAACGCCGGCCGCGCGCTGCAACGCGCTTCCCACGACATCCCCCAGATCGACGAAGTCGAGCCGCGGTTCGATCGCGCCCGATTCGAGCCGCGTCATGTCGAGCAGATTGGCGATGAAACGGTTGAGCCGTTCCGCCTCTTCCTGGATCGTGCCGGCCAGCTCTTCGCGCGCGGCTTCGTCGAGACCGCTGTGCGGGCTCCGAAGCGTGCTGGCCGAACCGAGGATGGAGGCAAGCGGCGTCCTCAGATCATGTGAGATCGACGTCAGCAGCGCGGAGCGCAGACGCTCGGTCTCGGCGGCGAGACGCGCGCGGTCGATATCTTCCGAGAGGTTGATGCGCTCGATGGCGAGCGCCGCCTGATCCGACAGCGCGTCGAACAGCCGGCGCTGATCGGGCGTCAGCAGCGGGCCGGGGCGATCGCTGTCGAGGCCCACGATGCCCACCATGCCGCGGCCGGTGCGCATGGGAAGAAACAACCGCTTCGCGCCCGGCAGCGTGTCCGCCCCGCGGCCCGCAGGCGAGGCGTGCTCCCAGACCCATTTGGCGGCGGCGAGATCGGCTTCGTCGAGCATGTCTTCCGGCGGATAGCCGGCGCGCACCGCGATCGTCTTTCCTTCGGGAAGCAGGATCACGACGCGCACCTTGAGCATCTGCGCGAACTGGAAACAGGTGGCCCAGAGCAGATCATCGAGCGTGAACGCGCCGGCCAGCTTGCGGCTGAACAGATAGAGATTTTCCGTCGTGGCGGCGCGGTCGCGCGCGGCGATCGCCTGTGCCCGCACCCGTGCGGAGAGATAGCTTGCGACGAGCGCGACCACCATGAAGAAGAACAGCGCGACGACATTCTCCGGGTCGGCGATGGTGAGCGTGTAGAGCGGCGGCAGGAAGAAGAAATTATAGGCGAGCACCGCCACGAGACAGGCGAAAAGCGACGGCCACAACCCGTAAGTAATGGCGCTCGAGAGCACGGCGGTCAGAAAAACGAGCGCGACATTGGTAATTCCGAACCGCTGCAGCAGGAGCCCTACCAGGAGTGCCGCCGCCACCATGGCGAAACTGCCGGCGTATGCCTTGGTGTCGAGCGCGGATACGGCTTGCGAAGCGGGCTGCGGCGCGCGCTTGGGCTGGGCGTGCCCCTTCATGGCACGCGTCAGCTGCTCGGGCACGACATGGACGCTGATATCGCCTGCGCGGCGGATGATTTCATGCGTGGCCGAGCCCCGCAGCACTTCCTGCCACAGGCTGCGCTGCGCGGTCGACGTAACGATATGAGTGAAGTTATTTGTGCGGGCGTAATCGATCACGCCGTCGGCGACGCTTGCGGCCGGTACGCTGACCGCCTGCCCGCCCAGCCTTTCCGCCACGCGCAAGGCTTCGGCGACGCGGTCGCGCCCGGTTTCGCCCATCCGCCGGCTGCCCGCCGTCTCGACATGGATGGCCGTCCAGGAGGCGCGCAGCCGGTCGGCCAGTCTTCGCGCATAGCGCACCAGCGCGATCGCGCCCGGCCGCTCGTTGACGCAGACCAGCACCCGCTCACTCGCTTCCCATGGGCCCTGGATGGCGTGCGCGCGCATATAGCTGACCATCTGGTCGTCGACGCGCTGTGCCGTCCGCCTGAGCGCGAGTTCGCGCAGGGCGGTGAGGTTGCCGGGCACGAAATAATGCTGCGCGGCGCGCTCGGCCGCTTCGGGGAGATAGACTTTTCCTTCTTTCAGCCGCTGCAGCAGATCTTCGGGCGTGAGATCGACCAGTTCCACATCGTCGGCGCGGTCGAGAATGGAATCGGGCACCGTCTCGTTCACCCGGACATGGGTGATCTTCGCCACCACATCGTTCAGGCTTTCGATGTGCTGCACGTTCAGCGTGGAATAGACATCGATCCCCGCGGCCAGGAGTTCTTCCACGTCCATGTAACGTTTCGGATGGCGGCTGCCCTCCACATTGGTATGGGCGAGCTCGTCCACCAGCACGAGTCTCGGCTTGCGCTGCAGAATGGCATCGATGTCCATCTCCGCCAGCACGCGGCTCTTGTAGGCGACGCGGCGCTTGGGAATTTTCTCGAGACTCTTGGTGAGCAATTCGGTTTCGACGCGGCCATGCGTCTCCACCACGCCGATGACCACATCAACGCCCTCGAGCTTGCGCTGCCGCGCCTGGCTCAGCATTTCATAGGTCTTGCCGACGCCGGGTGCCGCGCCGAGAAATATCTTCAGCCGGCCACGTCCCTCCTGCACCGCCTGCCGGAGCAGCGCTTCCGGAGAAGGCCGCCCCTCGCGTGAATCAGCTCTGTCCGCCATGACGGCCTAGCCCAAAGCAAATAACGTTGGGTTGCACAAACGTCGTGCGTCCTTCGACAGGCTCAGCATGAGGAGAGTTGAGACCTGCACATAGGCTGATGGCCGTACAAATATCCTCATGCCGAGCCTGTCGAAGCGCGCCAAATGCCATTCCAAGCGACTTCATCGCCGAGCGCAATTATAGCCCATCGGAGATGGTTTGCAGCGTGTCCGGCATCGGATGGAAGCGCAGTTCCTGCTTGCGGGAGAAGCCCGGGCGCGAGTCGGTCGGGCCAATTGGGGGGCGCATCCAACCTTCTCAGGCGAGAGGGGACCGGACTTCCCCGGCAGGCAGGAAAGGCAGCGACGCGTCAGCTCTTTCCGGATTGCATGTCGTCCAGCGCCAGATTGAGCCGCAGAACATTCACATGCGGCTCGCCGAAAAGGCCCAGCCACCGGCCCTCAATATGCTGGTCGACGAGAGCGCGTACGCGATCTTCCGGCAGGCCGCGTGCCTTCGCGACCCGCGACACCTGGAAAAAGGCGCCGGCCGGCGTGACGTCGGGGTCGAGACCGCTCGCCGAGGTTGTCACCAGATCGACCGGTACGGGCGCGCTGTTCTCCGCCTTCAGCGTCTTCACGTCGCCCTTGATTCGGTCGATCAAGGCTTTGCTTGTCGGACCCAGATTCGAGGCGGTCGAATTCGCAGCATTATAGGGGGCGGCAATCGTCTTGCCCTGCGCATTGGTGTCCGTAGTAGCAGACGGACGGCCATGGAAATATTTGGCGGAGGTAAAGTTCTGGCCGATCAGCGCGGAGCCAATCACCTGCCCGTTCCTGACGATCAGGCTTCCGTTGGCCTGCCAGGGAAACAGTACCTGGGACAGACCGGTCATTCCGAGCGGATAGACAAGACCGAACAGGATGGTGGACAGGATCACCATCATGATGGCAGGACGAAATTCTCTCCACATGGTCTTGCTCCTCAGACGATGCCCAGCGTTGTGATCAGCAAATCGATTGCCTTGATGCCGAAGAAGGGGACGATGACGCCACCCGCGCCATAGATGACGAGATTGCGCGCGAGCAGCCGGCCCGCGCTTTGCGGCGTGTACTTCACACCCTTCAGCGCCAGCGGAATCAGCGCGATGATGATGAGCGCATTGAAGATGACGGCCGAGAGGATCGCGCTCTGCGGCGAATGCAGCCGCATCACATTCACCACGTTCAGCGCCGGATAGAAGGCGGCGAACATGGCGGGGATGATCGCGAAATATTTGGCCACGTCGTTGGCGATGGAAAAGGTGGTCAGCGCGCCGCGCGTGATGAGCAGCTGCTTGCCGATCAGCACGACCTCGATGAGCTTGGTGGGATCGGAATCGAGATCCACCATGTTGCCCGCCTCGCGCGCCGCCTGGGTGCCGGTCTGCATGGCAACGCCGACATCGGCCTGGGCGAGCGCCGGCGCGTCATTGGTGCCGTCGCCGCACATCGCGACGAGCTTGCCCTTGGCCTGCTCGGCCCGAATAAGCCGGAGCTTGTCCTCGGGCGTTGCCTGGGCGAGAAAATCGTCGACGCCGGATTCGGCGGCGATGGCGGCAGCGGTCAGCGGATTGTCGCCGGTGATCATCACCGTGCGGATGCCCATGCGGCGCAACTCCGCAAAACGCTCGCTGATGCCGCCCTTCACAATGTCCTTGAGATGGATGACGCCGAGCAATCGGCCATCCCGGGCGACGGCAAGCGGCGTGCCGCCCGCGCGCGAGATGCGTTCTGTTATTTCCTGCAGCTCCTCCGACGCGCGCGTGTCCTGCAACCCGCCATGCTGGCGCACATAGGCGAGGATGGAATCGACTGCGCCTTTGCGGATGGAGGAACCTTCGACATCGACGCCGCTCATGCGCGTCTGGGCCGTGAACGGCACGAAATGGGCGTTGAGAGATGCCATTTCACGCGCCCTCAAGCCGTATTTGTCCTTGGCGAGCACGACAATGGAGCGGCCTTCGGGAGTTTCGTCGGCCAGCGAGGAAAGCTGTGCGGCGTCCGCAAGCTCCTGCGCCGGCACGCCTGTCAGCGGAAGAAATTCGGAAGCCTGCCGGTTGCCGAGCGTGATGGTGCCCGTCTTGTCGAGCAGCAGCGTATCGACATCGCCCGCCGCTTCGACCGCGCGGCCGGACATGGCGAGCACGTTGAACTTCACCAGCCGGTCCATTCCGGCGATGCCGATGGCGGAAAGAAGCGCGCCGATCGTCGTCGGGATAAGTGTCACGAACAGTGCGACGAGAATTACCACGGGCACCGAACCGCCGGCATAAGTTGCAAAGCTCGGGATGGTAACGGTGGCGATGACGAAAATGATCGTCATGCCCGCGAGAAGAATGTTCAACGCGATTTCATTCGGCGTTTTCTGACGCTCCGCTCCTTCAACCAGCGCGATCATGCGGTCGAGGAACGTCGAGCCCTGCGCGGCGGTGATGCGCACCTTGATCCAGTCGGACAAAACGCGCGTGCCGCCGGTCACCGCCGAGCGGTCGCCGCCGGATTCCCGGATGACCGGCGCGCTCTCCCCTGTAATCGCCGACTCATCAACCGAGGCCAGGCCCTCGATCACATCGCCGTCACTCGGAATGAAATCGCCCGCCTCGACAAGCACGATGTCGTCCTGCCTGAGATCGGGCGCAGGCACGGTCTGGTAATTTTGAGCCGTCGGACTTGCGAGGCGCTTTGCCATCGTCTGGGTACGCGTGCGGCGGAGATTTTCGGCCTGCGCCTTGCCACGGCCTTCGGCCACGGCTTCGGCGAAATTGGCAAAGATGACCGTGAACCAGAGCCAGAAGGTGATCTGCGCTGCAAAACCCAGATTGGCACTGCCGGTAATCGCGCCCTTTATCACGAGAATGGTCGTCAGCACCGAAACCAGCTCGACCACAAACATCACCGGATTGCGGATCAGCGTGCGCGGATCGAGCTTCTTGAAAGCTTCGCCCGCTGCGGTCACCAGAATATCGGAGGTGATCCCCGCAACGCCGCGCTTGCGGTGGATCAGCTCCTGGTTGAAAGAGGCAACAGAGGGTCGCTCGTTCATTGACGTGGTCCTTTAGTAGAGCTTGCCGGCGTACATCTGCAGGTGCTCGATGAAGGGCCCGAGCACGTCGGCCGGGAAATAGATCAGGCCGCCGGTGATGATGATCACGCCCAGGAGCAGACCAACGAAAAGTCCATTATCGGTGGGAAAAGTGCCCGACGAGGCCGGAACCAGTTTTTTGCCGACCAGCGAGCCGGCGATGGCAAGCACGGGAATGGCGATTGCGAACCGGCCGATCATCATCGCCACCGCGCCCGTCGTGTTGTAGAACAGCGTGTTGCCGGAAAGCCCCGCGAAAGCGCTGCCGTTGTTCGCCGTCTGCGAGGTGAAAGCGTAGAGAATCTCGCTGAAGCCGTGTGGCCCATTGTTCGCGATTCCGGCAAGTCCCGCGGGAACGACGCAGGCAATGGCCGTGAAACCCAGCGCCGAAAGCGGCACGGACAGGATGGCCAGCATCGCCATTTTCACTTCGCGCGATTCGATTTTCTTGCCGAGATATTCCGGCGTACGCCCGACCATCAGCCCGGCAATGAACACCGACAGCAAGGCAAACAGGAGCATCCCGTAAAGGCCGCAGCCGACGCCTCCGAAAATGATTTCACCGAGTTGCATGTCGACGATCGGCACAAGTCCGCCGATCGGCGTGTAGCTGTCGTGGAAGGAATTGACGGCGCCGTCGGAGGTGTCGGTGGTTGTCGTTGCGAAGAGCGCCGAATCCGCGATGCCGAAGCGCACTTCCTTGCCTTCCATATTGCCGCCGGCCTGGAGATCGCTCGCATGCTGATCAATGCCCAGCGGCGTGAAAGCGGGGTTTCCGGCGCTCTCCGCGCTGTAACAAACAAAGGCGCCGACCAGGAACAGAATGGCCATCGCGCCGAAGAGCGCCCAGCCCTGTCTCAGGTTTCCCACCATTCGCCCGAACGTCATCGTGAGACCGGCGCCGATGAGGAATTCGAGAATCGTCGTCAGCAGGTTCGAAAGGGCTGTGGGATTCTCGTACGGATGTGCCGCGTTGACGTTGAAGAAGCCACCGCCATTCGTGCCCATGGTCTTAATGGAGATCTGCGACGCGACCGGCCCCTGCGCGATAATCTGCTTCGCACCCTCAAGCGTGTGCGCAACAACATATGAGCCGAGATTCTGCGGCATGCCCTGCCACACGAAGATCAGGGCGAAGACGATCGACAGAGGCAGAAGGACATAGAGATTGCAGCGCACGAGATCGACCCAGAAATTGCCGATCGTCGACGCGGAGCGGCGCACGAAGGCGCGGATCAGGGCGATCACGATGGCGATGCCGGTCGCCGCCGAGACGAAATTATGGACGGTGAGCCCGGCCATCTGCACCAGATAAGAAAGGGTCGTCTCACCGCCGTAATTCTGCCAGTTGGTGTTCGTCGTAAAGCTGATTGCCGTGTTCAGCGACAGATCGGGCGCCACCGCCGACATGCCCTGGGGATTGAACGGCAGGAACGACTGGAGCCGGAGCAGCGCATAGAGCGTGACGAAACAGACCAGGTTGAACAGCAGCATCGCGACAGCATAGGTGACCCAGGTCTGCTCGCGCTTCTCGTCGACGCCGCAGAGCCTGTAGAGAAACGTCTCCACCGGCAGAAGCACCGGCGAAAGGAGGGTGCGTTCGCCCTGGAAGACGCGAGCCATGTATACGCCCAGCGGCACGGCGACAGCCGCGATAATGGCGAAGAAGACGAGAATCTGGGCAATGCCGTTGGCGGTCATGATCCGGCCTCAGAACTTTTCCGGCCGCACGAGCGCGGCGACGAGATAGGCGAGAATGCCAAGGGAGAAGATTCCACCGAGGATGTAATCGAACAGCATGATGGGCCTCATATTTTTTCGCAAAGGGCGGTATACGCGAGAAAGCAGACGAACATGCCCGCGCCGAAGGCCAACATCATTGCATCGAGCATTTTGCGCTCTCCATGACGGCAGCGCTCCCGCTGCCTGAAGCGTTATTCGAAGTTACCCACTGCAGAGCCCGCCGGAATCCGCGGATTATCCCGCCGGCGAGCAACCTAAGATACCGATCAACAGCCCGGATTTTGACCCCGATCAGACGATTCGAAGAAACTGAGCCGGACCGGAACATCGTCCACCGCGCATATATATTCGAGATCGTCCACGGCAACGCGGCAATATAAATCTCGTATACGGCAAGACTCTGGAGAGGACGGCGCCTGATTGCCGGAAAACTAAGGCCGGGTGTGAAATGCCGGCAATGCTGAACTTTCGATGCTGTCTTGCACAGGCAGCAGCGTCGCCTGAACCCGATCGTCCAGCAACAACGTTCGACGGACGAACACTATGTGGGCGTGGGAAATATATTTTGCTTTTATATTGATCGCGATAAGTTTTCACGTGAATCTGTCCGGTACGGATTTGTTCTTAATAGTCGGGGCGGCTCGAATGTCGTCCATGAAAGGGGCCGCATCATGCATGTAATCAGGCGCGCAAAGGCTTTCGGTCG
>DATJUM010000174.1:0-22866 GCA_035502355.1 Rhizomicrobium sp. | reverse complement strand
ACGGACTTCCACATCCTTACATCGGCCGGTCCATGCTGGAAGACATTCCAACTAAAACGGCCTCGCAGTCAAATCCGGGAATGACATGCACGTCCACAAACCGAAGACCGTCCACAGCTTGCGGGAGTTTCTCTCTGAAATCGCCATCATCGTCGTCGGGATCGTGATCGCGCTGAGCGGAGAGCAGGCATTGGAGGCGTTGCACTGGCGTCACGAGGTGGAAGTGGAGCGCGAGGCGCTGCTGTCCGACATCCGGGAACAGCTCCGCATGGTTGCCATGCGACGCGCTCAGCAGGTTTGCGTCGACCGGCGGCTGGACGACCTGGCCGCGATCTTCGGCCGGCACGCGCGGGGCGAATCCCTTGGCCTTCTCGGGCCGGTCGGCCGACCTCAAAATGCGAGCGTGGAGAACGCGATCTGGGACATTGCCGTGTCCAGTCAGGCGGCAAGCCACATGGCATTCGACGAACGGAGCAAATTCAGCGGCGCCTTTGCCAACTTCGAGAATCTGCGAAGGCTCGAAGCCGAAGCCGATCGGGCGTGGGTCGATCTATCCGTGCTCGATCATCCCGAACAGCTGAGCGAAGGAGATTGGGTCGAACTGCGCCGCGCCTTCGCCGAAGCGCGCGAGACAGAAGGGCGGATCAGATTCATTCTTCCATACGTGCTGAGATCCTGGAACCTTGGCCAGCCCGTCGCTCGCGTGACGGCCAGGGCCACCCTGGTTCAGGATTACAGCCGTGCGTTTTGCCGTCCGCTCACGAGGCGGTAGTCGCTTCTCCTTTCGTACGCAGAAGCGGGGCGCGGACTACCAGCGCCGGCAGACGCGATGATGGTGATGCCACACCCAGCCGCCATGGCAGACGCGGTGATAAAACGGGTTGCTCACGCCGACATGAACGCCAAGCGTGCCGACATGCGCGCCCGCGCCGACGCCTCCCGGTCCGGTGCTCGCGCCTGCGCCTATAGGGCCGACCTGGGCACCGGCGCCAACCTGTGCGTGTGCGGTTGCTCCAAAAACAACAGCGATTGCAAATATCGAAGCGGCCAGCGATTTCATTTTCACATCCCTCGAAGTGGCAAGAACTATTTCGTACAGATAATAAATGGATGCCCGGAGAAAGAGTTTCGTGATTGGTTGAGCGGACACCCGGGGTGTGAAGGGGGCTGGGCGTAGGGCGCCCGCTCACGCAAGAAAACGACGCTCCCTGAAATCGGTTGCAAAGCAAAAAAATTGGCGCCGAGCGAGCGCTCCCGGCAAGTTCGCGCGCGGCTGCAGGGGTATCGGAGCAATCGCCATTCCCGCGCGAATGCCTAATCTCCGCACTGGAATGATTTGCGCGCAGTCTATCCACCGCTCTCAATATAATAGCTTCGCGATGGCCGGGCCCCCTGACCGCTTGAAGCGCGGCGGGAGCCGATGTTTGCCGTTTTCGCTGCAATGGGGAGAACGCTGGTCCAGCTATCGTTTTAGCTGATAACGATGCGAGTTGTGGAGTGCGTGAGCCTGGCCCAATATTGCAGGTGGACATAGAGGGCGCAGCGCGCCATGAGTGGTGTCACGCATTTTCGCAGCAGGCACTGGATGGCGGGCACCTAAGGTGCCTGGCTGGAATACCGGCCCGCCGTATGGCGAGGAAACTGTTCGAAGCCTAAATTGCAAGCTTATTGCTCCGTCGCACCTGCAAGGGACACACACCAATGCTGCCACGAAGAAAACTGGGACGTCAGGGTTTGGAAGTCTCCGCGCTTGGCCTCGGCTGCATGGGGATGAGCCAGTCCTATGGGTCGGGCGACGATCGGGAATCGATTGCCACCATCCATCGCGCGCTGGAACTGGGCTGCGATTTCTTCGATACGGCGGAGGTTTATGGGCCGTTCATCAACGAGGAACTTGTCGGCCGCGCGCTGAAGGACCGGCGCGACAGAGCGATCATCGCGACCAAGTTCGGCTTCAACATCCAGAACGGCAAGAGCCACGGCGTGAACAGCCGTCCCGAACACATCCGCGAGGTCGTGGAGGCGTCCTTGAGGCGGCTCGGCACCGACCGCATCGATCTACTCTATCAGCATCGCGTGGACCCCGCCGTGCCGATGGAAGACGTCGCGGGCGCGGTGGGTGCGCTGGTGCGCGCTGGCAAGGTGCGCTTTTTCGGCCTGTCCGAAGCCGGCATTACCAATATAAGCCGGGCGCATGCGGTCCATCCGGTAAGCGCGCTGCAAAGCGAATATTCGCTGTGGGAGCGCAATTTGGAGCCGGAGATCATTCCGTTCCTGCGCGAGGCCGGTATCGGGCTTGTGCCGTTCTCACCACTCGGCCGCGGCTTTCTCACCGGAACCGCGAAACCGGCGGAAGACTATCCCGAGAGTGATTTCCGGCGGCGCGATCCGCGTTTCCAGCGAGAGAATTTCGAGGCGAATATGCGCGCCGCCGAGGTGGTGCGCGCGCTGGCGGCGGAGAAGGGTGCAACGCCGGGCCAGATCGCGCTTGCCTGGCTGCTGCACAAGGGCTCTGACATCGTGCCGATCCCCGGCACCAAGCGGCGAAACTATCTCGAGGAGAATGTCGCCGCGGCGCAAATCAGCCTGCACGCGGACGACATGGCGCGAATTGATTCCAGCCTGCGCCCCGAGGCCATTTCCGGTCCGCGCTACACGCCGCAGATGATGTCGATGATCGACCGGTGAAGGAGCAGCAATTTGCTTCGTCGAGGTCTGATGCACTGTTGCGCGTCAGCAGCTCGACAGCTGAATCAAATGGCGTGCACCACCAGGATACCGATTCCGAAAAGTACAATCGTGCCGAGCAGGCGAATAACCGCCGAATCTTCAGCCCACCCGGGCTTGGCTTCGGGATTTTGGAAAATCTGGGCTGTTGGAATAAGCGATTGTTTCATTGTCGATCCTCCCGAGGTGGGGGCATTCTCCCAGTCTCACCAAAGCCCGAAACCGCGCGGCAGTGAAGCGGCTCAACCGATACCGGCCCGACACTTCATGCGGATATGACAAGTTACCGGAGATGCCATTGACTACCCGTCAGCGAACTGACGATGGTGCCAAACTGACAAATAAGTGTTAAAGAACCGTCGTCTTCGTGTACACTTTCTTACGGGCGCCGAAGGGGCAGGTCATGGACGTTCTTGTTGGCCAGCTTTGGAGCGCAGTGCGCTTTCGTGCCTGGAATTTGGAAGTCGTGGCGGGAGACCCGGATCTCACGAGGCTGCATCGAATCGAAAAGGCCGCACACAAGCTGGCCCCCGGATTGTCGAGGCGTTTCCTTTAGCGGTGGCGCGACCGCGCAGCACGTTTTGAGAAATTTGGCGTCAATTTAGAAATCCCGCAACCAGGGGCAAATGGCAAGCCCTTGTGCAGCCCTGGATTCTGTGCCGTCCTGTGCCTGCCGCCTGTCACCGGCTTGGCGGGTTGTGCGGCTATTGTGGCGGGGGAGAGGGCGAAGTAGCGATGCCTTATGTTCTGATGAAAGTCGTCGGCACGGTGATCCTGGCTGCGGTCGGGCTTCTGCTTTTGATCGCTTGGATTTTCTTGGACTGGATTCGCTCCAAGTTCGAGGGCGAACCGCCGGACCAATCAAATTAGCACGCCCCGCCAGCAGCGTTTGCAGGACGATTCCTGACATTCGCCGACAAATTCGTCGTTATCGTGCCGCCCGCACCTCGGTCTCAGCAGCGCAAATTGAGGGCGCGGGGGAGGAGTTCGAAGGTCGCAGGCAGCTGGCCCACGCATTCGCCGTCGATCTCGATCAGCACCGGGCGGCGGCGGGTTTCGGCGACGGGCACGGCCATGATTCTGCGGCCACGCAGCGCGCGCATGGGCGGATTGGTCATTTTCCCGGCAAGGTAGACTTCGCGCATGTCGGCGAAGGCGCGGATCTGGGGCGCGCCGCCCGTGACAATGACATCGAACAGGCCGTCATCCGGCACGGCCCGCGGCGCCACGCGCCGTCCACCACCGAAGAACTGGCCATTGGCGACGGCGACCGTGGAAATCGACGCGATCTCGTCATGCTCGCCATCGACCCGCAGGCGGATCATGCGGTCCCGCCAGGTCAGTTTGGTGCGGGCGCCATGGAAGGCGTGGGCAAAGCGCCGGCCGAAGAGCTTCGAAAAGCGGGCGCGGCCCGCGGCGCGCACGATTGCGGCCGAAAGTCCGAAGGAGCCGATATTCGCGAAATAACGCACGGTGCTCCGGCCATCGAGGGTGAGGCAGGAAAGACGGCCGACATCGATGCGATGCACCGGCGCCTGCCGCAGCCGCGCGATCGCCGCGACATAGCCGGGCGCCAAACCGAAGGTCTTGCGGAAATCACCGTCGGTGCCGCTGGTGATGAAGCCGAACACTGCCTCGGGCATGATCGGTCCATCGGCATCGAACAGCCCGTTGACCGCTTCGTTGATCGTACCGTCGCCGCCGACCGCGACGATTTCGTGATGGCCCTCGCGCAAGGCGTCGCGCACCAGCGCAGTCGCATCGCCGCGCGCCCCGGTCATGGCGAGCTGCATGTGCGGATAGGCCGCGCGAAGCGCGCGCTCGATCTGCGGCCATTCGCGGGCGGTGCGGCCTCCCGCAGAGCGTGGATTGACGACGACAAAACCAGTCACGCCGGGCTCCTCGAGCCGCTGAACTCGCCCCCGACAGCCGCCATATCAGCATGGTTCAGCAGCGTGCTCCAGCCGAAAAACCACATGCGCGCGTTGTGGTTCCCGCACCGTGAGGGCGAGGCGTTAAAACGCGAAAATTTTCCCTGGATTGAGAATGTTGTGCGGATCGAGCGCGCGTTTCAGCCGCCGCATCAGCGCAATCTCCGCCTCGGAGCGCGAGAGCGGAAGGTAGCTGCGTTTCTCCAGACCAATTCCATGTTCCGCGGAGACCGAACCCGAACGTCCTTCGAGCGAACCATAAACGATCGCCTCGACCGCATGGCGCGCTTCAGGACTTCCGTCACCCACGCCGATGATGAGATGCAGATTGCAATCGCCGAGATGTCCGAAAACCATGAGCGACAGGCTGTCGGGCCTGCTCGCCTGCAGCGCGCCGCGCACCACCGTCACATAGCTCTCCATCTCCAGGATCGGCAGGCTCACATCGAAGGTGAAGATCGGCCCGTTGCGGGCGCATTGGGCCACGTCGTCGCGCAACGACCAGATGGCGCGCCGCTCGGCCAGCGATTTGGCGATGACCGCGTCCGCGATCACGCCCTCCTCGATCGCTTCGCCGAGCACGCGTTCGAACTGCGCCATGTCGGCGGCTTCGTCGCTGCCGAGCTGTTCTACAAGTACATAGTAGCCGTGGCCATAATCGAGCGGCGCGCGGCCCTTTGCAGGCGGTGTCGTGACCTGCCGGTAGAAGTCGTCCCACATCACTTCGAAGGCCGACAGCGACCCGCCCAGACCGCGCTCGACATGGCGCAGCAGACGGGGAAGAGATTCGAACCGGTCTACCGCGGCAAGCGCGACCGCATGGCTGCCCGGCTTCGGCCGCAGTCGCAGCACCGCGCGTGTAATCACGCCAAGCGTACCTTCGCTGCCGATGAAGAGTTGTTTCAAATCGTAGCCCGCATTGTTCTTGATGAGCCGGTTGAGCGAGCTGACAATCGTTCCGTCGGCAAGCACGGCTTCGAGCCCCAACACCATCTCCCGCGTCATGCCGTAGCGGATGACGCGATTGCCGCCGGCATTGGTCGAAATGTTGCCGCCGATTGTGGCCGAACCGCGCGCGCCCAGATCCAGCGGAAAGAACAGCCCCTGCGCATCGGCCGCTTCCGCGACGGTCTGAAGAATGCACCCCGCTTCGACCGTCATTGTACCGCCCGCGGGATCGATCGCTTCGATATGGTTCAGGCGCTCGAGCGAGAGCGCAAAGGCGCCATCGGCATTTGCGCCTTCGACGAGACCGGTCCTCCCGCCCCAGGGAACCACGGGGTGTTGTTGCGCGTGGCAGATTTGGAGAATCCGCGACACATCCACTGTCGACGCCGGCCTGAGGATCGCGCGCGGCGTGCCGAGCCGGCTCCAATTGCTGCGCGCCGCTGCGGCGGCTTCTGCGCCTTCCAGCACGGCAGCATCGCCGAGCCATGATTTGAAATGCTTGACGAGATCGCTCATCGCCTCGCGCCGGTTTTGCCTCGGCCGAAAAAGGTATAGGATTTTCGGCAGGGCTGCAGGGCGGAATTTGCCAGGCGGAGAATGCCCCATGTCCATTGCGTCCAACATCGAACCGCATGTCGCCCTTCCGGCGGTCCGCCGGATCGGATTCGCGGATTTGCGCATGGCCCTTGAAGCCGGAATTGCCGATTTCCGGGAATTGCCGAGCCATGCGGTGTTTCTCTGTCTGTTTTATCCGGTGGCGGGAATTCTGCTTGGCGGATTCCTGCTCCGCTACAATGTAGCACCGCTGCTGTTCCCGCTGGCGGCGGGCTTTGCGCTGATCGGCCCATTCGCTGCCGTCGGGCTTTATGAACTGAGCCGCCGCCGCGAACTCGGCCTGGACAGTTCCTGGGAGCATGCCTTCGATGTCTTCCGCTCGCCGGCCAAATGGTCCATTGCCGCGCTTGGCATATTGTTGCTGGCGATCTTCATCGCCTGGCTGCTGATTGCGCAATGGCTCTATGTGCAAACATTGGGCACGCTCGCGCCGCGCAGCGCGGAGGCGTTTTTCCGTGACGTGTTCACGACGCCGGCTGGCTGGCGAATGATCATCTGGGGCAACCTCATCGGACTCGTATTCGCGGTTGTAGCAATGAGTGTCAGCGTGATTTCCTTTCCGCTCCTGCTCGACAGGCATCTGAACGCCGCCGCGGCCATGCTGACTTCGGTGCGGGCCGTTCTCGAAAATCCAAAGGTGATGACGGTCTGGGGATTAATCGTCGCTGGCAGCCTTGCTGCCGGCTCCATTCCCTTTCTCCTCGGCCTCGCTGTCGCGATGCCCGTGCTCGGGCATGCGACCTGGCACCTTTATCGGCGGCTCGTTTCGGATTGAGCCGCTGACAATTTATTTTCTGCGAAACCGAGGGGTTACAGATGCCGTTCAGACTGGAACTCATGCGCGACCATCAAGTCGCGATGCGCCATGAAGTGCAGATTCCTGCGTGCGCGCTCCCCGACAGCCCGGAAATCGCGACTCTTGCTGGCTTGATGCCGACATTCGTGTCCGCTGCGTATCTCGCGCTCAGTCGTCATTGGCAGGTTTGTCGGGGCTCGGCTCAGCCTCCCGCTCCATGCGGTCTGCGCGTTCGGCACTCTGAGGCCACGACTGGGCGCATTCCGACCAGGATCGTTTCAGTTGCGTTGGCCTTGGTGTCAGCTTCGGCCGCCCGTCTCTGGTACTCACCTGAACGGTTCACGGCGCGAATTCTCCTCGTTCTCCGGCCCGGACGCTGCAAGAAGGGATGAAGTCGCCAACCGGCTCGGCTTGTTGACGCCGAACAAATACCCCGCCGGCTCCCTCCGAGATCGGCGAGCTTTCGCGCCCTGCTATCGCAGAACCGGGATCGCATCCTTGAACCGGACCAGTTTTGCCCCGGCTTCGTCCCACAGAGTCAATGTCGAAGCGCGCAATGCCGTGAATAGGGTCAACGGAGGTTGCTCACGGAGGATCGCCGCGCCGCGATAGCAGTCCGCCAGGCGATAGTTCGGGATTCGCGGCGACAAATGATGAATGTGGTGGAATCCGATGTTTCCCGTCATCCATTGCAGCCAGCGCGGCAACTTCAGATAAGACGACCCCGTGAGCGCGGCCGTCTGAAAATTCCATTCCGCGCCGCGCAGCCACCGCGCGGTTTCAAATCGGTGCTGGACAGAGAACAGCCACACGCCGGCTATCGTCGTGATCGCGACGATGGGCAGTTGCACCAGCATGACGGCATGGAAACCGACGCGTGCGCCGAGGAGGAGGATGCAGGATGCGATCCCGATGTTCGTCAGCCATACCGAGCGCCGCTCCGCCGTCCAATTCCGCGGCGTGTCGAACGGAAAGCGGTAGAGCAGCAGGAACACAAGCGGCGGATATATGAAATGTGCAGGCAACGGGTGGCGCGGCAGCCGGTAGAGCAGCCGCCGCAATGGCGAGAGCGCCCGATATTCGTTCACGGTAAGGCAGGACGTGTAAATGTCGGCGCCGTGCTCGCGTCGGTCGAGATTGTTCCAGTTGGCGTGATGCTGCGAATGCTGACGGCGCCAGTTCTGATAGGGCGCGAGCGTGAACACGCTGCACAGCGTGCCGACGATGTCGTTCGCACGCCGCGAACCGAAGAAGGAAGAGTGCCCGCAATCGTGCTGCACGATGAAAGTGCGCACCAGAAATCCACTCGCCGGCAGCGCGAGCACGAGCGTAAGCCAATAGGAAAGTTCAAGCGACCGGTACATCAGGATGAGCGCCACGACGTAGAAGCCGAGAGAGGAGAAGAGCTGCCAGCAGGCCCGCGCAACACTCGGGCATTCGAAGGGTTCGACGGCCGCGCGCAGGGCACTCCGCATTTCAATCGGTATCTGATCACCGTGCCCGATTCCCTCGGGGCCCGGCTGTCGATTCTGATCCGCCGCTCCGCTCACAAGCAGCGATGCGGCGCGAAGCCCGGTCCGATTTTCCACAGGTTCAAACAATCCGCAGGAACGGTTTGGGTCCAGGATCGGAGGAACCGAAGAGCGCACTGATCAGGAATCCCAGCGTCGATGCGCCCTGCACGTTGCCGAGGTTCTCGACGCGGCGCATTTCCTCGGACAATCGGCCACGAAGGATTTTTGGATCAGCCCCGAGTTCCAGAACCGTAGCCGCCAGCACGCAAACTGCGCCAAGCAGCGCAGCTTCGTGTTCGCTCATGGGCCGGTTGGTGGACAGCTTCATACTCCCGCGTCTCGATCCCCTCGCAGCCAGTCGGTTGCGCGCCCGGCGCGCACTGCCCAGACCTCGCCGGCTCTGTCCTTTGGCAGGTAGAAAAGCGCCGCCTTCCCTGTGACGTCGCTGGCAGACGACGCGCCATCGGCGCAGTGTCGCCGGAAAACGCGTTCGATCTCGTCCTCGAATTTGAGCGATACTTCCCGGCCCGACTTTTCGCGTCGGGCGCGGATCGCCCGCATGACCGACCACCGCCGCAATCCCGCCGGACGGGGAAGCAGAATGCACACAAGGTCGAGCAGGGAGGATTGCTCCTCGCCGGCTCGCCGCGATTCGCACGTCGAAAGCTCCTGCGTCCCCGCATCTGAAATTTCGGGTGCTTCGTAGATCATGCTGTCCGGGTCCCGGTTGCAAGGAAGGCGCGGCGTCTCCGCCGCGTCTCTCTCGAAGCTGTTAAGCTGCCTGAAGATTGACGGCCTTGCTGCCCTTGGGATCGGGCTGGATGTCGAATTTCACGCGCTGGCCCTCGTTCAGGCTGCGGAGACCTGCCATCTCGACGGCCGAGGCATGAACGAAGACATCCTTCCCGCCGCCTTCCGGCGAAATGAAGCCAAACCCCTTGCTGGTGTTGAAAAACTTTACTGTTCCGATCGTCATGTAATTTCTCCTGATGAAATCGGGGTTCCGCGCCAGACAACTGCCCGGGCGGTGCGATTGGGAAACCATCAGGTCGGAAGTTATGCTGTCAGGTCCCGGGCGCGCACCAAAGGCGAGTTCGGATTCACAACAGTGCGCTTCAAATGACGGACGCCGTCGCCAGAGCAGAATAGGCGCTTGTTGGGTCAATTGCAACCCCTCAGGCGCAGAAATCCACCCGTGAAACACGGAAGGTGCGAGCGGATGCTTGTCGCAATTATTTCTTGTGACGATCCAGATCACCTTTGCCAGGACGCCAATGCGCTATTGAAACCTGTGCTCCAGCGAATTCGCTCGATATCGCTCGAATAAGGGTTAAGTGCCTCGATTGCATTCGCATTCAAATCCGCAAGATGCGATGCCGGAATGCGCCGTGCCGCATTCCATCCTTCGGCATGGATGCGACTGAGACGAAAGTTGCCATCTGTATTCATGCGTTTTCGCTTGCGGCGGCAAGCAACGACTTCACGGTTTCGCTTGGGCGGCACAACCGGGCGGTAATCTTGCCGTTAGCTCGAACCAGCACGATCGGACGATTGAGGAGGATCGGATGTTCGGACATGGCGTCGAGCAATTCGCGTTCGGTGACGTCTTTCTTGTCCAGACCGAGTTCCTGGAAAAGCGGCTCCTTGCTTCGCACCACGCGCCGCACGGGGACATTCATGTGCTCAATCAGCGAAGCAATGGCGCCCGGCGATAATGGTGTGGTCAGATACTCGAAAATGCGCGGCTCATGGCCCGCGGCGCGGATCGCAGCGAGCGCATTGACGGAAGTTCCACAAGCCGGATTGTGATAGATCGTAATCTCCATCCCTGGTCTCTCCCAGAAGCCATATTTCTGCGTGACGCGCACACCCCCGAAGTTGGAAATGGGGTGCGAAAACAAAATTGCAAGCCGACTGCAAAATTATAATTTTGTGCTCGTCATATCGAATTTATCATCGAAGCCGCGTGCCTTTAATTCGAGATTTGCCACCCGGAGCGTCAATTCGGCAACGGCCTTTTCGAGATTCTGCACGGCCTTGTCGCTTTCCGACGATAATGAACTGAGTTGGGCTTCGAGTCGCCTTACGCGGCGCGTGTCGAGGGCGGGGTTCATACTCACGTTCTCCTGTTTTTTCATTTGACCAAAATCACCGTTGGCGGCCTTCTTGCCCCCATCTGCCCAGCTTATAGTTTCTGGCAATCACCGCTGGGGGCGAAATCTCGAAGCTGATCAAGACCCGCTGCGGCATTTCAGAGTCGGATCCGGCGCCGGTCATTTTTCCCGGTAACTCGTTTCAATAACGTGTAGATGCCACTTGCTGCCGGATGCGGGGAGCAGGAACGCCTCGGCAAAGGTGATCGAGACGACTCGTACCGATATTATCCGGGGAAGCCGCACCAAATCGGCCATCATCACCCTCCCGGATCACGACTTCGCAATCGTGCCAATTTCGGGCACTTTCGAAGCCGGTGTCCGGCCCTCGCACAATTGAGGGCCTGCACGAGTGCTGGAAGTTCCGAAAGCCGCCTGGTGTCCCCCGAGCGGTCTCCAGCGACTGTAGCCATTGATCCCAGCAAATGCAAAGACTAAAGAAATTTATCGGCCTAATTTGAGAGTTCCGGCGTCTTCGGGTCTTTCGGAGCGTTCGATTCCGTCGATCGCAACGTCCCCACGTTGCAGGCACATGCACGCGCGAAATCTGCGACCGGGAAAGGGAAGGAAGATGCCTTTCAGAACAAACTACAGACAGGAGCGCGCCCAACGGACGCGCGTGAGGGAAGCGAAGCAGCAGGAAAAGCTGGCCCGCCGCGAAGAGGCTTCGGTCAAGCGCAAGGCGTTGCGCGAGAGCGAAGCTGCCGCAGATCATGAAAGCGGGACGCCGGTAGCAAATGAAGCCGCAAAACCACAAGACGAATAGTCTACGCGGCTTGCTGCAGATATTCCTCAATGCCGATGCTTGTCCCATCAAGGAACGAGTCGAGCGTATCGCCGGGCGGCCTGCGCTCGACGTGTTCATTGTGGGCAATGGTCGTATCGGCCAAGCGGCTCAGCCGCGTTATCATTACATCACTGTCGCCGAGAAATCCGATGCCGCCGGATTGCTGAACGCCTTGAAGTGGGCCGCAATATCAGGTCTTTCAACTTCACAGCTGCGGGTGAGGGGCCGCTCGGTCTCACCAAGTAAGTTGCGGCCCCTGATCATCAGACCGCGAGCACACCCACAATCTGCATCGTGTCGGGTGCGACGACCACGATCTCGTCGCCATAGCTGAAGAACATGTCGCCGGACCATTCCGGATAAATCGCCAGAATTGGCTGCGGCACGGGGACAAGGCGAACGGTGCGTGGCACGACAGCGCCGACGCCGATCCGGAAATTGACGTGGGTCACGCGCGGGCCGCGCAGCAACACGGTCTGGCGCAGATTTGTTCTTTCCTGGATCGTCAGGGGATGCCCACCTTCCGGCCGCATGTCGCCGCCGCGCAGCATTTCGCCGCCCTCCAGCCGGTCGCGACCGGTTTGCGTCTGGTCGCGGTCCTGGCCTTGCAGCTGCGTGTGCTGCAACGGGCCGTTCTGGTCCTGGCGCCCGTTTTCATCGGGCCGGACAGCGCCCGGTGCCGTATTTCCTTCGTCGGGCCTGGCGGATGGATGTTGCACGGAATGGGTCTGGTTCGACTCGGGCGCATTGCCGCCTCCAGCGGGAACGCCCTGTGCCCAGATGGCTGTGGTGCCGGCCAGAAGTGCCGCGGTCGAAACAGCCAGGAGAGCCTTTTTCATTGTATTTACTCGTATTTACTCCTCTTGCGATTGCCCGCAGCGTGGACCGTCATTGGTCGTTCTGAAAACGTTATCGTTCCAAGCGTAGTTCCGTGACGCAGATTTGCCGCAATTTCCATTTGGCAAGCATTGCCGGAAGCGTTGCGAGCAGCGCAGAATGCAACCGGCAATTCCATCCATGGTGCAATGATGCAATTCGGTGCAGCCATCTTCTTCACGGAGTATTCGATCGGTCCCATCGCGCTTGCGCTGGCGCTGGAAGAGCGCGGATTCGAATCATTATGGGCGCCGGAGCATTCGCACATCCCGGTTTCGCGCAAATCGCCCTATCCGGGCGGTGGCGAGCTGCCGAAGGAATATTACGACGTCATGGATCCGTTCGTAACCCTGTCAGCCGCGGCCGCCGCGACACGGACCTTGAAGGTGGCAACCGGAATTTGTCTCCTGCAGCAGCGCGACGTGATTCAGACCGCAAAGCTCGTTGCTTCGATCGACCAGATATCGAATGGCCGTTTCCTGTTCGGCATAGGGGGCGGCTGGAACCGGGAAGAAATGGAAAATCACGGCACCGATTACGCGACGCGGTTCCAGCGCGTGCGCGAAGGCATTGAGGCGATGAAGGAAATCTGGACCAGACCGGAAGCGGAATATCACGGCGAGATCGTCAAATTCGATCCGATCTTTGCCTGGCCGAAGCCGGTGCAGAAGCCGCATCCGCCGATCCTTGTGGGCGGTGGATTTCCGCAAGGCGCCCGCCGCGCCATCCGCTACGGCGATGGCTGGCTGCCCATCATGGGCGCGAAAGACCTCGCCGAACTCGTGCCGAAATATCAGGCCATGGCGAAAGAGGCGGGGCGAGACATTGCCGATGTGCCGATCTCAGCCTGGCACCCGCGATCCGATGCTGAAGCAATCAAGCGCTTCCGGGATCTGGGAGTGGTGCGGATCGTGACAACGCTGCCGCCCGCCGGCCGCGACAAGATTCTGCCCATCCTCGACCGCTACGCCGAAGCGATGCAGGCTGCGGGGTAACCACAAAGAGCGCGAAGAGCACAAAACTACGCACTGCGTCTTCGCGCTCTTGGCGCGCTTTGTGGCAAATCAGCCGAAGGTGATGTAGGTCGCTTTCAGCTGGGTGTATTTGTCGAGCGCGTGCAGCGACTTGTCGCGTCCGAAGCCGGATTGCTTGTAGCCGCCGAACGGCATTTCGATGCCGCCGCCATCGACATTGTTGACGTTGACCGTACCGGCGCGCAGCGCGCGCGCCACCCTATGGGCCTTCGAAAGATCGTTCGTCCACAGACTCGCCTGCAATCCGTAGATCGAATCGTTTGCGATCCTTATCGCCTCGTCGGCATCCTTGAACGTGAGCGTGGCGAGCACCGGACCGAATATCTCTTCGCGAGCGATGGTCATGTCGTTGGCAACGCCGTCGAAGATGGTCGGCTCGATGTAATAACCGCCCGTCTCGGTGCGGACCTGCCTGCCGCCGGCCGCGAGCGCCGCACCATCCTTCTTGCCCTTGTCGACATAGGACAGCACGCGCTCCATCTGTGACTTGTCGACCATCGAGCCCATCATGGTCCTGGTGTCGAGGGGATCGCCCGGCTGGAAGGTGCTGGCCATGGCCTTCACCTTCTCGACGAAGGCATCGTGAATGCGCTCCTCGACCAGAAGGCGCGATGCGGCGACGCAGACCTGACCGGAATTGAAGAAAATGCCGGATGCAGCATCTTCCGCCGCGGCGTCAAGATCGGGCGTATCGGCAAAGACGATGTTGGGCGTCTTGCCGCCGCATTCCAGGCTCACGATCTTCATGTTGGATTCGCCGGAATATTTCAGGAAGAATTTTCCGACTTCCGTCGAACCGGTGAACGCCACCGCATCGATGTCCATGTGGCGCCCGATCGCCTGTCCGGCAGTCTCGCCGAATCCCGGTACGACGTTGAATACGCCTTCGGGAATGCCGGCTTCCGCGGCAAGCTCCGCCACGCGAATGGCCGACAGCGGCGACTGCTCGGCGGGTTTCAGAACGAGCGAATTTCCGGCCGCGAGCGCCGGTCCGAATTTCCAGGCCGCCATCAGCAGAGGGAAATTCCACGGCACCACTGCGCCAACCACGCCCAGTGGTTCGCGGGTGATGAGCCCGAGCGCGGTCTTCGGCGTCGGAGCGACCTCGTCATAGATCTTGTCGATCGCTTCGGCATACCAGCGCACGGTTTCGGCGACCGCGTTGATATCGACGGTGCGGGCGAAACCGATCGGCTTGCCCATGTCGAGCGTTTCGAGCAGCGCGAGCTCGTCGGCGTGCCTGGCGATAAGATCGGCGAATTTCTGCAGCGTGCGCTTGCGCTGTTTGGGCGGCGCATCAGACCACGCGCCCTTGTTGAAGGCGGCGCGCGCGGCTTTCACGGCGCGGTCGACATCTTCCTTGTCGCAGGCCGCGACGCGCGCCAGCATCTTGCCGTCAATCGGCGAAACATCCTCAAAGGTCTCGCCGCTCGCTGCGCCGACATATTTGCCGCCGATAAACGCCTGCGCGCGAAATTCCAGGCCCTTCGCCTGCGCATGCCAATCCACTGCTGCCGCCATGATCCGTCTCCTGCGAATACTTCTCGGACGCGAGTTTATCCCTTCGCCACCACCAAAACGATACCGCGAACAAGTTTTTCTCCCCCGCATGCGGGGGAAGAAAACAAAAAGCGCGCCGGGCAGGGCCGGGCGCGCTCAGATCGGCTCGGGAAGGCCGATTACTTAATCTTGCCTTCCTTGAACTCGACATGCTTGCGCAGCACCGGGTCGTATTTCTTGATCGAGAATTTCTCGGTCATGGTGCGGGTGTTCTTCTTGGTCACATAGAAGAAGCCCGTGTCGCCCGAGCTGTTCAGGCGGATCTTCGCGGTTGTCGGCTTTGCCATTGTCGGGCCATTGCTGAAAGCGGCGGCCAAACTAGCCAGCGGGAACCCATTGTCAAGGCAGCCCCGAAACCTGTCCGTTAAGCCCTTGGCGGATTGGGCCTTTTTGCCAATTTGCATCCGCGGAGTGGCAATCCGGCTTTTCCTGCCTACTTTTCCCTCGGGGTCGCCTTGGTGCGGCCGCGCGATCACCGTAGGAGATGCACCGGACGGAACCATGGATCTTCTTCGCCGAACCTCATTTCTTCTGGGGCTCACCGCAGTGCTTGCTGCGACAGCGCCATCGCTCGCCGCCGCCCAGCCGAGTGCTTTCCAATCCGAACAGCAGATGAGCTACCGGCAGCTGATGCAAAGGTGGAATCCGTTGATCGCCGAAGCATCGCAGCGGTTCGACATTCCCGAAATCTGGATTTGCAGCGTGATGCAGGTGGAAAGCGGCGGCCGTACCATGTCGGGCGAGAACCAGCCCATCACGTCGAGCGCCGGCGCGATGGGGCTGATGCAGATCATGCCTTCGACATATCGCGACATGCAGGCGGATCACGGGCTTGGTCCCAATCCATATTCTCCGCGCGACAACATTCTCGCGGGTGCCGCTTACCTGCACTGGCTCGATGGGAAATACGGCTATCCCGCGTTGTTTGCCGCCTACAATGACGGGCCGGGAAACCTGGCAGCGCGTTTGCTGGATGCAGGACTATTACCGGCAGAAACCCGCTCGTATCTCGCGCGCGTGACAGCGGCGGTCGCGGGGAGGGAATTCTTGACCGGTCATGGCAAGCCGGTCAGGTTCACGCGGCCGAACGGACTGCCAGTTCTGATCGATCCAGGCGCGGTGCTTTCAATCCGTGCTGTGCTGCCGGGAGAATATGCCTCGGGAGTCAATACGGTAATTACGTATGACCGTATTCATCAGGCTGTCTGCGAAACGCTCTCCCAGGTGCAGACGAAGCTGCATTTCCGCGGCACGACTGCTTAGCATTGCGAGCATTCTCCACAAGCCGATACCGACCGCGTAGCCACTCTTAGTCAGGTCGTATTGGAGAAGACTCGCCCCGCACCCCGTTGCACGCGGCGATTTCCTCCTTGTCCGGCGGTTCCCAAAGGCTCTCGACGAAGTCGAACATTTCGCGTGTCACTGCGAATGAGAGCTGATGGTCTTTTTCGCGGTTGCGATCCACCACGCGTCGCCAACGCTCTTCAGCCGGTACGTCAAGAACATGAAGCTGCAGCGGCAGTCCTGCGTCTGTCGCCAGCTTGTAGAACTTCCGGCGGTGCGCCTTTTGTCCGAAGCCGAGATCCAGCACGCAGGGGACATTCCGCTGCGCCACCTGGGTCGCCACCGACCATATCTGGTCCTGGCAGCGGATCACGCGCTCCGTCGCCCATGCGGCCTCGATCGGTTGCGGGCTGTCCATCCAGAACAGCCGAGCCATCCATTCGTCAATCGAGAACCGGACCGCGTTCAGTTGACTACAGAGCCGCAAAGCATAGCTCGTCTTTCCGGCACCGGTCGAGCCGCAAACCAGATGGACGAGATGAGACGCCATTCGAGGTTGTCCTGCCGGTTCTGCCCGAAACTCCCGGGGCTATTTTGCCTGCGCCCTGCGCGAACGGAATGGATTTCTTTTCGATGGGATCGGCCGCTCCGATGCGAGCGTATCTCCCACAAGTTCGAACCGCAGCCCGCCGGTCAGCGGCGCGGCTTCGCGCAAGCGGACCATGACTGTGTCGCCAAGTGTGTAGGCCATACCGCTCTTTTCGCCGACAAGCGCATGGCGGCGTTCGTCGTGGCGGAAGAATTCGGCACCGATGGTGCGGATGGGAACAAGGCCGTCGGCGCCCGTTTCCTTTAGCCTTACAAACAGTCCGAAGCGCGTGACACCGGTGATGCGGCCGGCAAACACCGCGCCGACGCGGTCTTCCATGAAGGCCGCGACATAGCGATCGGTGGAATCGCGTTCGGCGGCCATCGCGCGGCGTTCGCACATGGAGATGTGTTCGGCGGTGTCGGACAGTTTCGCGATTTCGCCATCGGATAGGCCTTCGCTACCGAAATTCAGTGCACGGATGAGCGCGCGATGTACCACCAGATCGGCATAGCGCCGGATCGGCGAGGTGAAATGGGCATAGCGCTGCAGATTGAGTCCGAAATGGCCGATGTTCTGCGTGTCGTAGATGGCTTGCGCCTGGGTCCGCAGGACGACATCGTTCAGCACCTCCGCATGCAGGCCGCCTTTGGCTGCGGCGAGGATACGATTGAAAGTCTGCGGCTTTATCACCTGGCCTTTCGCGAAGCTCATGCCGATCGAGCGCAGATAATCCGCAAAGGCCGAAAGCTTCTCCTGCGAGGGCTGCTCGTGAACGCGATAGATGAGCGGGGTGTGCGCCTTTTCGAGCGTTTCCGCCGCCGCCACATTCGCAAGAATCATGAACTCCTCGATAAGCCGCATCGATTCCAGACGCTCGCGAAACGCGATCGAAGCGACGCGGCCGTCCGGGCCAAGCACCACGCGCCGTTCCGGGAGGTCGAGATCGAGCGGCGCGCGCCGTTCGCGCGCTGCGGCGAGCGTGCGATACACATTCCACAGAGGCTCAAGCGTGCGCGCGGCAATGTCGCGGTGATCGCGGTCCGGTTTGCCGTCAAAGGCACGTTGCGCCTCTGCATAGGTGAGCCGCGCCGCGGAGCGCATCGCGCCGCGCAGGAATTCGTGACGGTGTTTGTTTCCTTTCGCGTCGAAGACCATGCGCACTGCAAGGCAGGGACGGTCTTCGGTTTCGCGCAGCGAACAAAGGTCTGCGGACAGCCGCTCCGGCAGCATGGGCACGACGCGATCGGGAAAATAGGCGGAATTGCCGCGCTTGCGGGCTTCGTGATCCAGCGCCGAGCCGGGCCGCACGTAATGCGCGACATCAGCGATGGCCACGATCGCGATATGGCCGCCTTTGTTTGTTGGATCGGGATCCGGTCCTGCCCACACTGCATCGTCGTGATCGCGCGCATCTTCGGGATCGATGGTAACAAGCGGAATGCCGCGAAGGTCCGTGCGCCCGGCGAGCCGCGGCGGCGCAGCATTTTCTGCTTCGGCCAGCGCTTCGCGGGAAAATTCCGTCGGAATTCCATGCTCATGGATCGCGATGAGGCTGATCGCGCGCGGCTCGCTCATGCTGCCGAGGCGCTCGATCACGCGCGCGCGCGGCTGGCCCAGGGCACGGCCGGCGAGCGGCTCGACAAGGACCAATTCGTTCGACTCCGCCCCGCCCCTGTCGTGACGATCGACAGCAAATTCGTGCCGCGTCTTACGGTCGATCGGTTCGATGCGTCCCTGGCCCGCATGCTCGCGATAGACGCCGAGCACGCGATGCACGCCCGCGCCGATGCGTTTGACGATGCGCGCCTCGTAACCTTCGTCGGTTCGCGACAGCCGTGCCAGCACGCGCTCGCCAACGCCGATCGCAGGCCCCGCTTCGGTTTCGCGGCCTGGTACGATGAGAATTCTCGGTGGCGGCTCTTCCTGTTCCCAGCGCTGCGGCCGTGCCAACAATTCGCCGTCGGGATCCTGGCCGATGATTTCCAGAACACCGACTTCCGGGAGTCCACCGGCCGGCGCGTAACGCCGGCGTGCACTCCGTTCGATCGCGCCTTCGCTTTCCAGTTCCTTGAGAATCCGCTTCAGCGTGATGCGTTCGGAACCTTTGATGCGAAGCGTGCGGGCGAGATCGCGCTTCGAGCCTGCCGGCTCCTTCGCCAACGCTTCCAATACGCGCGCCTTGTCGAGCGGTTGAGTTGGCGTGCCCGGGCGTTTGCGCGGCAAGTTGCTATCCGCTCTCCGCCTTGTCGGGCTTTCGTTTTCTGCCGACTGCTTTCTTTGCAGGAGCAGTGTTTTTCTTGGGAGCGCCGGCTTCTTTGCCGCGCTCCGCTGTCTTCGTTGCTTCGAAATTGGTAGAATCTTTCTTCTTTGTTTTCTTCGCCGGCTTGCTTCCGCCTTTGGCGGCGCGCTTGGCGATCAGCGTCAGCGCCTGTTCGAACGTGACGCCGAGAGGATCGGTGTCGCGCGGGATCGTCGCGTTGATTGTGCCGTCGGTGACATAGGGGCCGTAACGGCCGCGCATAAGTTTGATTGTCGCGCCAGAGGGCGCCGTCCCCAGTTCCTTCAATGGCTCCGGCCCGCGGAAGCTTTTCGACTTCGCTTTCTTCTCGGCGAGCAGCGAGACGGCGCGGTTGATGCCCACCGTGAACACTTCATCGGGTGCATCGAGCGAGGCATACTGTCCCTGATGGGCTACGTAGGGGCCGTAGCGGCCGAAATTCGTGGTGATCGGTTCGCCGGTCTCGGGATGTTTCCCGATCTCGCGCGGCAGCGAAAGTAATTTCAATGCCAGTTCGAGATCGACGGCGGATGCATCCATCCCCTTGGGAATGCTGGCGCGCGGAGGCTTCTCGCCATCGCCGCGCTGCACATAGGGGCCGAAACGGCCACTGCGCAGGCTGACGGGCTCTCCGGTTTCCGGGTCATCGCCCAGCACCTGCGGCTGGCCATTCGCAGCTTCGCTTTCGCTTTGCCCCAGCTTTCGCGTGTAGCGGCATTCGGGATAATTCGAGCAGCCGATGAAGGCGCCGAAGCGGCCGAGCTTGAGACTGAGCTTTCCGTTGTCGCAATTGGGACAGCGGCGCGGGTCCTCGCCATTGCCGATCGCGGGAAAGATGTGGGGCCCCAGCATTTCATCGAGCTCGGTAATCACTTGCGAGACGCGCAGGTCCTTCGCTTCGTCGATCGCCACGGAGAAATCCCGCCAGAAATCCCGCAACAGCTGCTTCCAGGCGAGGCTGCCTTCCGCGACTTCGTCGAGCTTCTCTTCCAGATCGGCCGTGAAGTCATATTGAACGTAGCGGCTGAAAAAGCTTTTCAGGAAGGTGGTGACGATGCGCCCCTTGTCTTCCGGCACGAAACGCCCGCGCTCCATGCGCACATAGGCGCGGTCGCGCAGCACCGAGAGGATCGTCGCATAGGTCGATGGCCGGCCGATGCCGAGCTCTTCTAGCTTTCGCACCAGGCTCGCTTCGGAATAGCGCGGCGGCGGTTCGGTAAAATGCTGCGTCGGCGCGATCTTTTCGACCTTCAGCACATCGCCTTCGGCGAGCTTCGGCAGTCGCGCGCTGTCCTCGTCGGTCTCGTCGTCCTTGCCTTCCTGGTAGAGGGTGAGAAACCCGTCAAACAGCGTGACGGTGCCCGTCGCGCGCAGAGTGATTTTTCCATCGTCCGAGACGGCATCGATGGTCGTGCGTTCGAGTTCCGCGCTCTCCATCTGGCTTGCCAGCGCGCGTTTCCAGATCAGCTCGTATAGGCGCGCCTGATCGCTTTCGAGATGGCGGCCGATATTCTCCGGCAGGCGCCCGAAGCTTGTCGGACGGATGGCTTCATGGGCTTCCTGCGCATTCTTGGCGCGGCTTGTATAGGCACGCGGCGCGCCGGGCAGGTAGCGCGAACCATAGTTCCTGCCGATCAGGTCGCGCGCTTCGCCGATCGCTTCGCCCGCCATCTGTACGCCGTCGGTGCGCATATAAGTAATGAGTCCGACCGTCTCGCCGCCGACATCGACGCCCTCATAAAGCTGCTGGGCGATCTGCATGGTGCGCTTGGCGGCGAAGCCGAGCTTGCGCGCGGCTTCCTGCTGGAGCGTGGAGGTAATAAAGGGCGGGGCAGGGTGGCGCCTGACCGGCTTGATTTCGATCTCGCCGACGGCAAATTGCCGGGCCCTGATCGCCTCGACGGCACGCCGTGCGTCGGCTTCGGTGCCGAGCGACAATTTCTCGAGCTTCTTGCCGTCGAGATGGGTGAGCCGCGCCACGAACGTGCCTGTTGCTGCGCTGAGATCGGCATCGACCGTCCAGTATTCCTGCGCCTTGAAGGCTTCGATCTCATCTTCGCGCTCGCAGACAAGGCGGAGCGCCACGGATTGCACGCGGCCGGCCGAACGCGCGCCGGGCAGCTTGCGCCATAGAACCGGCGAGAGCGTAAACCCGACCAGATAATCGAGTGCCCGCCGTGCGAGATAGGAATCGACCAGCTCTTCGTTGATCGCGCGCGGGTTTGCGATGGCATCGAGCACCGCACTGCGCGTCACGGCGTTGAAAACCACCCGTTCGACATGCGTGCCGCCCAGTGCGTGCTTCTGTTTCAGCACCTGCAGCACATGCCAGGAAATCGCCTCGCCCTCGCGGTCGGGGTCGGTGGCGAGGATCAGCTTGTCCGCCTTCTTGACGGCGTCGGCGATCTCCTTGATGCGCTTTTGCGCCCGGGCATCCACTTCCCAGGTCATCGCGAAATCCTCGTCGGGCTTCACCGAGCCGTCCTTGGGCGGGAGATCGCGCACATGGCCGAAACTCGCCAGCACCCGGTAGCCCGAGCCCAGATATTTGTTGATGGTCTTGGCCTTGGCCGGGGACTCGACGACGAGGACGTTCAAGGGGTGCTGCCTGGCGGGTTGATCCGGGGAACGAATCCTTAGCCGGAAATTGTGATGGGGGCGCAGATAGGGACGCAGGTCTGGGGTGTCAATCCGATATCGACGAGTTCTGCATATCAAAGGTTGCGATTTCCCCAATTTACCCTGTGTTTGCAATTTATACTTGTAGATTCCGTACTAATTGGGCACAAGGCCGGTCAGCAAAGCACGACGCGGTTGCCCGATTCGCGATAAAGGCGTCCGGCCAGCTCCAGCTCCAACAGAACGGACAGGACCGCGCCCGCCGGCGCTCCGGACTGCCGGACCAGCTCGTCCACCGACGTCGGCGCAGGCCCCAGGAGTTCCTCCACGTGGCGGCGAAGCGCGTCGTCGCCTGCTTCTTCGCGTTCGTCGATTGGCTGGAAACGGGATGTCTCCTCCGGCTCGCGGAAACCACGGCCGATCAGCGGCCGCAACACGTCCAGAACATCATCCGGATTTTCGGTGAGGGTCGCGCCGTCGCGCAGCAGACGATTGGTGCCTTTGGCGCGCGGATCGAGCGGAGAGCCGGGAACGGCAAAGACTTCACGGCCCTGTTCCAGCGCGAAGTTCGCCGTAATCAGCGAACCGGATCCCTCGGCCGCTTCCACCACCACCACGCCGCGGGCGAGCCCGGAAATAATCCGGTTGCGCCGCGGAAAATGCTTGGCCTGCGGCTTCTGGCCGGAGGGCATTTCGGAGATAATTACTCCTTCCTGGGCGATGCGTTGATAGAGCCGCGCGTTTTCCGGCGGATAGATGTCGTCGACGCCGCCCGCGAGCACGGCGACCGTACCCGTCGCGAGCGCGCCTTCGTGGGCCGCCGTATCGATGCCGCGCGCAAGTCCGGAAACAATTACGAGGCCCGCACTGCCCAGTCCGCCCGCAAGGTGTCCCGCAAATTTGCGGCCGAGCGCGGAGGCATTGCGGGCGCCGACAATGGCGATCATTTCATGCGCCAGGATTTCCGTGCGGCCAAGCGCGATTATCACCGGCGGCGGCGGATCGAGCGCGGCAAGGCCGGCGGGAAAATCAGGATCGCAGGAGACAAACAGACGCGCGCCGATGCGTGCGAGCGCCTCAATCTCGCGCTGTGCATCCGGCTCGCTTGGAATCCGCAGGTCGCCCGCCGCGCCGCCGCGCTTCGCGAGCCGG
>DATJUM010000173.1:0-14449 GCA_035502355.1 Rhizomicrobium sp. | reverse complement strand
TCCAGCCGATGAACCACGCCATGAACCGGCCCAGCGCCGCATAAGTATAGGTGTAGGCGCTGCCCGCCATCGGGATCATTGAGGCGTATTCGGCATAGCAAAGCCCGGCGAACAGACAGCCCAGCCCGGCGATGGCGAAAGAGACAACCACGCCGGGGCCCGCATAGCTCGCCGCGGCATGTCCGGTGATGACGAATATGCCAGCGCCGATAATGGCACCTATGCCGAGCGCAATCAGATGCACGGGGCCGAGCGCCCGTTTGAGTTCGATTTCGCCCGGCATGAGCGTAACTGGTCCGCCAGCCATGAATGTCTCCTTCGACGCCACCGGTGACACTCTGACATGGCGACCGCAGAGAGGCCAAGGCAAGCGATTATCCGAGCCTGAGGGTTCTCAGGTCCAGGGTGCGACCAGGGGAATGACCCGCCTTCCGTGACGGCGATAGACCCGGAAATCGGAGTCCGCCGTCAGAACCATCGGATTTGAAAGAATCTCGGTCATGCGCACGAGACAGGCGTCGGCAAGGCTGATCGGTACATCGGAATATTTGTGCATCAGGTCCAGGACCCCGTCGCAATTGTCCGCGAAAGCGAAAGACGGAACCACCAGCCTGCGTCGCAGCAGCTCAATCAGTTTTGGCGTCCCGCGTGCGCCAAGCAGATACGAGGTTTCGGATAAAGCAGCCTCGCAAGTTTGCCACGGGCGGCCGTGTCGGGCCGATTGGGCGACCGCCCAATCGTGGTGGGAGTCGCGCGGTATGAGCAAGGCGGCGAGAAATGCCGCGTCAACGAGAACGTTTTCCCCCATACCCCCAGGCTCGCAGGTAATGTTTCGTCCTTGCGCTGAGATCGTTCGGGAGGGCGGGATCGTCCACGGAACCGATGAGATCCCTGATATCGGCGAGTGGATCGGCTTCGCCGTCGCCAGTCTTGCCGCGTTCCAAACGTTCACGCATAACGTCCGATCTCGAAATCCGGCGACGATATGCCTCCGCTTCGATCTCGGAGATCAGCGAATCGGGCAAGCGCAGCGTCATGCTTTTCATGGCCTTGGTGTAAGACGCGGATGACAGATGCGCAATGCGCTTACGTCTTCGTCCATACGGCGATTTCGTTGCCGTTCGGGTCGCGGAAATGGAAACGCCGGCCGCCTGGAAACTCGTGCCAGGAGATGATCTCCGCGCCGGCCGCCGTAAAAGCGTTTGGAAGCCGGAATATCCGGCCCCGGCAATTCGATATAATCCAGAGTTCCGTCGGTGGGCATGGTGTAGTTCCCTATTTGTTCTCAACAAAGATTGCTGATGACTCTAAGTCAAGAGGGATGCGCTCGCCGCTGAAATTCCCGCGCAGTTATTCACGCTGCGGCCAGGCGGTAAACGCCGGTTTCGCGCATTTCGCGATCTTCGAGCTCGTACGAAGTGTGCACTTTATAGGTTGCAAGCTTGATGGTGCTGCCGGACGGAAAATAGGACCGCCCAGGATCGCCCAGAAGGACGTGCGCGCCGCGATGCGCGCAATCGTGGAGCCAACGGAGCAGCCGCTCCGCAAGCGGTCGCTCGTAACACATGTCGCCAACCAAAATAACGTCCCAGCCGCAGGGGCGGCCGATAACGTCTTCCGTCACAATTTCGATCTTCTCGCCGCGGCGCCCTGTTTGCGCACCTTGCGCCGTGGTCCTGCGGACCATGCAGCTTACGCCGTTGGCCCAGCAGTTCAGGCCAATAGCTGCCGCCGCGAAACCGTCGATATCGGTCGCCATCACGATGCGCGCACCGGATTTCACCGCGGCGATGGCGACGAGCCCCGAACCGGTGCCGAAGTCGAGCACGGATTTGGCGGCCACGGTGTTGCGATGGTCCAGAACGTAGCGCGCGAGCGCCTGACCGCCCGCCCAGGCGAAGGCCCAGTAGGGTGGGGGCACGCCTTCGGCCCGGAGCTCCTCTTCCGTCTTGCGCCAGAGCGGCACCACTTCGGTGGCGAGGTGCAGGTCGATTTCCGGCACGAGCGGCGGAGCCGCCAGCTCGGTGTTGGCACGGATGAACTGCGCGTAATAGCCTTCGAACATCTCCAAGCCACATGTCTGGCTTATGCGATCTTCGACGGATCGGAAGGCGAATTTATTCCGGGGGCCGGTCGAATTCATGCATCCGGTGGCGCATCAGTCGATCGTGATCTCGGCAGGTGCGAACTCCCTTGGGGCATCGGGGTTGATGGCCATGGCCTGCGCCTGGTCCGATTGCGCTCTCGCCTGGTCGCCGGCTTTTTCTTCGCAGATGCCGCGTCCGTACAGCGCGCGCCATGAGCCGGCGTCGGAAGCGAGCACGGTGCTGAAGTCCGAAACCGCCTGCTGGCACTGTCCCAGCCGAAGAAAGATCACGCCGCGGTTGACGAAAGCCTCCTGAAGTATCGGATAAAGTGCAATAGCGTGATTGTAGTCTGCCAGAGCATCCGCCAGATTGTCGCTTGCAAAATACTCGTTTCCGCGAAGGGCCAAAAATCTGGCCCGATAGCGAGGTGGAAGCAGATTTGTATGTATAACCTCGCCACAGGCTTCGATGCGTTCTGATGAAGAGAGATTCTTGTTCAGGCAGTTATCAATAGCAGCGCCCAACCCCACGGCAGGGGTTCCCTGATATTGTTGTGCAAATGCGGGGCTGCCGAATCCGAGCGCCAAAGCGGCAGACGCAAACAGGGCTTGTAATTTGTTCATGGCGATCTCCTCCTCCGGGTACGACGATCACTCGCTCCAAGCCGAGTTTATATTAGCAAATACCCACATCAAGCCGGACGCTGCCCGACGCGCTCAAAAAAGACCGCCCTGGTGAAGCACCAGCGCCGCCATCCAGATTTCGCAGACGATCTGCACCGCGTAGGCTGCGAAACGGAGAGTAACCGCGGCAACCGAACCCGACGCGATGTGGATCACCGACTGGATGATGCGCGCCACGAGAACGATCACGGCGAGCCGGTTGAATGGGGCGGTCTCCATCCCGACCACCCAGCCCGATAGAACGATCACGGCGAAGATGGGCAGGTTCTCGACCGTATTGAGATGGGCGCGGTTGATGCGCCAATAGGATTCGCTGCCATGCGGCACGCCTGCCGTGAAGCTGTCGGCTCTGGCCTCGCCGCGGATCACTTGCAAAATCCGGTCGCCCGAGACCATGAGCACCAGCGCGACAGCCCACAGCGCATAGAAGATCAACGCAGTTATGGACGAAGGTGCGGTAAATGGCGACATGACTTTCCTCCGGGCGGCGTCAAAAGTTTTGCCACCAAAAACACAAAGCGCATTGTGCTATCAGTGGTGAACTAGACATGGCTTGCAGCAATGATGGCGGCGGCGACGAGCAGGCCGACGTCGCGGTTCGAACGGAATATCCGCAGGCAGCGCGCCGTGTCGCTCACGTCGAGCCGGCGGGTCTGCCAGGCAAGATGCAGCCCCGCCGGAATGAGCAGGAGCGCCGTCCACAACTTTGCGGTCGTCACAATCAGCGCCAGAACGAAAAGCCCGAGCGACAGCGAATAGAACGTGTCGATCCAGACAGGCGAATTGCGGCCGAAGAGTCGCGCGGTCGATTTCACGCCGATCAGGGCGTCGTCCTCCCGGTCCTGAAGGGCGTAGATCGTGTCATAGCCGAGCGTCCAGAAAAAGCAGCCGGCGTAGAGAAGAAAGGCGGGAAGGGTGAGATGGCCCGTCGCCGCCGAAAAGCCGAGCAGCGCGCCCCAGTTGAAGGTGAGCCCCAGCCAGGCCTGCGGCCACCATGTGATGCGCTTCATGAAAGGATAAAGCGCCACCAGCACAAGCGAGCCCGCGCCGAGAAGGAGAGAGAAAATGTTGAGCTGCAGCAGCACCGCGAGGCCTATCGCGCATTGCAGCGCCGTGAACAGCCACGCGCCGCGCAGGCTGACCGCGCCCGAGGGAATAGGTCTGCCGCGGGTCCGTGCAACCATCGCATCGATGTCGCGGTCGATAATGTCGTTATAGGTGCAGCCCGCGCCGCGCATCGCGATCGCACCGATGACGAACAGTCCAAGCAAATGAAGATCGTGCAGCGATCCGAAGCCGCGATCTTCTGCCGCCGCGCCAAGCGCCAGCCCGAACACGCAGGGCAGAAAGAGAAGCTCGATGCCGATCGGGCGGTCGAGCCGCATCAGCCTGAGCCAGGGTTGTACCGCGGCGGGGACGGAGTCGACCCAGCTGCGTTGGGCATCGGCTGGCAAAGACGCCGTTCGCGGAATTTCCGTCATGGTGGCCCCTCCCGAATAGCGGGAATCCTGCCTCCATCTACCCCAAAGACATGTTTGACCGCTATTGTTGTTTGTGGGTGGTTCCGGAACTGGAGGCCGATCTGTCAGAACTCACCTGTCCAGGCGGGAAAGTGCGGCTGTTTGTAGAAACGCTGCTGGCGGTTGGCGCGCGTCTGCCGCTGGCGCCCGCGCCGTCGCATTATCTGCTGCATGTGATGCGGGCGCGGATCGGCGATCATGTAAGCCTGTTCAACGGACGCGACGGCGAATGGCTGGCGCGGATCGTGGAAGCCGGGCGGCGCGAATGTGCGGTGGAATGCGAGCGCAGGATCGTGGAACAGGGCGGCGACGACGATCTCTGGCTCGTCTTCGCGCCGATCAAGAAGACGCCGGCGGACTACCTGGCCCAGAAAGCAACAGAACTCGGTGTTTCCGTCCTTCAGCCGGTGATCACGCGGCGTACCATCGTTCATCGCGTCAACACAGATCGCATGCGGGCGAACGCGATCGAAGCCGCGGAACAATCCGCGCGGACGACAGTGCCGGAAATCCGCCCGCTGATCGAGCTTTCGCGGCTTCTCTCGCGATGGCCGCAGGAGCGCCGGCTGTTATTTTGCGACGAAGCGGGCGGACCGCCGATACGGGAGGCGCTATCGAACAGGGCGGCCGCGCCCTGGGCCGTCATCACCGGCCCGGAAGGCGGATTCGACGATACCGAACGGGAAATGATCCGCGCGCTGCCTGCAACCGTTCCCGCATCGCTGGGCGCACGCACCCTGCGCGCCGACACGGCGGCGCTTGCCGCGCTCGCGATCTGGCAGGCTCAGTGCGGGAAGAACGGATAGCCGGAATTGTAGAATTCCGAGCCCGGCGCATTGTCGGTTCCATAACCCGGCTGCGAGGAATATCCGGGCCGGTAGAAGTAGCCGGGCTGGCTATTGTTGTTCCAGCCATCGCCACCCGATACACCGAAGTGAAACGAGCCCAGCCCGTCCACCTTCATGTCGCCCTGCTGGTCGGTTGAGAATTTGCTCTGCGCCTGCGCATCGGGATCCTGATAGGGAGTTGTTGTCCCGTCGCTGTTCGTTTGTGGCATGGTCACCGTCTCGATGGCGAAGACGGGAAGTGACGACAGCAGCACAGCGGTGCCGGCCGCCGCGGCGGCCAGGATCAGCCTCGAACGCATGATACATCTCCTCGAAGCAGGCGAATGATAAGACCACGTTCCCGCCAGCGAATGCAATGGGGTGTGATCCGACACGGCTTCGCCGGCTTGTCCGGGCAGAAGGGGGCGCTTACATAGCCAAAAGCTAAATCCCGGCTTTAGAATTCACCCGCAGGGTTGGATACCCGGGAAAGGGAAGGGCTGCCCATGTCGATCCCCCAATCCGCGGGCGGACCTATCCAGTCGCGCGACGATCTCGTTCGCTATCTCGAAACCGGCAGCAAGCCGCGTTCGCAATGGCGCATCGGGACCGAGCACGAAAAATTCGTCTACGACCTCAGCACCCACAAGCCGCTGGCCTATGCGGGCAGACCCGGCATTCGCGCCCTGCTGGAAGGCATGCGCCGTTTCGGCTGGGAGCCGGTGATGGAGGGCGACAACATCATCGGCCTTGTCCAGGACCAGGCGGGTATCAGTCTCGAGCCCGGCGGACAGTTCGAGCTCTCCGGCGCGCCATTGCGGTCGCTGCATCAGACCTGTGCCGAGGTGAACACGCATCAGCAACAGATTCGGGAGGTGGCCGGCGAAATTGGCGCAGGCGTGCTGGGGCTCGGCTTTGCGCCCAGCTGGCGGCTCGACGAAGTGGATCAGATGCCCAAAGGCCGCTACGCGATCATGCGGCGCTACATGCCGAAGGTCGGCGCGTACGGACTCGAAATGATGTTCCGCACCTGCACGGTGCAGGTGAATCTGGATTTCGCCGACGAAGCGGACATGGTGAAGAAATTCCGCGTCGCGCTGGCGCTGCAGCCGGTGGCTGCGGCCTTGTTCGCGAACTCTCCGTTCCGCGAGGGAAAGCCCAACGGGTTTCTTTCCTATCGCAGCCAGATCTGGACCGATGTCGACAATGCGCGGGCGGGCATGCTCCCTTTCGTGTTCGAGGACGGCTTCGGCTTCGAGCGTTATGTCGACTATGTGCTCCATGTGCCGATGTACTTCGTCTATCGCGACGGACGTTACATCGACGTCGCCGGGAAAAGCTTCCGGGATTTTCTCGATGGCCGGATCCCGGAACTGAAGGGAATTGTGCCGCAGCTTTCGGACTGGGCAGACCATCTGACCACGATTTTTCCCGAAGCCCGGCTGAAGCGGTTTCTGGAAATGCGCGGCGCCGATGGCGGCACCTGGCGGCGCATCTGCGGTCTGCCGGCGCTATGGGTGGGAATTTTCTACGATCAGAGCGCGCTTGATGCGGCCTGGGACCTGGTGAAGGACTGGAGCTGCGAAGAGCGCGCGGCGCTGCGCGCAAGCGTTCCTTCGCTTGCCTTCAGGACGCCGTTTCGCGATCGCACGGTGCTCGATCTCGCGCGTGACATGCTGGCGATTTCGCAATCCGGCCTGAGGGCGCGCGCCCGGGAGGATGCGGGCGGCGTGACCGAGGAAGGCTTTCTGCAGCCGCTCGTCGATCTCGTCGAGCGCGGCTACACCCGCGCCGAGGAACTGCTCCGCCGCTGGAAGACGGAATGGAACGGCGATCTGTCGCGGCTGTTCACGGAGTATAATTTTATTTAGATGGTTCGTCCGGGACCGTTACAGCGCATTTCATCCGCGTTGGTCCGCTTCCGCGGTGCTATCCGGTATCACACCGCCGCGTCTTCCGCAGGTTCATGCGCTTATCGAGGTAGTCACGCCGCGAAACGGACAATCACGTTGCTTTGGCCTGCACGGGGCGCGTTGAACGTCACTTTTTCACCGCTTCCATTCGCCATGGTTACGTTCGCCTCATAGCGGCCTGCCGGCAATCGCATGAGCACCCAGGGTGCGTCGCAGCGCACCCGGATCGGCGTGCCGGCGTGGCTGTCGAACAGCGTGACATTCTCGTTTGCGAGATAATCGCCGCGGCGATTGACCACTTCGAGCTTCACGGGGTAGTTGCGCCAGCGCGGGTTGCGCTCCGCACGAAAGCCTATGCCCGTGCACGCGATCCCCACACCCTGGACATTGACGGCACGATTGATCGGAAGATTCCTGACCGGTTGGGCCTGCGCCGGCAAGCCGGCGCAGAACACGAGCGCCGAGGCTGGAAGCAGTGCCGCGAGTCCGACTTTGGCGAGTTTCGACATGATGTCTCTCCCATTTGTGGCCGCTCGCCACCCGGGCGGCGCAACTTTCGCCTATGAGAACCGGGATCGCGCGGTGATGTTTCGTGAAGTTTCGTCAAGCTTCATGACCGAAGGAAACCAAAGAGTCATTCCGTCAGAAAATTCGCTGCGCAGGCGCAGGGTAGTCCGGGAGCTGAAAGCGGTCGGCGACGAAATGGCGCATCAGAAGATCTGCAATGGCAGGCACCGCGCCGAGCTTCAGGACGATATCACGCACGAAAAGACCCGCCGCGGTTCTGGGCGTGAAGCTTGATATGAAGGCGCGAGCGGCTTTCTGCTTGTGTTCGATAAAGGGTTTGAAACTTTGCTCGTAAGAGCAGAAGGCGCGCGCGAAGTCCCCCGCCGCGCGATCCAGTTCACCGGCAAGGATATACGCTCCCGCCACGGCAAAGACCGAGCCTTCGCCGGCAAGCAGAGACGGACAATAGGCTGCGTCTCCCACCAACGCCACGCGGCCCTTCGACCAGCGGGGAATGTGTATCTGACTCACCGCGTCGAAATACAAATCGTCAGAAGCTTCGAGGCGGCTCATGATTTCCGAGCGTTCCATCCATGGCTCATCGCGGAATTGCGCGATCAGCAACTTCTTCTGCGAAGCCATGTCCCGCGGCAATGCCTTAGGATCGGCCGGCCACGCAAAGACCAGCAAAAAACCCGTTCCATCGTTGCGGAGCGCAAACCGGCTGATCTGGCGGCCCGGCGCCGCATAGCTCAGATAGGTGTGCTCATCGCGCCTGGCATAGCCCCCTGTTGCGAATGCCGCCGCGCAATAGCCGAGATACTGTTCCGTGTCGGGCGTGTCTCCGAACGCATGGCGCCGGACAACAGAGCGAAGCCCATCTGCTCCGACAACGAGTTCAAAAGAGCGCCGCCGGCCGCTCTCGAACGTGACATCGACGCCGTCGGGTGTTTCGTCGAGCGATGCGATGCTGTCGCCGAAGATCACTTCGGCACGCTCCGCAAGCCCGCGCCAGATTTCCAGCGCCAGATCGCCGCGCCGGATGGAAAGGAAGCGGTCGCCGAGCGCGCGGCGTAATGCAGCGCCGCCAAAACAGCTCCGCACGCTGCCATCGGCGCGCACGAAGACGATCCGGTCGTTCACATAGCCGGCTGCGCGGAGCGCGGGAATGAGCCCCATGCGTTCGGCGACGTCGAAACCGACGCTCCAGAAGTCGATGATATATCCGCCCGTCCTGAATTGCGGCGCCTGTTCGACAAGCACGGGCGTGAAGCCGCGCGCGAGGAGCCACCACGCAAGCGTCGAGCCTGCAATTCCGGCCCCGGAAATCAGGACAGATTTCCCAGGTCTTTGGTTTGTCGTCTCCGCGCGCGTCATCGAAGACCGTGCTATATCCCCACCGATCCCGGATCAACTGCAGCACCGATCATGCGCGCGCATGCTGCGGAAGTTATATTCGCCAGGCTGAAAGAACCCTCAAATAATTCCCGGCAGCCAGCGCCATGGGACTGCGGCCATGTAGGCGGCATAGTCGGGTTCCTGGCGCAGGAAATCTTCTTCCACGAAGCTTTTGATCACGAAGAGGCCGGCGCCGGTGGCGAAGATCGCTGCGTTGATCGGCGAGAAATTCTGCAGCGTGAGTGCAGCGTACGAGAAATAGACTCCCGTGTAGATGGGATGCCGCATGAAGCGGTAGGCGCCGCGCGTGACGAGGCCGCGCTGGGCGGGCACAAGCCCGATCGAACGGCCCAAACTTGCGCGCGCCCACACGCTGACAACGAAACTTGCAAAACTCAGCGCGAAGATCAGCCAGCGCGGCGCAAGCGGTACGCCGGCGGTGGCGAAACGTCCGGTGATGAACAGCCAATAGGTGGCGACGAAGGCGAGCAGCCAGTAGAGCGGCTGCGGGGTCACACGCATGGGCGGCCGGCGCACCAGCATCGCGAGCACCAGAAGGATGAAATTTGCATTGGTGATGATCCAGGCGGGATTAAGCCCGAAGGTGCGCATTTCGTGGGCGAGACTGGCTGCAAAGGGAATGCAGGCGACGGCCGCAACGAGCCGGTCGCACCAGGGCGATGACGTCCACCCGACAATCCGGCGCGTTGCCAGTCTGTCCCGGGACGGCACAATTGACATTGCAGCAGCTCCGCAGGGTCCTGTCCCGCCGTGCGAACTGGCAAGGTTGGGGCCACTGTACCGGACCCGTCGCTAGAGTTGTTTCACCGAGCCCAGGTCGAAATCATAGCCTTTGGGATTCTCACCGATTACGAGCGTCGTGGGTCCAGCGAAATTGTAGGGGGGCACGGGAAGGTTCAGCGGCGCCGGCACGCCTTTGAAAACCCGGCCGGCGAGATCATATTTCGAACCGTGACAAGGGCAGAGATAACCTCCCGGCCAGGACGGGCTGAGTGCGCCTGGCTTGGCCATGAGATGCGGAATGCAGCCCAGATGCGTGCAGATGCCGACCAGGACGAGATATTCCGGTCTGATGGAACGCGACCAGTTCTGGGCATAGGGAGGTTGCTGGAGCTGGTCCGAATTGGGATCGCTTAGCATGGCGAGCAGTGACGCGGATCGCAGCCTTTCAAGGATGGGCGGCGTACGATGCACCACGAAAATGGGCCGCGAGCGCCACAACACCTCGACCTGCTGACCGGGCGGGATCTTCGACACGTTCACCGTTACCGGGCCTCCCGCGGCGATAACGTCGGCCGAAGGTTCCATCTGGTCGATCAAGGGCCAGAGCGCAAAGAGGCCGCCGACAATTCCCGCCGCCGTCGTGGCGACGAGGATGAAGTCCCGGCGCCGCACCTCCGGTTCGGCCGGCTGCGTGGCCGCGATGTCTTCTGCGGGCATTCGTGGTGTTTCCCGGTTTCCGCGAACGGAAAACGCGCGGAATGCCGGATAGTCTCAGATCAGCGATTCGGACGCCGCGTAGGGTTTGATGCTCGCCGCGACCGAATCGGCCACATGTTCCTTGGTAATGACGCCGCGGACATCGCCGCCGCGGGGGACAGGACCCGATTCCGCCACGATCGACATCGTGGAATTGCGCCGCCACATGCGGCCGATGACGTTGAACATGATGTCCTGGGGCCGGCACACCGTGTAGCTGCGGCTCGCAATCTCGCCGAGCGTCACGCCCGCGAAGGCGTTTTCGAGCCCGCGGCGCAACGAGGTGTTCACACGCAGCACGCCCACGATGGTTCGTCCGCGCGTTACCACCACGTGCCGCATGCGCCCGTCATGTCCCGGCCGCGCCAGGAAGTCATCAAATCGTGTTTCTTCCGGCAGCACGAGAACGTCCCGGTCCATCACGTCCTCGGCCCGGCGCACCAGGAACATGTTGGCGTGCAGTGCCTTGGGAATGAAGTGGCGCCGCGCAACAAGCTTGATGGTGTAGATGTTCTCGCGCGAGAGCAGCCGACGGACGCCGATGGCGACCGCGACGGCAATAATCATCGGCGTGACGATCCCGTAATCGAGCGTCATTTCGAATATCATGGTGACGGCCGTCATGGCCGCACCGGTGCTACCGCCCACCATTGCCGCCATTCCAACCATGGCGAAGGCAGGCACGTTGATCGCAGCAATCGGAAAGACAGCATGGGCCAGCGCACCGAAGGCGCCGCCGAGCGTCGCGCCCATGAAGAGCGAAGGCGAAAAGATGCCGCCCGAGGATCCCGATCCCAGGCTGAGGGAGGTCGCGGTCAGTTTCGCGGCAAACAGCAGGGCAAGAAATGGTGCGGCTGCCAGACCGCCCAGCAACACATCCTGGATGGTCGCGTAGCCCACGCCCTCGACATGATAGTGCCCGGAGAAGCGAAAGAAGAGATACATCATTATGCCAACGAGCAGCATGCCGAACGCGTGGCGCAGATAGGGGTGGCGGATGCGCTCGAATTCATCTTCGGCCGCATGGAGCCCGCGAATGAAGGCTGTCGCCGCAATGCCGGTCACCGCCCCCAGGATCGCGTAGAGCAGCAGCGGATAGACCGCGGAATAGTGCGTGCCGAGGGTTCCGACGGGAGGAACCGCAAAGGCCGGCCGCGGCCCGAGAAATATCCGGCCGATAAACGTGGCCGTGCCCGTGGCAAGCGCGACCGGCAAAAATGTCCGCGTGCTCACTTCGGGCATCATAAGCTCGACGGCGAAAAGCACGCCGCCGATCGGCGTGTTGAACGTGGCGGCGATACCGGCGCCCGCGCCGGCGGCCACCAGCGTGATCCGCTGCCAGGCTTCGAGGCGCATGAACTGCCCGATGCTCGATCCGAGGGAGGCGCCAATCTGGATAATGGGGCCTTCGCGCCCCACCGAGGAACCGCTGCCGATGGCGAGCGCGGAGGCCAGCGATTTGACGGCCGCGACCACCGGGCGGATACGGCCTTCATTATAAAAGATGGCGTCCATCACTTCGGGGACGCCATGGCCACGTGCCTCCGGCGCAAAAGTCCTGACCAGGAAGGTGACGCCGAGGCTGCCGATGACTGGCACCAGAATCACCCATGGCCCCCAAGGCGACGCCGGCTCATAGGCGTTGGCATTATAGGTAACCGAAAGGTGTCCCATGAACAGAAGGTTGTGGACGAGGGCGATAAGTCCGCGGAAGAAGATCGCGCCGAATCCCGTGATCACGCCCACGCAGATCGCGACAAGCGAAAATGTGAAAAGATTGAGGGGCCGTTCGGCCGGGGGTGCGTCGATCGTCATGTTGGGCAGGTCTTGGTCGGAAGAAAGTCCTCCTGCCATGCGGCGCCGGCCATGACAAGCGCGACATGCGCCGCTGACCGCGTCCGATTGACAGCGGCATAGGGACCCCGGCCTTCTACGCTGCGGCGGGGTGCGGCGGAGGCGGCGCTTGAGTAACGGCATGAGCCTGGGAGCGGGGTCGCCCGCGCCAGACATTGCGGCCTTCGGCTACCGGCAAGAACTCAAGCGCTCGCTGAGCCTGTTCGATCTTCTGGCCTATGGCCTCGTCTTCATCGTGCCGGTTGCGCCGATTCCGGTGTTCGGAATCGTTTTCAATGCAAGCCATGGCATGGTGCCGCTCGTCTATCTGACCGGTCTCGTTGCGATGGTTTTTACCGCGTGGAGTTACATGACGATGTCGCGCGCCTTTCCCGTGGCAGGCTCGGTCTATACTTATGCGGCGCGCAGTCTTGGTCCCGTGGCCGGCTTCTTTACCGGCTGGGCGATCCTTTTGGACTATCTGCTGATCCCGGCACTTACCTACGTTGTCGCCGCGATCGCCATGCACGCGGCGCTCCCCGAAACACCCAAGACGCTCTGGGTTATGATGATGCTCGGTGTTGCGACGCTCATCAATTATCTCGGCATCGAGACGACCGCGCGCGCAAATTTCATTCTGCTCATTTTTCAGGTCGCCGTGCTGGCTTTATTTGTGGTGCTTGGCACTCTTGGAGTCATGCATCACCTCGCCGGCGCACATGTGTCGGCCGCCCCTTTCTGGAGACCGGGCGCCGTTTCGCCCGAACTGATCTTCGGCGCACTCTCGCTCGCAGTTCTCAGCTTCGTCGGTTTCGACGCCATCTCCACCCTGTCGGAGGAGTCCCGTGACGGGCCACAGGCGATCGGGCGCGCCACGATCTTGTCCCTATGCCTTGCGGCGGTGCTTTTCATTGCCCAAACCTGGTTGGGGTCGCTGTTTGTGCTGGGTCGCACTGCTTTTCCGCCGGGAGAGCCGACGAACACGGCCTTCTACGATATCGCCACCCTGGTCGGCGGCTATCCTTTCAAGTTTCTGCTCACTGTCCCCTGCATCTTTCTTTCCAGCATCGCCTGCGCGGTTACGGCGCAGGCCGCGTCGGCGCGACTTCTGTTTGGCATGGCGCGTGACGGCGAACTCCCGCGTGCGCTCGCCCATGTTGACCCAAAGCGGAAAGTGCCGGTGCGCGCCGTGTTTCTCATTGCCGTGGTTACGCTGGTGCTGAGCCTGCTGCTGATCGATCAGCTCGAACTGTTGACCTCCATGGTGAGCTTCGGCGCGCTGACCGGGTTCCTGCTCCTTCATGTTTCGGTCATCGCGCATTTCATCTGGCATGAGAAAAGTCGCGATTTCCTTCGCCATCTCGTTTCGCCCTCGATCGGCTTTCTCATCATCGGTTACGTACTCTTGAATGCCGAGACGAATGCAAAAATCGCCGGAAGCGCCTGGCTGCTCGCCGGGCTCGCGCTTTTTGTTGTGTTCCGTCTTCTCCGTCGTCCCACACGATTACCAGAATGATTCCTGGGATAATATGCGCATGAACGAGACTCGCCAGCCAACCGGCCCCGCAACGACGCCGGCGCAGGTTGCGCCCCAAAGCGCCCGGCCGGTGGTGGCGGGCGGCGTCACGGCGCTCGGACTTTCGGCGCTCGGCGTCGTGTTCGGCGATCTCGGCACGAGCCCGCTCTACACACTGAAGACCGTGTTCGCCTTCGCCGGGCCGCATGCGGGGGCCGGTGTGGCGCTCGGCGTGCTTTCTCTCGTCATCTGGACGCTGATCATCATCGTCATGGTCAAATATGTCTCTTTCGCGATGCGCGTCGACAATGACGGCGAGGGCGGCATTCTCGCGCTGCTGGCGCTTCTGGGCGTGAAGCGCGCGCACCGGCCGATCATTGTCGCGATCGGACTTTTTGGCGCGGCTCTGATTTATGGCGACGGCGCCATCACGCCGGCGATCTCCGTTCTCTCGGCGCTTGAGGGCCTGAATCTCGCCACGCCTGCGGTGAGCGCCTATGTACTTCCCGCGGCGGTCGGCGTCCTTGTCATTCTTTTCGCCGTTCAGCCGCTGGGCACGGCCCGCATCGGGCGCGCCTTCGGTCCCATCATGGCGTTCTGGTTCGTCGCGATCGGCCTGCTCGGCATCTGGGGCATCGCCCAGCATCCGGCGGTGCTTGTGGCCG
>DATJUM010000172.1:0-16330 GCA_035502355.1 Rhizomicrobium sp. | reverse complement strand
CCGCCGCCGCCCATCGAGCAGACACCATTCGCTGCTCCGGCTATTGCCGCGGCTGCTCCATCGGCGCCCGTTACGCCCGAAGTTTCGCGGCCCGCCCCGCCTCCGTCTGTGGAACAGACGCCGCCAACCGCTCCGGCTGTCGCGGAGGCCGCTCCACCGGCGCCTGTCCCGCCGGTGGTGTCACAGCCCGCACCGCCCCCGCCGCCCGTCGAACAGAGACCGCTAGCCCCTCCGGCTGTCGCCGCGGTTGCTCCACCGGCGCCCGTCGCGCCCGTAGTGTCACAGCCCGCGCCGCCGCCGCCCATCGAGCAGACACCATTCGCTGCTCCGGCTATTGCCGCGGCTGCTCCATCGGCGCCCGTTACGCCTGAAGTTTTGCGGCCCGCGCCACCACCGCCTGTCGAACGGATGCCGCCAGCGGCTCCGGCTGTCGCCAAGACCGCCCCACCGGCGCCTGTCGCGCCTGAAGTTTCGCAGTCCGCGCCACCACCGCCGCCCGTCGAACAGACAGCGCCAGCCGCTCAGGCCGTCGCACAAGCGGAGCCGGAGACGAATTCCGCACCGATCCCGGCATTCCCCGCTGCGCCGTCTGTCTCAGTCGGTGCCGCGTCGTCGCTGGTTCATGCCGCCGCGCAGGCGCATTGTGTGGCGGTCGCCAAGCAGCGTGCGGAGGATACCGCCGCGAGCGGGATGGATCGCGACACGCAAAAGATCGTGCGCGACGGCACCTATGCAAACTGCATGGCTTGGCAGTCGGCCCATCCCTCGCAGTAACGGCCGCAGCAGGCGCCACGCCCGCAATATGTAATTACGCCGCGTCGACGAGAAGAAGCTCGGAATCTTCGAGTGCCGTCACGCGGAGCACTTCGACATCGCTGATGGCCGCGCCGTCGCGTGCGTTGAGCCGCGTGCCGTTGACATCGACCGCGCCGGTCGCGGGCACAAGATAGCCGTGGCGCTTCGCCCCGATTGCGTATTCGGCGGTTTCGCCCGCTTTGAGCGTCGCGCCCAGCACGCGCGCATCGGCGCGGATCGGCAATGCCTCGTTGTCATTGGCGAATCCGCTGGCGAGCGCGACGAAGCGTCCAGAGCGCTCCGCTCTCGGAAACGGCTTCGCGCCCCAACCCGGCTGGCCGCCCGTTTTTGTCGGCACAATCCAGATCTGGAAGAGGGTGGTCACGCCCGGCTCCAGATTATATTCCGCGTGGCGGATTCCGCTGCCTGCACTCATGACCTGGACGTCGCCGGCCTCCGTGCGGCCTTCATTGCCCATGCTGTCACGATGGGTGATTGCGCCCCGGCGGACATAGGTAATAATTTCCATGTTTGCATGAGGATGCGGCGGGAACCCGGTATTCGGCGCAATCTCGTCGTCATTCCAGACTCGCAGCGCGCCCCAGCCCATCCGCTGCGGATCGTGATAATCCGCGAATGAAAAATGGAACCGCGTTCGCAGCCAGCCATGGTCCGCGCCGCCCAATTCATTGAACGCTCTGCGTTCGATCATCTGCTTTCCCCTCTGGGCTCTTCAGCCGGAATACCCATTCGCCGGGTTGTTGCGGACACAGACATATTGTGCCCATTCCAAATCACAAGCGGGCACGATCCATCGTCGTGGCCGCGAGCATTCGGCGCAGGTCGGGATGACGCCAGGAGCACGAAAATCGGCTATTGTCGCACCATGCCGCTGATGAAACACAATCCGGCCAGCCCCTCTCATCATTCTTCAGGAAACGAACCCGAACGGAGGCGAACATGAAAGACCCATTCCTCGAGGCGCAGCGTCTAGCCGACAGCGCCGATGCGTGGCAGGAACCCGGACGCTGCGACGCGTGGATCAGCATAATGAAGGCGATCGCCGCGAACGAGAGCGAGCGCCCGGAAGCACGCGCCGAGGCCGAGCTGCTCGTAAAGCGCCTGCGGAAGGCGAAGAGGAAACCGGCCGGTGCGCCCGTGGCGCGCAAGTAGATGTCGACGGTCAGGTAAAGCCCGCATCCGTGGGATTCTCGCCACAGTTACAGGCGGATTTGCACTGGCGATGCAGTTAAGAACCAGCTAACAGGGAACAGGGCTGCGATCGGGGTGTTTGCCATGTGGAGTTGGCGCCGTGCAGACCGAAGACGTCTATGAAGAGCGTATGGCGCGATTTCTCGAACTGGCCGAGGCAGCCCAGATCGCAGCCGAACGCGCCCCCGCCAATGTCCTCAAAATCACATATGCTAGACTTGCCAGCCAATGGGTCGAACTGGCGCAAATGGCTGCGCGAATGATCAGCATGGGCCGCGAGATGCGCGCTTTGCGCGATGATTCGGCAGAGCCCAACGTGCACGATCATCGGATCCACTGAAGGCGAGGGGACGGCCCGCGCCGTGAGGCGCGCAAATTCATCTCAAAATTGATCCGTCGCAAAGAGCGACTCGCCAAGATGCCCGATCCTCCTCCGATTTGAAGGATCGTTTGTGGAGCACCCGGAATCACTGCGAAAATTGGCCGAATGGTATCGCGCCATGGCGAATGTAGGTCATACCGACGGCTGCGATTGGCGCCGGCGGTTTGCGGATTATCTGGAGCGCCGCGCGACGGAACTCGAACACGCGGAGCGTACCTGTTCGGAAGGCAAAGGTCAGGCGGAGGTCTGACGTCGAGCGCTGCCGCTTGCGCGCTCTGGTCACGAGAGACAGACCTGACCACGGCGGCCGGCGGCGGCGTTCCTGGCTCGGCTGAATCCCTCTCGCCTTGCAACGGCGGATGGCCGAAGATGCTGTCCGAATCACCGCGATCGAGGAACATTGATAGCGACATTGGAAGGCGAGGTGGGTGGTCCGCTCGAAGGTGCTTGGTTGGTCACCACGCCGATCCGTACGAACCTACTTTGAGCGCCGGACGATGGGATGCCATCAACGGGGCAACAAATCCAATTCCGGAGACGGCGCATGACTCGAGGCGCAGCCAGCAAGTTATTGATTTGGGAGTGGTTGTTAGGTCTGGCGACAATCTTGGGTATTATGTTGGTTCAAACCCTGCTGGGGAAATACGGCAAGAATTCGCGCGATATCTGGACCTTGTTGGCGCTGGTTCTCATTACGCCGCTCTCGATGCTTGTTACCTCAGTCATCAGCCAGACATCGCGCGAATGGCAAATTGCGCCGGCCAGCGCCCTCCGGTTTTGGCTGGCATTTCTTGTGGGAGGTACGTTTATTCTCTGCGTGCTCTTGGTCGTGCTCATCGAGCCCATGAGCACAGGCTATTTTCATTTGTTTGCGAGCACGGGAATGGTGCTCGTGCTGTGGCAGGTTCTGATCGTGGCCGCCATCGGGGCAGTCGTATTTGAGGGCAGGTAGGCTGCGCTCGCGGGGTTTCTCGAGCGCGCGGCCGAATTAGCCTTGTGGAAGCGCAAAGACCGAAATCCGGCCGGACTCATCGATCTCCAGCACGTGATTGACGATCACGTCCGCAGCTTCGCCTTTCTTTTCAAGATACGCGATCGCAGCCTGTAGGAAGGACCACGTTCCTTCGCGATCGACCGAGGGCACGATGATGAGGCCCGGATGAATTCCGACCCTGCCGATCAATCGTCGGAAGTCCTGCGCGTTCTGCGTAACGATGACCCTATCTTCCTCGATACAGCGCGCAAGGACCAGATGGTCCGGTTCGCCCCGGCGACCGACATGAAGCGGATGAATGACATCATGCATTCCACTCTTGTTGAGACGTTCCGCGATCCGCGGCGAAAGGGACTCGTCGATGAAAAGCTTCACGCAACGTCGACCCACGGACGCCCCGATGGACGGCCCATAGGAGGGTGTGAGCGCGCATAGGTTATCGCCGCCTCGATCGTCTCGCGCTTGAGATCGGGATTGTCCGCAAGAATGTCATCGACCGTTTCGCCGTGCTCGATTCTTCCCAGAACCGAATAGACGGTCATGCGCGTTCCCAGAATGACGGGCGTCCCGCCCATGATCGATTCGTCGATCCGTATCGACGCATCGCGGACCTCGCGGTAGCGCTCGGCCCGTTCGAGAACATTTCCGACGAGTCGTCCGACATCGATCTCGATCGCGGGCGCGAGCTCGACGCGGGCCTTGCGCATATCGTGCGGACTGAGGCGGGTGAGCCTTTCATAAAGGCGTTTCTTGTGTGCCGGTGTGAGCTTGAGGTCGATTTTGCAGACCAGCGAGGCATAAACGACCGCATGTGGCGGAAGCATCCGGCGTCCTTTTGCCCGGGCAGGGTTACGGACCCGAAGCACGCCCTCCTCGATAGCTTTCTCGACCACGTGCTTCGGCGTGTCCGAGAGTTCGGAAACCTCACGCGGAGTCAGAGTGGCAGCGACCATAAATGATTCCTTTCGAGGAATCATTTATCCCGGATCGGCACAGATTTCAAGGCGAACCCGCAGGCGCCGTGCACATTTGCGACTGGACTCTGCCCCAAAGAGTTCCTCAATGAGTTCCTTGGTAGATGGGCGATCTTACCCTTAGCAGATGGGGAAACAAATTCGAGCCGTTGCGGTCGCTGCCGTGTTGGCACTTAATGCGGTGCCAACTGGCTCGTTCGCTTACTGCACAGGCTGGGATAAGACGCTCCCGAACTACGATCCTCACTACTAATCCGTAAGTCACGAGTTTCGCAGATCAGAATGGGTAGTCAAAGCAAAGGTGCTTAAGGAAACATGGATCGGTGAGGACGGCAAAGAAAAGCTTTTACGGCCACCTTTCCAGAACGGCTCTCCGCGCCCTTGGGGTTTTGATCCGTCCGTATGCGGGAGCATTCTACGACCTTCGAATAGCGCGTACTTTCAAAGGGAATCCGCCTTCGACGATCATGGTGTTTAGTAAAAACGCGGATGATCGGTTTTGGCTGAACAAGGGGGAGGAGATACTGGCTTTCGTTTCGTCAGAGAGATTTGAAGCGCCAATAGGCAAGCAGTTCACATTGGACACATGCGGTGACTCCAGCTCATTCCCACGGGCAGACGGTATGTGTCAGCCGTGCTCAGGGCGGCAAGAGCCGAGCGTAACCGGCAGCTCCAGCCGAAGCCTGACATGAACCCGCTTGTCGCCTTTCCACCGCTTCTGCCATTCTCCAGCTGGTCGTTGGTACAGCACCCGCGCCGTGCAAAATGCTTGAGTTTTGCGCTGCTCAGCAAGCGGCGGGCTCTGGGCATTTCCTGTAGCGACGGCAGAGATACCTCACGAACCGGTCTGTTAGCCGAGAATGATCCAGATTTCGGACGATGACGAAGCTCTCACAATAAAACCCCATGATCTCGGAAGCGCATTCCGCCTTAATTTGAGCGTCCACGTTGCGCCGGGATTGCGGTGACAGCCAGTTCATCGCGTGAAATGACTCGGTCGAAAACGAACCATCCGTGAGGCCAGACAATTCGATCCGAGGGCACAACTTTTTATTTGCTGCGACGAAGTTTGCTGTCGGCCATGAGCTGTTGTCGGTCGACCAACTCGGAGCCGACCCGAACAGAAAGATGGTGGCCAACAGCACACGCGAACTCCATCGCATGCACTCTTGCGATGCACATTCAGCCATGCCCATCCCGCTCGTCTTTGCTCCTCTTCAGTCTAGCCCGCCGGCAAAGCCGGATCGAGCGAAAACGGCCCCTCGCCAGCGCGGAGCGTGGCGGCGCGTGGCGAGAGTGATCTAGCCGGCGGTGATCTAGTCAGCGCTTGAGCGAGCGCCAGCTCAACTAACAAAGCGCCTTACATTAAAAGGCAAAAAAGCCGAAAGGCGCCGAAACCGGCGCCTTTCATGCCAAGTAAATGCTTGATTTCATTGGCTGGCTGGTGCCGGAGGAGAGAATTGAACTCTCGACCTACCCCTTACCAAGGGGTTGCGCTACCACTACGCTACTCCGGCATTCCAGTAGACGCGTGCGCCAGAGGCCCGAGCGCGTCGTGGGCGGGCTGCTATAGCCCAAGCTTTGTGGGAGCGAAAGAGTGGCGAAGGCATCCGGGGAAGCGCGGCGCGAGCGGCTGGCGGCGGCACTCCGGGCCAATCTGAAACGCCGGAAAGCGGGCAGTCGCGGAGACACCGGCAGCGAGGCGGGCACAGCGCAGGCAGAGCCGACAGATGAGAAGCCAGGGGCTGACGGCGGAACGCTACCGCCGTCCCGCCAGCCGCGTTAGGGCTTGGCGGCGGGGACGATTTCAGTCTTCATAGGCGAAAAGAGGTTTCATGGATCGCATCCGGATTCGCGGCGGCGCGCGGCTTGAGGGCACCATTCCCATCAGCGGCGCAAAGAACGCGGCGCTCCCGCTCATGGCGGCCTGTCTGCTCACCGATCAGCGGCTCGTGCTCGCCAATGTCCCGCAACTTGCCGATATTGCCTTCATGGCCGAGCTTCTGCGCAGCTTCGGCGTCGAAGCGGAACGCGAGGACGGAACGCTGACGCTTTCGGGCGCGCGGATAAGGGACACGACCGCGGCTTACGATCTCGTGCGCAAGATGCGCGCAAGCTTCCTGGTGCTCGGCCCGCTGCTTGCGCGTTGCGGCGAGGCGAGGGTTTCGCTGCCCGGCGGCTGCGCCATCGGTGCAAGGCCGGTCGATCTGCATATAAGGGCGCTGCTTGCGCTCGGCGCTGCCATCGAGCTGCGCGAGGGCTATGTGGTGGCGAGCATTCGCGGGCGGTTGCGCGGCGCGCGTATTGAATTTCCGCAAATATCGGTCGGCGCCACCGAACACGCCATGATGGCCGCCGTGCTCGCGAAGGGCCAAACCGTGATCGATAACGCGGCGCGCGAGCCCGAGATCGTGGATCTGGGCCATTGCCTCGAGGCCATGGGAGCACGGCTCTCGGGTCTCGGCACCTCCCGCATCGAGATCGAAGGCGTCGACGCACTCCATGGCGCGAAGTACCGCGTACTGCCCGACCGCATCGAGACCGGCACCTATGCTTTCGCGGTGGCCATTGCTGGGGGCGAGGTCGAACTGCTCGACACCGAAGCCGGTCTGATCGGCGCGGTCGTGCCGCTGCTTGAAAGAATCGGAGCCGAGATCAGGACAACCAACCGCGGCCTGAAAGTCTGCCGCAACGGCGTGCGTCCGGTGGCCGCCGATGTTACCACCGAACCGTTCCCCGGCTTTCCTACCGATCTGCAGGCGCAGTTCATGTCGCTTATGGCAACGGCGGATGGCGTTTCCCATATCCGGGAGACGATTTTCGAGAACCGCTTCATGCATGTCCCCGAACTTGCCCGCATGGGCGCCCAAATCCGCATCGAGGGCGACACCGCGATCGTCAGCGGCATTGAGCGGCTGAAAGGCGCGCCCGTCATGGCGACCGATCTGCGCGCGAGTGTCAGCCTGGTGCTGGCCGGCCTTGCCGCCGAGGGCGAGACGACCGTAAACCGCGTCTATCATCTCGACCGCGGCTTCGAGAAAATCGAGCAGAAGCTTTCCGGGGCCGGAGCGAGCATCGAACGGCTGGTTTCATGAGCGCGTCCCGACTTGTTCTTGCCGCCGCCGATGCGGAAGATTTGGAAGCGATCTCGGCACGGCTGCAGGATGCCGTGGCGAAGGTGAAGGACCTCGTCTTCCTGCCGAAGTCGCGCCGCTTCGCGGCGCTGTTCAACCGTTTCAAATGGGAGACGGCCGGCGCCGATTCGGGCACGCGGGTGCGCACGGGACTGCATCTGGACGGCGTGTTGTCGGCCAGATCGTGCCGGCTCAAGACGGAAAATCCCGAGGCAGTGGCCTCGCTCCTCGCCATCCGCTTTCAGCCGAAAGGCGGCGAAGATCCCGGCGGCACGATCGAATTTGTCTTCTCCGGCGGCGGGATGCTCAGGCTGGAAGTCGAATGCATCTCGGCCGAGCTGAGCGACTTTTCCGGCGAATGGGCGGCGCTTGGCCGCCCCGTCCATCAGGTCGAATCCTGAGATGAAACTATTGGCACGCGGAGGCGCGGAGCCGCGGCGAAGATTCACCGCAAAGAGCACGAAGAGCACAAAGAATTATTGCGCGCAAAGCGCGCCATTCCTCCTTCGTGTCCTTTGTGTTCTTCATGGTAAAACAACTCCGCGGCTCCGCGCCTCCGCGTGAGCCACATGGCCGACGCATCGCCGTTCCGTCTTGTCGCGGTCGAACTCGACGAGCGCACGGTGGTGCGGCGCACCCGCGAAATCGAGCAGGAGCGCGAAATCGCGATCTATGACCTCCTCGAAGCCAACAGCTTTGCGCCGCGCGGCTCGGAGGGCGGTCCCTATCGGCTCGTTCTCGCCGTCAAAGAGAATCGCCTCGTCTTCAACATCGCGCTCGAGAGCGGCGCGCCGCACGGGCGCGTCATGCTTTCGCTGACCCCTTTTCGCCGCATCATCAAGGACTATTTCTTCATCTGTGACAGTTATTTCAAAGCCATCCGCAATGCCCCCACCCATCAGATCGAGGCGCTCGACATGGGCCGCAGGGGGCTTCACGACGAAGGCTCCGCGATTCTGCGCCAGCGGCTCGAGGGCAAGATCGAGGTGGATTTTGACACGGCGCGCCGGCTGTTCACGCTCATCTGCGTGCTGCATCTGAAAGGGTGAGGTGATGCGCGGCCCCAATGGCGAGGAATTGCCCGGGGCCGTGCTCTTTGCCTGCACACAGAATGCGGTGCGCAGCCCGATTGCCGCCGCGCTGATGCGCCATCTCTATGGCCGCTTCGTCTTTGTCGATTCGGTCGGCGTTCGCGCGGGGGATCCCGACCCTTTCGCGGCCGAAGCGATGGACGAGATTGGTATTGCCATCGCCGCGCACAGGCCAAAGCTTTTCACGGATCTGGAGGACGCGTCCTTCGATCTGATCGTGACGCTTTCGCCCGAGGCGCATCACAAGGCGATGGAACTGACGCGCAGCATGGCGGTGGATGTCGAATACTGGCCGACTTTCGATCCGACGGCGATCGAGGGCTCGCGTGCCCAGCGGCTCGATGCCTATCGCGGCGTGCGCGACGAACTCTTGCGCCACATCGAGCAGCGTTTCGCTTCATCCCGCGCGGAGGACAATTGACGTTGCTTGCTTTTCGGCAGGTTCGGTGCATTCTCCGCGCCGCCCGAACACCGCAAATGGGGAAGAATGCCGAAAGAAGAGCTTCTCGAATTTCCCGGCACCGTCAGCGAGCTGCTGCCCAACGCGACATTCCGCGTGAAGCTCGAAAACGGACATGAGATCATCGCCCACACGGCCGGCAAGATGCGCAAGAATCGCATCCGGGTGCTGACCGGTGACAAGGTGCTCGTCGAGATGACGCCTTATGATCTCACCAAGGGGCGAATCACCTATCGCTTCAAATAAGCCGCTGCTCCTGCTTGCGAGCGCAAGTCCCAGGCGCCTGGCGCTTCTCGCCCAGGCCGGCATCGTTCCCGACGCCGTTTGTCCAACCGATATCGACGAGACACCGCTCAAGGGCGAGCTGCCGCGCGTGCATGCAGTCCGGCTCGCGTGCCTGAAGGCCGCACGCGCGGCGGAAAGCTGGCTCGGACCCGCAGCAGCAGTCCTCGCGGCCGACACGGTTGTGGCCTGCGGGCGGCGGATACTCCCCAAGGCGACGATCGCCGATGATGTGCGCGCCTGCCTGGCGCTGCTCTCAGGCCGCCGACACCTCGTGTACACGGCAGTCACCATCCTGCGCAGCGATGGCGCGTCCGCCATGCGCCATCGCGCTGTCGCCACGCGCGTCAGCTTCAAGCGGCTGACACAAGACGAGATCGAGGCCTATGTCGAAAGCCGGGAGGGCGAGGGCAAAGCAGGCGGCTACGCGATTCAGGGCCGCGCCGAAAGCTTCGTGCGCCAGCTGAACGGATCCTGGTCCAATGTCGTTGGTCTGCCGCTGCTCGAGACGATCGGACTGCTGGAGAGCTTCGGGCACCGCTGACCGGCGGCCACCGAGCGGTCTCAAGGCTGACATAGTTTGCTTGCAGGGTGTCGAGAGGCCCGATCTGCCCGATGGCTCCCCTCATTACTGAGCCGGCGTCGCTGCGCAACTCAGGCCGGAATTTCCTCGCGCAACCTTGGAACTGCGGCGTTCCTCAATAGTTAAGCAGAAGTTGCCGAGTCTGGCACCACCTTTACGTTAACGGCCGGCGCGAAGCAATCGCGACGAAACGATGGGGAATACCATGCACCGGAAAAGTTTCTTCCTCACTCTGGTAGCGGCCATGACCGTCGGATTTTCGGCGGCGGGCAGTCCGGACACAAATGACTCGCCGCCGATCAGGACCAAGAACAGCAGCGCCATCTTTATTGTCCGGCACGGAAGGGAGATCGGCAACATTACGAGCGGCCTTAATCAGATAGGCATGCCCAGAATGTTCCACTGCAAGAGCGCAAATGGCTGCCTCGTGAGCTTTTCGGCGGAAGTGATTACGAGTGGCCTCAACGTACCAGCCGGTATTTGTGGTTTTGCCGATTCGTCGCCTGCATTTCCTGAATGTGTTGCTGGTAACAGCGAGCCGACTCTCGTCAGCAGACAGACGTTGACGGTCGGGCCGGGATTGCACACGCTGAGCACGGACCTGGACGTTGGCTCCGGTTACACGTCAGGGTCTGTCACAGGCTGGGAAACAGATTACACAATCTACGAATTGACGAGCAGCAAGTAGTTCGTCAGATGTAATATCCCCGCAAGGGAATAAAACCGTCGGCGGCGATCTTCGGGGTCTTGTGATGCGGCGCGGGCCGGCATGCGCGCGCCGGCGTCCGGTCCTTCAAGACGTTGGTGTCTCTCCGGAACTGCGCCATGTGGGCTGCCGACCTTCGCGGCCCCAAATGCGTGCCCTTATTTCCCGCCAATGGCCAGCTTGGCCCGGCCGTTCTCTGTCCGATGGCGAAGCGAGCTTTCCGCTCGCACAGCTTTGCCGCCGGGTGACCGGGCCCGGCGAAAAAAGACAGGCGCCAGCCAGCGCAATTTCATGTTAATGTCACACTGCCGCTATCGACCGTTTCTCAATGAACAAGGAAATCCTGATCAATGCAGGCGTGGGTGAATTGCGCGTGGCGATCGTGGAGGATCGCCGGCTGCAGGAGCTTTTCTTCGAGTGCAGCATCGGAACCGATGACGGCACCACGCGCCGCCGCGGCGCCGGGCCGAGCCTGATCGGCAATATCGTTCTCGGCCGCGTGCAGCGGGTTCTGCCCGGCATGCAGGCGGCATTCGTGGATATCGGCCTCGACCGCGCAGGTTTTCTGGGGGCGCGCGAAGCGCGATGCCTTGCGGATTTGCACGAACCGCAGACGCTTGCCGCGAGCGCCGAAACGCCTGCGCCAGTCCCTGCCGCGGAGGACTTTGCCGCCGCGGAACGCGCGCCGCGCATCGGCGATTGCGTGCATGAAGGCGAAGAGATCGTCGTGCAGATCGTCAAGGACCCGATCGGCGAGAAGGGCGCGCGCCTGTCCGCCAGTATTTCTCTGCCGGGCCGGCTTCTCGTGCTGATTGCAAATCAGAAAGGCATTGCGCTGTCGCGGCGCATCGAGGACGAAGCGGAGCGCGAAAGGCTGATGCGGCTCTGCGAAGAGATGGTCGCGGAAGGCAATGACCGGCTCGCAGGCGGCGCAGGCTATATTGTGCGCAGCGCCGCGATCGGCGCCGAATTGCCGGAGTTGCGCGACGACGCCGAACGCCTCGCCGAAGCCTGGCGCGCCGTGCTTGCGCGGCGCAAGGCGGCGAGCCCGCCCGCCCTGCTGCATCAGGAACTCACGCCGATCGAGCGGGTGATGCGCGACGAGGTCGATGCGGAGACGATGCGGGTGATCATTGACGACGCGGCCGCGCTTGCCGCCGCGCGCGCCTATTGCCGCCGCGCCATGCCGGAGGCGGAGAGCCGGCTCGAACTGTTTGAGGGGCCGGGCCTGATTTTCGACCGCCATGACGTCGAAGGCGAGATCGATCAGCTGGCGACCGCGCGCGTGCCGCTGGCTTCCGGCGGTTGGATCACCATCGAATGCACCGAGGCGCTGACCGCGATCGACGTGAATTCCGGCAGCTACACCGAAGCCGGCGGGCTCGAGGAAACAAGCCTGCGCGTCAATCTCGAAGCGGCGGAGGAGATCGGCCGCCAGCTCAGGCTGCGCGGCATTGGCGGGCTGATCGTGATCGATTTCATCCATGTGAGCGAGCCCGCAAATGCCGAAAAGCTGATGGCGGCGCTTGGCGAGAGCCTCGCGCGCGACCGCACGCCGGCGCAGATACTTCCGATGTCGGAATTCGGGCTTGTCGAGGTGACGCGCAAGCGCGTGCGCGATCCCGTCATGCGGATGATCACCGAATGCTGCCGCCCCTGCCGCGGGCGCGGGCGGGTACGCTCCTTTGAAAGCGTGGCGTTCGAGATTTTCCGGCGCATCGAGCGCGAAGCGCAGCACGCGCCGGGCCGGCCGATGATAGTGCGCGCATCGCCCGAGATCGTTCATTGGTATCAGTCCCACGAACCGGAGCTGCGCGAGGCGATGGCGCGCCGCAGGCTGCCGCGGCTGGTCTTCGAGGCGCGGCCGGAATTTGCGCGGGAAGGCTTCGATGTCGCAGCCGGGTGATCCGCGCCGCTGCCCGATCTGCCGCAAGCCGCAGGATCCGAAACTCCGCCCCTTCTGCTCCAAACGCTGCGCCGATATCGATCTCGGCCGCTGGCTCGGCGGCGGCTACACGATCCCGGTAGTGGAGGAGGACGGCAGCGCGCAGGCGGAAGATCGCGATGACGGGGAGGACGGCTCCGCCTGAACAGGCCGCGCACCCGCGCTGGACATCGAGGGACCCCTCCTCTAAAAACCCGGCCCTGCCGGACATTGCCCAGGTAGCTCAGTCGGTAGAGCAGCGGACTGAAAATCCGCGTGTCGGTGGTTCGATTCCGCCCCTGGGCACCATTTAGTCAATAGAATCAGGTACTTACGGGATGTCGATTTCCGGCCGTCGACCGGCGGATCGCTCGGGACAACTGCCGGGACAACTGGCGCGCGGCACCTTGACGCCCGCGATCGGTCCATGCCCCGGCAGGAGTAGTCGCGTGGAACCTATTAGGCGATATGCTTGTCGCCATGAGCCTTTTCCGTCTCGTTCAGCAACCGGAAATGCGCGAAGCTTTCGATCGCCTCGCGACCAAACAACGTACGCCAGCACACATGCGAGGTCGCAAGCTGCTCGTGCCGGATCGCGGCGGGCCACAGGGGCTAGCCGGTACCGCGTTCGATCTTGTCGCCCGGGCTCAGATTGCTCGGGACCTTAAGTCGGCGGGCGTTAAATTCTACGAGCACACCAAGACCGCATCGCGCATCGAATTTCACTTAGAGTTGGTGCCCCTCCACCCCGAGCACGAAGCGCGAATCCGCGACGGGGTACGAAGCGCGCGCAACGAGGCGGACGAATACGCGGCGGGTCGGGGGGACGTTCGTCGATTAGTAGAAAAGGCTCAATACTACGCGCTAGCGGAGATGGCATACCGCAGCAGCGTTATCCCCACCGTCGAGTTCGTGCCGACCCAGGCGGTGAGCGACGAACTCCTGCGCATGCTGGAGCTGTTCGATCCCGCGACGCGGTACGCTTCCTGCAGCTTATGCATATTGAACCCCGAGTTCGTGGCCTCGAAAGTGGGTGCGAGGCGCGGACGCCGACCTCTTGGTGGACGCAACGCTTGTTGACCTGAAGACGACCAAGACCGCCAGCGTCGGGGCCGATATATTGCGCCAGTTGGCGGGATACGCGGCGCTACAGACGATGGGAGGAATCGAGACCGACGGCGCCCCGCACACGAGTCCTTTCGAAAGGGTCGAGCTTTACTTCGCGCGTTACGGCGTCACGGCGACCTGGGCGATCCCGGACCTCTTCCCCGGCGGTGGATTTGACCAATTCTGCGCTGTGCTGAGCGAGATTGTTGAGGCCAACCGGAAGCGGTTCGACGAATTCTTAGAACGGATTGCCCGTAGCCGCGCGGATGAGGCGGAACAGAAGAAGCCGATGCGCACAAAGGTGCGGAAGAAGATCAGGCGGAAGATTCGTAAGAAGCGGTCCTGATCGCGAAGCTTTACGCTGGCACTGGTACTTTCGGCTGCACCGCGACGCGGCTCTTTACTTCCGTGTATACGCCCGCGACGCCCGGCATCGTTATGGTCGTAACCAACGCATAGGGTACTGGGTCGTCGATGTCATCGGGTTGCCGTTGGATCATCAGTTCGAACTCGGAGAAGCCGCCTAGGGCCGCAGCTTTACCCCCGGACCACCGCCGATGTACTACCGTCCCGCTGTGGCTCTGGTTAATGTCCGGCTGCTCTTTGGACGCTTGAACTGCGAAGACGTCCAATGGATTTTCCGGCTCAATCAATTTTAGTCGAACACCGCGATAGCTTATCGACCCCACGCGAGGCGGAGCGAACCAAGCCAACGTAGCCGAGAGCTCGTGGAAAGTGGCCTTACCCGACATCACCGAAGGCAACTGTATCGAAAATGTATGAGCTTCTTCGCGATTGAGAGTGCCTACTGCCCAGAGCGTCGCGCGATCGGTCGCGCAGTCTAAGATCAACGCGCCGTCGATCGCGCCGAAACCCAAGTAACGTCGAATATTATCTCTCTGCCGAACGTTCTTCCTGTTGTCGGGTGGACCGACAACCTCGAGGATCAGGTCGCGCGCTGGCGTCCACTTTGAAGAATGGACAACGAGGACCTTTAACAAGACCGCTCGCTGCGGACCTGCGATACTGACAAAATCATCGTACGCCGCTTCAAGAGCTTCGTGAGCGCGGGCGGCAAGACCAGTAGTCATGGCCGCGGCCACGCTGGTACCAACTGTTCGACCCAGGGAGTTGGTACCTACGTCGGTTGGACGAGGAGGTGAAGCGACAAGAATCCCGCCCAAAACGTTGGCGCCCTTGTCCATTGGACGAAGGCGGTGGCCAGCACTGTCAGGAGCCAGCCGGACATAATGACGTCCGCCCGGCGCGAGGATGTCGGGCTTTGTCGAACTACCGATACCGAGACCCAAGCCACTCGAAACCGTACAGAGTCCGGTGTCCTGCCAAACATCGTAGGCGAGAGATGGTACCTGCCCGACCACATGTAAATCGGAATTGAGCGCGCCCACTGTGACGGCATTCATTGACTCGGCAGGCGACAAAATCCGTCGCGCCGCCGCGTCAGCAGCGGATGCCCGAAGCGCCACTTTCGCGCGCTCATCTTTGGGGAGCGCTTCGAAGGCGGTCGTATTGATATCCGGAGTCCGTAGGTCGGAAAGGTGATTGCCGGCGCTGATCACGAACAAAACGCCGTAGCGATGTGACAGGTAGTCGATCACGCGGGCCCACCCGGACGCCCGACCCATGAACGGCTTATTCCTATCGCCGACAGAAGCGTTCACCACGATGACTGATGGCGCCGTGGGATCGGCGCCCGCTTTCATTCCCACAACCGCTACGTGGAAGATATCGGCCGGAAGTCGGTCGGGAAGCTTCTCGTCTGTGCCCGGCTCCGCGGGCGCGAACATGATGTTTACAAAGTGCACGCGTCGGGAAAGCTGCCCTGAAGTGAGCGCATTAAGATCGCCATGCAGAACGGCGGAAGCCATTGCAGTACCGTGAATGCGAGAACCGACCGCTAAGGATTCGAGGCCAAATGGATCTTCGATCGACAAACGGTTCGCGAGCCGCGGATGTCCGGCGAGAGGAACGGCGTCAAATATCGCGGCGATCGGATCGCCGTTGGGGTTCGCGGCGGCCACTTCCGGCCCCACTTCGTGGCTTTCGAACAACGTGACGTGCACGGCGCTTTGGGGCCGAATGTGCATTACCTCCTCGGCCGCGACGAGGCCATTGTCCCCGCGACTCAGGATTTGACCCATTTCGGCAACAGGGACATCAACCAACATCGCGTGATATTTTGCGCCGTCAATCCGAGTTCGCGAAATCAGTTTACCTCCAACGCGATTCAACTCTGCGAGCGCGCGCTGTTCGACCTCTTGTTCCGGCGATCGAAATACCAATTCGAGTTCGATGCGAACCATGCCCCGATTGTCCGCGCGCTCGTGCCTCAGCACGTCGAGGTCACCCTCCATCAGCCGGTCGCGCGGTCCCCATGGACGCAGGTCGCGGAGCTGCGACAGCAGATTCCGCCACGGCGCACCCCACCCGGCAGGCAAATCCTGACCGCGACTAAAGCGAGTCCAGAGTCCAATTAATTGTCGGAACGCTGTGTTGTCTGAGATCAGCAGGTAGAGTACCGGATTCTTGTCCTCGTCCGGTTCGAGTTCTAGCATTACAGTTGCGTTTTTAATTTGAGCTTTGTTCGCCTGATGTGTGCAAGGCGGGCCGCGGCTTGATGCGCGCGCCGCCAGAACGACCACGCGAGGATTTGGGCGGGCTCGAT
>DATJUM010000171.1:0-33891 GCA_035502355.1 Rhizomicrobium sp. | reverse complement strand
TCGCGCGCGAACTGGAGATTCAGGGCCGCACGACGCTCGCGGCTGCCATGGAAGCCGCGCGGCTCAGGCTGCGCCCGATCCTGATGACCAGCATTGCCTTCATCATGGGCGTAACGCCACTGGTGCTTACTTCGGGCGCCGGCGCCGAAATGCGTCACGCCATGGGCGTCGCCGTGTTCTTCGGCATGTTGGGCGTGACCTTCTTCGGCCTGTTCCTGACTCCGGTGTTCTACGTGACGCTGCGCGCGCTGGAGAAGCGCATTACCCGAACAGAGAAGGTTCATCACCATGTCTGACACCGGCGCCGCTGCCCGCGGCGGCCGACCCGCCGGACGGAAAGGAGTTGTCACGTGAGCATCCAGAGCATTCTTTACGAGAAGGGCAGCCAGGTAATTAGCGTTGAAAAGGACGCAGACCTCGAGCGCGCTGCCGAATTGATGCGTGATCATCGCGTAGGAGCACTTCCCGTGACCGACGGTCCAAATGTTGTCGGCATGGTCACGAAGCGCGAAATCATCGACGGCTTTGCCCGCTACGGCGGGAAGCTCGCGACACTGCAGGTGTCCGATTTGATGCAGCGCAACTTCCCGCGCATCACACCCCAGGACTCGCTGAGACGGGCGACGGTGCTGATGGCCCACCATCATGCCTCACATATTCCTGTGTTTTCAGGCGATCAACTGGTCGGCGTCGTCAGCGGTGCCGACGTGGCAAGGCACCGCCTCGAAGACCTCGAACTGGAATCCAACCAGCTGCGCGACTCCTATACCACGCCGCATTAGATGTCGCACTACGCCAGCGGGAAAACATAATGAGGTTCCGTGGCTTGGTCCGAACCCGAATCATTGTCGAAATGCTGCGCGAGATCGCGCGCGGCTACGATGTGAGCCGCGGCGCGGTTTCACGCTTGCCGGCGACCGGCGCATGAGAAGCCCGGCGATCAGGGCTTCTTGAGCGCAAACACCGTGCCGCCGTCATTGGCGCCACCTTGTTCGGTTGTGCCGTAGAACGTGCCCTTCAAATCGATCAGGCCGGCGTCGGGTTGCGTGCCGTCAGCGCAATTCGCCTGACTGCAAAAGAAATAAATCACATTCTCCGCGCCGGTCGTCGGGTTGATCGAGTACGCCGTGCCCCCGTGATTGCCGTTGCCGCCCCCGAACGTGATGCCGTACAGCGTGCCCTTCACGTCGATCAGGTTGCCCACGGGGGAAATGCCGTCCGAGGTGCCGCCGAACGAGTGGAGCACCGTCTCCGCGCCGGTCGTCGGGTCGACCGAGAACAGCGTGCCAAGGCCGGTTTCATAGATGCCGCCTGACACCGTTGTGCCATACAACGTACCGTTCATGTAGAGCAGGCTGGCTTCGGGGTTCGCGCCGTCGCCCGTGCCGCTGCCGCTGAACGAGTAAAGCACCGTCTCGGTTCCGCTTGACGGGTCGAGCGCAAACACCGTGCCGCAGCTCCGGGTGCTACAGATATCGCCAGTGGTGCCGCCGAGGAACGTTGTGCCGTACAGCGTGCCATTCACATCGATCAGGCCGGCATCGGGCTCCTCGCCATCTGCGCAATTCGCCTGGCTGCAAAAGGAGTAAACCACTGTCTCCGCGCCGGTCTTCAGGTCGAGCGAGAACACCGTGCCATCGCCGTTGGTGCCGCCCGCATAGGTTGTGCCGTATAGCGTGCCCGTGCTCTTCACATAGATCAGGTTTGCCTCGGTGCCCGAGCCGTCGGTGCCGCTGCCGAATGAGTGGACCACCGTCTCCGCGCCGGTCTTCGGGTTGACCGAGAACACCGTGCCGTCGCCATAGGTGCCGCCATATTCCGTTGTGCCGTACAACGTGCCCTTCACATCGATCAGACTGGCCACGGGGAAGTAGCCGTCCGTGCCGCTGCTGCCGAACGAGTAAAGCACGGTCTCCGCGCCGGTCTTCGGGTTGACCGAGAACACCGTACCGAGGCCATTGGCGCCGCCCGCAAACGTTGTGCCGTAGAGCGTGCCTTTCACATCAATCAGATTGGCGAGAGGATATGTATAGCTGGGGAACGGATACAACACCGTCTCTGTGTAAAGCTTGCTCTTGGCAATTGCGGTTGCCGGAAACGGCAACGCGAATGCGCAGCCAACCGCTCCGGCGCACAGGCTGAAGAACAGGCGATTCATTGGAGTCCCCTTTTATCAAATGAGTGGAGCGCCGTCGCCATACTGCGCGACGGCGAGAAGTTCTGATATTCCACCGCTGTCCGGCACGCCATCGCCCCCAGGTTGTACGCTGCGACGGCTGCATCCCGCGGTCCTGATTACCAGCATTTGGCGAGGAAGATGCGGAGGACAAATCGGAACAGGGCCTTCATGTGTTGGTCGAGAACGCGCGGGCACCGCTTGTCTCAAGCCGAGGTTGATACTGCTGTGCAGGGGTGCAGGCGTTAGCAATTGGCAACCCGCCGGGAACTGGCGCGTTTGAAGCTTTGGAAGTGCAGCGCCATCCGGGAGACTCATCCATGCGCGGAACATTCAAAATCTTGTTCTGTATTCCCTTCTTGCTTGGTTTGGCTTTCGCGGCTGTTCCAGCGCAGGCCCAGCCCATTTCGGTGCTGAACAGCGCTACGCGCACGGTCGACGAGATGGTCACGGACCCCATGTTCGGGCCGTCGCGACAGATTTTGCGCGATGCCCGGGCAGTTCTTGTGGTCCCGCACCCTCTGAAGGGCGGGTTTATTTTTGGCGCCGAAGGCGGGGACGGCGTTTTGCTGCAGCGGGTGGGCCGGCGGTGGAGTTCGCCTGCCTTTTACACGATCGGCTCAGCATCATTCGGCCTCCAGATCGGACTGGAGGAAGCGCATTTTGTCATGTTCATCATGACCGAACGCGCTTTGAGGGCAGTTGAGCAAAGCAAATTCACCTTCGGCGGCGAGGCCGGCCTTACAGTGATTACGTTGGGCGCCAACGCGCAAGGCGCCACAAGCACCAATCTGACTGGCGACATCATTGTCTGGGCTGCATCGAAGGGCGCCTATGGCGGCCTCACGCTTCAGGGCTCCGTGCTGGCGCCGAAGGCCGACGAGAATGCACAGTTCTACGGCCGCCCGGTGAGCGTTCCGCAAATTCTGGCCGACCAGGTTTCCAGCCCCGCGGCAACACCTCTCCGACGCGCCCTAGCCGCAATATAAGGACCTTCGCCTTCGCATGAATGTGGAATGAGGCATCTTGAATCGGTGATACAACTTCGCGTGGCGGCAGTCCGGTGCTGCTGTAAAAATTTCGATGACGGCGGCTGACGTTCTTCTTTGTCACGACGCGCGAGAGCGGTTCCGCGCGAACAAATATCCCATTGCTGTTATCTGGTGGCCGGCACGACGGCCATCATGACAATGCGTGGTTGTTGTCCGCTCTCCGCATGACGGTAAGCGTCTTTGGTTGCGGCGCTCGTCGAATTCGGTGATGCGGACTGCGTTTCCCAGGCGGGGCGCGAAGGTGGCCGGCACGAATCCTGCCGGGTGATTCTGCGGTCAATTTGCCGTGCTGCCGCCCCATGCCTGCTGTTGCGGCGGGGTCATCGGGACCGATGGTGCGCGGGGCGCGGCCACGGTTGCGTCCAGGCTGTGCCCGCGCCAGACAACATTGTCGATCCAGAAGCTCGCACCGATTTCCGCCACGGAAAGCATGTCGCGCAGCGGCAGCAGCCATGCCGGCACACAAACCTGGGATCGCCCGGTGCGGTGTCGAAGGGCGCGGTCGATTTCCCGTGCGGATATCGCCCGCACCATCCAGCAGGCGATGAACAGGGCGATTGACCAGAGCGCACCGCCGCCAAGCACCACCGTAATCGCGGCCCAGAACAACGGATACTGAATTGTCGATGCGATGAGGGAAATCGGCGCCACGGCACGGATCGTCCGCGTCCAGCGAAGCTCGTGCAGCCAAAGAGCGCGAAAGGACGATTCCGGAACGGTGGCGAGGGTGACCGTGTCGGCCAAACCGACCTTCAGTCCGAGGTCGCGTACACTCATGCCAAGCACATTGTCCTCGGCGAGAACATGGGCGAGCGCACCCAGACCGCCTGCCTGCTCAAGCGTGTCGCGCCGCAGCATCACGGTGCTGCCCAGATTGTCCTGCCGCCCCAGCATCCGCGACACCAGCACGCCGGGGAGAAAAGTGTGGTTGATCTGGGTCGCGCCCAGCCGCAACAACCAACCCTGCTCCGGCGGCGGAAATCCTGCATAGAGGGCAGTGACCAGACCTGTGCCGGGCTTTTCAAGCTCCACCAGCAAACGCTCGAGATAGTCGGGCGAAAGCTGCAAATCGCTGTCGGAGATGACCAGGATCTGATGGCGCGCCGATGGCAGCATGTTGATCAGATTGCCGATCTTGCGATTTTGGCCATGCAGCGTGGAATCGACGACCACAGCAATATCGGAATCGGGAAACCGGGCCTTCACCCGCTCGACGACGGCCAAAGCCGCATCGGAGGGATTCTGCACGCCGAAGACGATCTGAAAAGCCGGATAGGCCTGACGGCAGCAGGAAACCAGCGCCTCCTCCAGCAATGGTTCATCGCCACAGAGCGGCCGGAGGATCGTTATCGGGGGATGCCGTTGTAATTGCGGCCCGGGAGACGCAGCGAAACGCCGGGCTGCAATCCAACCGGCAAAGCATTGCAGCAAACCCAGACATGCGAGCAATACGGTTGCTGCGGAAAACCAGATCACTGCCTTGCTCCCGGGCGGCGTTGCCCTTTATGTGATTATAGGATTGCACTTCGGATCAGTCCGGCCCGGCGACTCGCGTAGATCGTTGAGTCGCGGATTATCTATCACGAAACGCCCGCTCCTGCCGTGATACATCTTAAGAGACTGCCCATCGCTCTGGCTATAGCCGGCCTGGTCCTGGCCACGCTGCTGGTGGGCGTCTACGGATTTGGCCGTATCGCGAACGCGATGCTGTCGGTGGGCGTGCCCGGATTTGCATTGTTTTGCGCCTGGCAAATTCTTGTCATCGCATTGCTGGGCGTTGCCTGGCGGGTGATCGCGCCGGTGACGCAGAGGCGCGCGCTTGCCATATTCGTGTGGGGCCGGATGGTCCGTGATTCCGCGGCGAGTTGCCTGCCGTTTTCATCGGTAGGGGGCTTCGTGCTCGGTGCCCGCGCGGTGACGCTGCACGGCATTTCGCCGTCTGTGGCCACGATTTCGACGGTGGTCGACATCACCGCCGAATTTGCCGCCGAGATATTGTTCGCGGCAGGCGGACTCCTGATCCTGCTCGGCCGCACATCGAACCATGCCGTCGCTCTCTCGGCGGAGATCGGTCTGGGACTCGCGCTGATCGCCGCCGCTGCGGTCCTTTGGCTGCAGCGCGGCGTCGTTCCAATTCTGGTTCGCCTGGGCCGGCGAATCCTCGGGTCGTGGCTGAAGAACGACGGATCCGGGCGCATCGGGATTCCCGACGCGGAACTGGCAGCGATGTATGGAGATTCGGGCCGCCTAACATTGGGGGTTGCCCTTCATCTCCTGGGATGGATCGGCAAGGGGGTCGGCAATTGGATCGCTTTCCGACTCCTTGGGTCTAACATCGGCCTGATGGAGGCTTTGGCGATCGAAGGGTTGCTGCACGTCTTGCTTGCCACCGCCATCCTGGTACCGGGCTATGCGGGCGTGCAGGAGGCCGGTTATGTGGGACTCGGCGCCCTTTTCGGCGCGCCGCCGGAGGTCTCGCTCGGCGTATCACTCATCCGGCGGGCGCGGGACATTGCTATCGGCATCCCGATCCTGTTGATCTGGCAGCTATTCGAAGCGCGCCGCCTCCGCAACCCGCCGCGATAAATAATTCTACGTTATCACCTTTCTTGAACGCGCCGGCGGCAGCGTTTGGTGCTTCATATCGCCCGGTGCTACAAACCCGGCTTGAACAACGTGCCGGCAAAATCGCCGAGTTCGCTTTCGAGGCCGCCACCGAGATTGAGGATCTGCTGGATCGTTTCGATGGAAACGTCGTGCTGGGCCGCGGCCGCTTCAAGCGCGGCTGCCGGGTTGCCTTCGCTGCTGGTCAGATTGGCCTGAACGGAATTGGCGATTTCCCGCACCTGGTCCCGCGGCAGGCCGACCTTGTCGGCAATCACGTCCAGGTTGGATTCAATGTTGTCGAACAAAGCCATGGAACACTCCGCTCCTGAGATTGCCCGACATCCTAGAGCAGAACCCATTCAGTGGCGAGCAGGCTCATGCTTCGACTGGCTCTGCATGAGAGGGTCAAGTCAATGACCTCACCCTTGTCGAAGGGTGAGACCGACCGGCGTGATATTTATCACGACAATGCCTGTATTGCGCCCGGTCTCCATATAGCGGTAACGGGCTGAATTTGGGGGCTGGAAGGGGAGTCGTCCCTCAGAGTGATCGTCATCAACCACGGAGTCTGGTTTTGCCAACTCCAAGCATCATCGAGGAACGACCATGAAGCACCATGCCGGAATCGACGTGTCATTGGGACAGTCGAGCGTTTGCGTCGTGGATGGGGAGGGGAAGATTGTGCGCGGGGGCAAGATCGCGAGCGAGCCGGCAGAGCTGATCGGGCTGGTTTGGAGATCGGGGGGCTGAAGCTGGATCTGCTCGGGCTCGAGGCGGGATAGAAGCGAGACCCCGGCGATCGGACAAGGCAAACGGATTGACTTCCAAGGGCCCGTTACAGAAGGGAATATTGGCGTGTTGGCGGCTCCCCCATGCGATATTTGCTCCATATTTGCCAGTAAATTCTATTGCTTAGCCGCAAACTCCCTACAAAAAATAAGAGGGAATTATTTCCGGCTTAACAGGGAATATTTCGCCAATAACAGGAAATAACCGCGGAATGACAGGGACTGCAGAATCCGGCGGCCTCCCGAGTGTGCATGCCAAAGCACCGCCGAACGCAGCAGGTTATCCCCAGCCCGAATACATGGTGGCCGTTCGCCGTAATCGGCACGTCGTCCTCAATTCGGATGACGTGGATGGGGAGGAATTCGCGGGCGCCGACTCTCAGGCTTCGGGCGAATTGGCCAGGCACCGCTCCAGCATCTCGTAAAGTTCAGCGAGGCGAATGGGTTTCTTCAGGGTGGCGGTGGCACCAAGCTTCTCCGCCATGTGGAGGAATTCAACATTGCCCATGCGGCCGCCGCCAGAAATCGCCACGATCCTGACGTCTGGCACCAGGCGGCGCATTTCCATGATCGTCTCGATTCCCTCCTTCTCCGGCATGACGATATCCGTAATGACGAGATCGAACACGCCCTCGGCAAATTTCTTCATCCCCTCCTTGCCGTTTATCGCCGTAACCAACGTGTGGCCCTTGTTGGTTATCGCGTCTGACAATGCCTCGACCACGAGCGGATCGTCGTCCACGAGCAGAATATGAGCCATTACCAGGCCTCCCTGTCATTGGTGCGGCCGCGCTCACCCTGCTTTGCTGTCGCCGCGGAAATCTCATCGTCTTTCGCAAGCGGCAGGTAGATGGAAAAACGCGTACCGTGTCCCTGCTCGCTGTCCACGCGGACTATGCCTCCGTGGCCAGTAATTATTCCGTGCGTCACTGAAAGACCAAGTCCGGTGCCCTTGCCCACGGCCTTGGTCGTGAAGAAGGGTTCGAAGATCCTGGCTGCCGTTTCCTCGTCCATCCCGGTACCCGAGTCTTCGACAGTGAGAACCGCGTACTCCTCGCGCTTCAGGACTCCGACATCGGATCCCGGCAAGGGAAGATCTTTCCCCAGCTTCGACAGCGAAACCGAGAGCGTCCCCACGCTTGCGCCGATGGCGTCGCGGGCATTGGTGGCAAGGTTTATCAGGACCTGGGTCAGTTGCGTCTTGTCGCCACGAATTGTGCCGACGGAATCGGCGATATCCACGCGCAGCGTGATTGTGGAAGGCGTGATCGTGCGTATGAAGGAAATGGCCTCGCGCACGACCAGGCCGATATCCAGAATTATGTGGGAGACTTCGTCGGCGCGCCCAAATGCGAGAATCCGCTGCACAATCTCGCTTGCCTTCACGCCAGCGTCGACAACCCGTGTCAGCTGATGCGTTTGCCGGCTGCCGTCGGGCAGATCCGCTATGACAAGTTCCGTCATCATGATGATAGGCTGGAGGAGATTGTTGAGTTCGTGCGCCACCCCGCCTGCCAATGTGCCGATGGCTTCCAGCTTCAACGCCTGGCGGAGTTGCGCCTCGATCATGCGTCGATCCGTTACGTCGCGCACGATAGCCAGCACGACCCTGCGGCCGCTTATCTCCGCGAATCGAATCGAGATTTCAGCCCAGAAGAGCCGGCCGTCCTTGGCCTTCGCATGCCAATCGAACTGTTGCGCATGGCCGCTGGTTGCGGCTCTTTGAATCCATTCGGCCGCACCTTCCTGCGTATAGGGCGCCACGCCCGAGGATATCGACTCGATGTCGAGGTTTATCATTTCATCCGGCGTGTAACCGTACATGGTCGCACCCGGTTCGTTGACGTCGACAAACCTGCCGGTTTCCGCATCTGCTATAAATATGCCTTCGGCCACCGCGCCGAAGATCGATCGGAAACGTTCTTCGCTGAGCCGAAGCTTTTCCGCCGCCTGTCGGTGCTCGGTAATATCGCGAATGATTTTAGATGCGCCGACGACCTTGCCGCCCGTCTCGCGGATGGGTGAGACCGTCAGCGAAACGGCAAGCTCGCGGCCGTCCTTGCAGCGGCGCACGGTTTCGAAATTCCGGATGCGCTCGCCGCGCTTGATCTGCTCTAGGATCACCGCCTCCTCGTGGAGCCGCTGGGGCGGAATGAGGAGGGAGATGTGCGCGCCTAGCGCTTCCGCCGGCGTATAGCCGAAGAGACGCTCGGCCGCCGGATTCCACGAAGTGATGACGCCATCGAGATTTTTGCCGATGATGGCGTCGCCGGATGAATCGATTATGGCGGCAAGATAGCTCGCTTCGAGAGCCTTCTGCCGGCGTTCGCTGATATCGATGATCGTCGACAGCACCATCATTCCCCCATCGGTCTCGATAGGGTTGAGACCGATTTCGATCGCGAACTCGGAGCCATCCTTCCGCAATCCGTACAGGTCGCGACCAATGCCCATCGGCCTCGATTCCGGGTTTGCGACGAACGCTGTGCGCAGGGTGGGGTGACCCGATTTGTAACGTTCCGGAATTAGTATTTCAACCGCCTTGCCCAGAAGCTCGGCACGGTCGTACCCAAACGTCTGCTCCGCCTGAATGTTCACCATTTCGATCATGCCTGTCGGGCCGACCATGATCATCGCAGTGGGCGCGAACTCGATGAGACGCCGGAAGCGTTCTTCGCTCTTGCGCAATGCCTGCGCCTGCCCGGACTCAAGTTCCGGGATTGGAGCTTCCCGTTTTGACGGCGTCATGCGCGCCTTCTCGCCACCGACAGGCGAATTCGAATCGAACGGAACCAATAGGGAGCACCCCCGAATGGAAACCGTCAAGTCTTCGCTGGCGCCACCTTACGCGGCAGGTGAGACGCGGAGTTTCACCGCCATTCTTACTAAGAGCCGATCCAAGAAGTTCTGATTCAAGAGCAAGGTGTTGGTCTGGTGAGGCGGCTGCCAGGATATAGGCGTCTCTTGGCACGGGTTTCGCTTCTCGGTCTATAAACCCGACCAATGTTCCGAGATCGCCGATCACAACGTGGTTGATCTGGAATGACCATGCTTTCCGGTCGATATTTGCGAGTTCGCAAGGGCCACAACATCAGGCCCGACGGCGACCATTCCTCGTGGCGGGCGCCGGGCGCAATCTGTTTGGCAAGCTCGGAGGCACATCGCGACTCCTGATCGAATTTCATTTTGTGCAGAACGGTAACGGTGTATTTGGGCGTCATCTCGGTCGATCATGTCCGCATGGTTGTGCACATCCAGATCGCATTCTTGATGTTGCTCCGCTCTTCCGAAGACATGCTTGGGTTTACCGTCGGCCCTCGGGCGCGGCGGCAGATATGTGTGCTGCCTTTCCAATGTTGTCTAAGGAAGCATTCGACTCGTCGCTCGGGCCAACGGTTGAGCGATTGCATCCCTCGAAAGAACATCGGTAGCTCGCGCGGAGAGCGACCGCGAGCTTCGTCTTCTCGGAAAAGTCATCGCGGTTGTTCATCAGACGCCGCAGCCCTGAATTAATCGCCATCCAGCGTCGTACAATGCCCTCTACACTGGGCACCCAATCCCTTACCCCCACTGCAAACCCTGTCCTCGAAGCTCCCAACCCGACCACGCGAGGCATCAGACATCTTTCTCCCCAACCGGTATCGGAGGCGCACCTGCCGGTGTGGGCCCCGTCCGCCGCTCGCGGCAAGATATGACGGGAGTCGCCGGATAGGCCCTCAGTGCGATCGCGAGATTGCTGCGATTACTGGCGGAAAGCCTGAGTGAACAGGCAGGTCGGCAGGGCATGGGACGGCGGTGCGCGCATTAGCAAACCGATGCGCAAGCCTTGTTCATCGGCGATTTGGATTGTCGCCTGCCCGCGCGACGCAGCTTGTCCACCTAAGCGTGCACCCGCAAAAACGGGACATTCAGTTTGCTGACAGTTGGCTGACAGGCGAAAAGGCGCCTTGCTCGCACGTCGCTAAGCTTGTCTAAGTGTTTGTGTTTTATTGATGAATTGGCGCACCGGGCAAGATTCGAACTCGCGACCCCCAGATTCGTAGTCTGGTGCTCTATCCAGCTGAGCTACCGGTGCGGCGGGGGCGCGAAACCTAGTGAGCGCGAAACGCAAGTGCAAGCGGCATGCGGCTGGTCGGCGCCAAGTTCCGGCAACACCGGCGAAAAATCCCCGGCTATCGTTCCCGCGCTCCCTTGTTCCCGCGACGCAGCGTGGTTAAGACTGGATCGAATTCGGTTTGCCGTGCGGGGCGCGCGCGGGCAGGCCAAAGGGGCGCAAGCGGCATCGCCAGCCCGCGGAGCGGAGATACAGCATGACACCCACAAGGGCGGCAGGATTGCGGATTCTTGCGCTTGGCCTCATGGCAGCCGCATCGGCGGCAAGTCTTTCGGGCTGCGGCGCGATCGACCAGGCGCTGTTCGGCGCGACGGAAGAGGCAGCTCCGCCGCCCGCCAATGCCGCGCAACAGCCGGCGCCCGCGGAAAACACCGGCGGGCCGGCACAGGCCCGAGCCGGAGCAGCACCGGCGCCGCAGACCGCGCCTCCGCCGCAGCCGGCCATCCCCGCCGCGCCGCCTCCGGCCGCGGTCTCGACCCAGCAATTGACGCCGCCGGTGGTGGGTGGCGAATTCACGCCCGTCACCGTGGCGCCCGGCTCCGATACGGGCACGACGGTCAGCCATACGATCGCCAGCCTGCGCTCGCAGCTCGAAGGGCTCGAATCGAAGCTTGCCAGCAACGCGCAGCATTTCACCGATCTGCGCAACAGCGGCGCGCAGAGTGCCGGGAGTTACCAGGAAGCGACAGGACAAATCTCGGCGCGACTTGCGGGGGGAACGACCCGCAGCAATCCCGAGCTGATCAGCGAATGGAACAATGCGCAGGGCGCGCTCGATTCGCTCACAGGCAACATCAACGCGCTGGGCCAGCTCGCGAGCGACGTGTCGAAAGACGCCGCTGATGCGCATCAGGAATTCGACACGATCCAGGCAACGTTCGACGTTCCGGGCGCGGTGGATGAGGATCACCGTCAGCTGAGCGTGCTTTCCGATGAAACGGGCCAAACGATCGTATTGCTCGACCGGCTGCTGCGCGAAGTGAAACAGACGCTCGAGCGGCAGACCGCTTACGTGGCGACGGAGCGCGGCAATCTCACCAGGCTCGCTGACGCGATCAAGGCAGGTAATTATGCCGGGACAGTAGCGCCGCGCCGTGAAGCAGCCGCGACTCGTGCGCCGACGAGGACGCGCGCGGCCACCGCAGCTCCATCCGGCAGCGAGTCGGCCCCCGACATCGCTGCGGCCATCGCGGCGGGCGCGCCGATCATCACCATCAAGTTCGGCCGCGCCCATGTCGCTTATGATCATCAGCTCTATTCGGCGCTGTCGCAGGCGTTGTCGGCAAAGCCGAGCGCTTCGTTCAGCGTGGTCGGCGTGTCGCCGGGCGCCAGCGATTCCGCGCAGAGCGGCGCCGACAAGGACGCGGCGGATGTGATGCGCGCCATGGGCGAGATGGGCGTACCGGCGACGCGCATGTCGGCCACGTCGTCCAGCGACCCGGCGATCGCTTCCACCGAAGTGCGCGTCTTCGTGAAATAATAACACTGCGTCGCAGAGTAATTTTACCACATAGCAAACGAAGAGCGCCAGGAAGGAATTGCGCGAAGAGCGCGATATACCTACTGTGCTTTGCGCTCTTTGTGGTAAAATTATTCCACGATGCTGATTACATTGCGTGGTGCTGACGGAACCAGGCGAGGGTGCGCGACCAGGCGAGTTTGGCGTCGGCTTCGTTGTAGGACGGGCGGTAGTCGGCGAAAAATCCGTGGCCCGCATCCATGAACACATCGATGTGCCAATCATGCTTTCCGGCCTGGCCCAGGGCGGCACGCATCGCTTCGGCATCGCCGACCGGAATGCCATCGTCCTTGCCGCCATAGAAGGCAATCACCGGCGCATCAACCTTCGATGCGAGATCGAGCGGATAAAGCGGGCGCAAGGGGTTGCGCGGACTGGGCGCACGAAGCGCGCCGTAAAATGCGGCGGCGGCCTTGAGCCCGGGATTGTGCGCGGCGTAAAGCCAGACAATGCGGCCACCCCAGCAGAAGCCGATGATCGAAAGCCGCGCCGTATCGGCGCCTTCGGTGCCGGCGAATTTCACCGCGGCATCGAGATCGCTCATCACTTCCGCATCCGGGACCTTGGAAACAATGTCGGCGACGAGCTGGTGCAGGTCGGTGTATTTGCCGGGATCGCCGTAGCGCGCATAGAGCGAGGGGGCGATGGCATAACAGCCGAGCTTGGCGAAGCGGCGGCAGATATCCTTGATGTGTTCGTGAATGCCGAAGATTTCCTGCGTCACCAGCACCACCGGCCAATGCGCACCGGTTTCCGGCCGTGCACGATAGCCGGGAATGACACCATCGCTCACCGGTACCCTCACTTCTCCGGCGACGAGCCCGTTGGCATCGGTAATGATCGCGCCGGCGCGTAGTGGGCCCGCCGCGAGCGTAAAGCCCGCGACAAGGGAAGTGGCGGCGAAAGTGCGGCGGCTAATCGCGTGCGAGATGCCGGTCATCAGTGTTTCTTTCCTGCGAGGAAGCATTCGCGATAGCTCAGATGTTCGCCAAGGCTCTCCGCCTCATATACGCCGCGCGCGATGGCACGGGCGAGACAGTCGGCCGCAGCATTGCCGAGCTGCAGCAGCGCGAAGGGCCGCGGCTCAGCAAGCGGGCGGGCGCAAGTTGCCACCGCAAAAACCGTGTCGCCGTCGAAAGGCGTATGAACGGGACGCAACGCGCGCGCAAATCCGTCGGCGGCCATGATCGCAAACCGCTTCAATTCGAGGCGCGAAAGATCGGCATCGGTTGCGATCACTGCGATCGTCGTATTTGCGCCGGCGCGCGGAATTTGTTTCGCATCCGGCGGCAGTACAGGCGCGACCGGTTTGAAATCGGGCGCAAGACGACGGCCGCCGAATTCCTCGCCCTGCTCCATCGGAAAAGCCCAGAACACATCCGTGTAGGGAATGATCGGCGAACCGACCGAATTGACGACGACAATCGCACCCAGCGTGAAGCCTTCATCGGTTACAATGGACGCGCTTCCCGTTCCGCCCTTGTAGATACCAGCCGTGGCGCCGAGGCCCGCACCCGCATTGCCGAGATCGATATCCATCCCTGCGCGTTCTGCGGCGGCGATGGCGAGACGCCGATAGGGTGGATGGGCGCCCCAGTTCTTGTCGCCGCCATTGGCCAGATCGAAGATCACCGCGCCCGGTACGATGGGCGCAGACGGTATGTCGGAGCGGAAGCGAAAACCGCGGCCGCTTGCACCAAGCCACGCCACGACTCCGGATGCGGAGCCAAGCCCATAGACGGAGCCACCCGACAGCGTGATCGCATCAATGGCCCCGACGAGATTCCCCGGATCGAGGATTTCGGTCTCATTCGTGCCCGGCGCACCGCCGCGCACATCCGCCGCGGCCGCAACAGGGCGCTCCGCAAGAATCACCGTGACACCGGTGCGGGCTGCGGCATCCTCTGCCTGGCCCACCCAAATCCCCGCCACATCGGTGATGAGATTGCGCTTGCCCGTCTGCGTCATGGCTGGCAACGGTACGCCTCCTACGCAAAAAAGGAATGATGATGCCGACAGTACCAAAGCAATCGCTGACCTGTTGCGCAAGCCGGGGAGGAAAATTCCTGCTGTGCCTTCTGGCGCTCGTTTGCGCAGTTGCGATTCCCGTCCGCGCAGCGGAAACGCCGGCGAAGCATTACATGGTGGCGGCGGCAAATCCGTATGCGGTGGATGCCGGGCTGCAGATGCTGCATGCAGGCGGCTCGGCAGTGGATGCCGCCATCGCCGTGCAAATGGTGTTGACGCTTGTCGAGCCGGAATCATCCGGAATAGGCGGCGGCGCGTTTGTTCTGCTCTACGATCCGGCGACGAAACAGGTAACGAGTTTCGATGGCCGCGAAACCGCGCCGGCATCGGCGACACCCGGCATGTTTCTCGATGCAAGCGGAAATCCGCGGCCCAAACGTGAAGTCATACCCGGCGGTCTTTCCGTGGGCGTGCCCGGCGACATTGCCATGCTTGAGCTGGCGCACAAGCGCTATGGGCGGCTCGCCTGGGCCAAACTCTTCGAACCCGCGATTGCGCTCGCCGAAAAGGGCTTTCCGGTCGGCCGAAAGCTCGCCGCCACCTTGCGCGACCATCCGGAAATGGCGCGCATGCCCGACGTCAAAGCTTATTTCTACAAGCCCGGCGGCACGCCGCTGAAACAGGGTGATATTTTGCGCAACCCCGAACTCGCGAAGACCTTGCGATTGATTGCAGCGGGCGGTGCGAAGGCCTTCTACACGGGTCCGATCGCGCAGGCGATCGTGGACAAGGTCAATCGCGCGCCGCTCAACCCGGCACGCATGACACTTGCCGATCTTGCGAATTATCAGGCGAAGGAACGCCCGCCCGTCTGCGGCACCTATCGCGGGTATCGCCTCTGCTCGATGGGACCGCCGTCTTCCGGCGGCATTTCGGTGCTTCAGATTCTTGGCATGCTGGAAGGCTTTTCGCCGAAACAGCTGCAGCCGAATACGCTGTCCGAAATCCATCTCTTTTCGGAGGCGAGCCGACTCGCCTTCGCTGATCGGGCGAAATGGCTTGCTGACCCGGACGTGGTGCATGTGCCGGTCGCGGGCCTGCTCGACAAGAACTATCTCGCCGCGCGCGCGAAGCTCATCGATCCGCAGCACGATATGGGTACGGCAAGCGCAGGCGAGCCGCCGGTCAAACATGCCGGGCTCGATTTCGCGCCGCAGCGGAGCGCGCAGCTGCCCGGCACGAGCCATATGTCAATCGTGGACGGGCAAGGCGAAGTCCTATCGATGACGACGACGGTCGAATATATCTTTGGCGCCGAGATGATGGCGAAGGGTTTCTTCCTGAATAATGAGCTGACCGATTTTTCCCTTGAACCTGTAATCGACGGAAAGCCGGTGGCGAATGCGCCCGCAGCCGGCAAGCGGCCGATGAGCGCGATGTCGCCGACTATCGTGTTCAATGGCGATGGCAGCTTTCGCATTGCCGCAGGCTCGCCTGGCGGCCCGCTCATTATCGACTACACGGGAGAAACGCTGGTCGCGATGCTTGATGGCGGGCTGTCACCGCAAGAGGCTGTCGCCCTGCCCCATCACGCGAATCCGAACGGCCCGACCATACTCGAAGCGGATACGCCCATTACGGAATTTGCTCCGGAGCTTACCGCGATGGGCCACCACGTCGTCTTCAGCGAGCTTGAAAGCGGCCTCAACGTCATCGAGCGCGTGAAAGGCGGCTATATCGGCGGTTCCGACCCGCGCCGCGATGGCATCGCCAAAGGTGAGTGATTCACGCGAAATAATCTCACCATGAAGAGCACCAAGGAAACCGACGCGCCAAGCCTGTACTGTTCTTTGTGTGCCTTGTGCTCATTGCGGTGGAATTATTTTGCACGGCTGGCGATGCAGAAGAGGCGCTGGAAGGGAAAGAGCGTGATGCCGCTGACGCGCGAGGCATAGGCCCGGCTTACGCGGGCGCGATATTCGGCGAGGAAAGCTTCACGCTCCTCACCCTCGAGTGCGTCCACGAACGGGCGCAGGCCGGTACCCAGCACCCAGCGATAGACCGCATCCGTTCCTTCGAGCGTCTGCAGATAGCGCGTTTCCCAGATGTCGATCTTTGCCGCGACCGGCTCGAGAATGCCGTAATATTGTTCTGGCTCGCGCACCGTCCACCAGTCGCGAACATTTGCAAGCCTGTCCGCCCAACGCGCGTTTTTCGCAAGCTCTTGCGCGATCGTATGACTGGGCAGGCCAAAATTGCGTGGCACCTGGAAGGCGAGCACCCCGCCCGGCGCGAGAAATGAAACAAGCCGCGGCAGTAGCAATTCATGGCCACTTACCCATTGAAGGGTCGCGTTCGAATAAATGACATCGTAAGAGCGATCCGGCGCCCAATGTGCGACATCGGCCTCGATCCACTGCGCCGGTACGCCGCTCGCGCGCGCCGCAGCCAGCATGGCAGGCGAATTGTCGATCCCATCAACCACCGCCTGCGCCCACCGCGTCACCAGCAGTTCCGTAGAATTTCCCGGACCGCAGCCGAGATCGGCGATCCGTTCGGGCGATTCGAGCGGAATGCGCGCGACGAGTTCCGCGGCCGGCCGAGTGCGTTCGCCACCGAACGCGAGATAGGCTTTGGGATCCCAGGCCACTTCAGATCACGCCCGGTCGGGAATCTCGATGCGAAAGCAGGTGCCCGTTTTGTCCGTCGATTCCAGCGCGACGTCGCCGCCGTGCGCGCGGGCGAGATCGCGGGCGATGGCGAGTCCGAGCCCTGTTCCCGACGACCGCGTGGAAGCCGCGAAAGGCTGGAACAATTTCTCGCGTACTGCGGCGGGCACGCCCGGGCCGTTGTCGCAAATGCGGATGCAGACAAGGCCGCCTTCGCGCACCCCCTTTACTTCCACAAAACCGCGCTCGCGCTCCTTCGCAGCCTCTGCCGCGTTGCGGACCAGGTTGAGGAGAGCGCGAAACAACTGCTCGCGATCGGCATCAATTTCCAGCGTCGGATCTATGGTGTTTTCGAACACGAGGTTCGTTTCGCTGGGCTCGCCGGCAATCGCCACCTCGCCCAACTCGTCGATCAACGGCGCGATTGCGAAACGTTCGCGGCGAGGCGGTTGTTCGTCGGCGCGGCCGAAGCGCATGGTACGCGTGGCCAGCGTCACCGCATGGTCAAGCGATGCAACGATGCGCGGCGCAAGACGCTTCACGACTGGATCCTCGACGCGCGCGAGTCTGTCGGATGCGAGCTGGGCACTTGCGAGAATATTGCGCAGATCATGCTGTATTTTCGCCACCGCGCCGCCCAGCGCCGCGAGGCGCGCCTTCTGCTGCAGGAACCCCAGAATGTCGCGCTGCATGGCGGCCAATTCGCGTTCGGCCCGGCCGATTTCGTCCTGCCGCTCAGAGGGCGTGACGATGCGGCTTGCGTCTTCGGGATTTTCGCGAAAGCGCTCTATCGCGCGCGTCAGCCGACCCATGGGCCGCACCAGTACGGCATAGAGGCTCAGGAAAACGAGCACGCCTGTTGCCAGCGAAATCCCGAGCGCTACGAGCATCAGCCGTCCGCCATAGGCGAGCAGATCGGCACGGACGGGCTGTTCGTCGGTGATCAGCTCGACAGTCTGCGCGTGCAAGATGCGGGTTGCCGCCACGACATGAAGAACGCGGTTGCCGCCCGCAAAAAGACAATCAAGCGCGCCGGCGATCTGGCTGAAGAGATTCTGCCCGCGCAGATCGATCGTCAGGTCGAAATGGCTGGGCTCGTCATGAGCCAGAAACAGCTCGTGCTGATCGGGGCGCGTGAGCATCACCGCGGCGGCGCCAGCGCGCGCGAGCAGCTGCTGGCGCAGGCTTTCGGAAAGCTGGGCACCGCCCGGCTCGGTGAAAGGCAGGATGGCGATCTCGGCGCTGGCGATGCGGGATTCCAGAAGGCTTGTGTAGTAGCGCCCGAGCGTCGGAAGAAGAATCAATATTTCGGTAAGCAGCACATAAAGAATTGTTAGCAGCAGCAACCGGCCCGAAAGGCTGTGCGCCACCAGCGCCCACGCGGTCGAAGCGCGCCGACGCCAATCCAAGGCAAATTTTCCTCCGTCGGGCGAATGAGGCTCGGGTCCGGCATCTTTGGCAAAGCGGGAAGGGTTTGCTGGTGGCTGCGCCAGTCCCGTCTCCGCACCTCCCTTGATCACGCGCAACATAACCATGACCGAATTCGCCCGATGTTCTCCCGAAAAATGGGGGAAAAGACTCTCCTCTTAAATACCGCTCCTTGGCAATGCGTTTAGGGCTGTCCAGGTCCACTGGCGTTTTTGGGCCGACACCGGAGGTTGACAGGCTCCTGGCTGGTCCCTAAAAACCCGGCTCTTTCTGCGGGCCGACCGGGAGACAGGGCCATGAAACGCACCTATCAGCCAAGCAAGATCGTGCGTAAGCGTCGGCACGGCTTCCGCGCCCGTATGGCCACTGCCGGCGGCCGGAAGGTACTGTCCCGCCGTCGCGCCCATGGCCGCAAGAGACTCTCGGCCTGATTGCGACGGAGCCGGGCAGTGCGTGAGCGAGCTGCGGCCTAAGATCGGACGCCTCAAGAAACGGCAGGATTTCCTGCGCGTCGCCCGAGGGCTTCGGCGCGTCGTTGCCGGTTTGACCGTCGAGATGTGCCCGACGCCTGACGATGGGCAGGAAACCATCCGTGTGGGTTTCACGGCGAGCCGGAAGATCGGCAATGCGGTGACGCGAAACCGCGCGCGGCGCAGGCTTAAAGCGGCGGCGCAGCAGGTACTTCCCCTTTATGGCATGCCGGGCAATGATTATGTTCTCGTCGCGCGGCGGGAGACGCTGACCCGACCATTCGGCGACTTGCTCGCTGATCTCGAATCGGCGCTTGCAGCGGCCCATGAAAGGCTGGGGCGGTTGCGGACGGAAAGTATCCGGAGATGAATCGCTTCGTTCGGCTTGCCCAGGGGGCTGCGCTCGTGCTCCTGAAGGCGCCGATTTTTTTCTATCGCTGGTTCATAGGACCTGTGCTTCCCAATGTGTGCCGCTTTACGCCCAGCTGTTCGACATATGCGCTCGAAGCGCTTGAAACACATGGAGCATGGAAGGGCACAGGCCTCGCCCTCCATCGTCTTTTGCGGTGCCATCCTTTCACTTGGCTCGGCGGTTCGTCGGGCTTCGATCCCGTGCCACCGCGCCGGTAGAGACCGATGAACGAAAACCGCAATCTTGTCCTCGCCATCGTCCTTTCGGCCATCGTGCTGTTGGGCTGGGAATATTTCGTTGCCCAGCCGCAGATGCAGGCTGAACGCGCCCGTCAGGTCCTCGTCCATAAAGAAAACGCACAGACGGCGACGCATCAACCTGTCGCACAGGTACCGACACAAATCGGTTCCGGCCAGCTTTCGCGTCAGCAGGCGCTCGCGTCGTCGGGCCCACGCATCCTGATCGATACACCCACGCTCGACGGTTCGCTGCGCCTGACAGGCGCGCGCTTCGACGATCTGCGACTTAAGCGCTATCACGAAACCGTCAATCCGAAGAGCGCCGAAATCACGCTGCTCTCGCCAGTTCGCACCCGCTACCCCTATTACGCCGTGTTTGGCTTCGTCGGAGCACCGGGAGAACGTATTGCCGTCCCCGGTGAAGCCACGCCGTGGAAACTTGCGAACGGAAATACGCTGGCGCCGGGCCATCCGGTCACGCTCACTTGGGACAATGACCACGGCCTCGTCTTCACGCGCACGATCGCGGTCGATGACCAATACATGTTCACTGTCAAGGATTCCGTGACCAATCGAAGCGGCCAGCCGGTGGAGCTTTATCCCTACGGCTATGTCGCACGTGACGGCGTGCCCGACACCAAGCATTATTGGGTACTACATGAAGGCTTTGTCGGCGCGGCCGACGGCGCGCTCAAGGACGCGAGTTACGACGATTTCAAGAAGGACGAGCCGCCGATCACTTTCCAGTCAACCGGCGGCTGGGTGGGCATTACTGACAAATACTGGATGGCGGCGGCCATTCCACCGCAAAATCAGGCTTTCGACGGCTCATATCGCGCCGCGCCCCTCGGCGACACCAAGGCGTATCAGGCGGATTACCGGCTCGACCGCCACACCATAGCCCCGGGCGCTACGCTTGATCTGACGCAACGGCTGTTCGCCGGCGCGAAAATCGTGTCCGTCATCCGCCATTACGAAGATACGCTTCATATCGAACGCTTCGATCTTGCCATCGACTGGGGCTGGTTCATCTTTCTCACCAAGCCGATGTTCTGGCTGCTCGATTTCTTTTACGGCTTCACGGGCAATTTCGGGGTGGCAATCCTGCTGCTTACCGTCGCGGTCAAGCTCGTCTTCTTTCCACTCGCCGACGCGTCCTATCGCTCGATGAGCCGTATGAAGAAATTGCAGCCCGAGGTCGAGCGCATCCGCGAACGCTTTGCGGAAGACAAGCTCAGGCAGCAGCAGGAGATGATGGCGCTCTACAAGCGCGAGAAGGTCAATCCTGTTTCAGGATGCCTGCCGATGCTCCTCACCATTCCGGTGTTCTTCTCGCTCTACAAGGTGCTATTCGTCACCATAGAGATGCGCCAGGCGCCGTTCTTCGGCTGGATTCGCGATCTGTCAGCGCCAGATCCCACCTGTTTCATCAATCTCTTCGGCCTGTTGCCCTTTGCCATTCCGGCTTGGATTCCGGGCTTTTTGCATATCGGCATCTGGCCCATGATCATGGGCGTGACGCAATGGCTGCAGACCAGGCTGAACCCCGCGCCCGCCGATCCCGTGCAGGCGCGGATGTTCACGTTCATGCCGCTGATCTTCACCTTCATGCTTGCGACCTTTCCGGCCGGACTGGTGATCTACTGGACCTGGAACAATCTGCTTTCGACTGCGCAGCAATACGTGATGATGAAACGTCAGGGCGTCGAAGTGCATCTCTTCAACAATCTGAAAATGCCGGCATTTCTCAGACGACTCGGCTCGCCCGGTGCCCGTGCGTCCACGCCACCAGGCGAGTAATTATGGCACGCGGAGGCGCGGAGCCGCGGAGGAGTCTTAACCACAAAGGCACCAAGGAAGAGTCGCACGCTTCGCGCACAACTAATTTTCTTGGTGTACCTGGTGCCGTGGTATTGAACTTCCTCCGCGCCTCCGCGTGAGAAACCTGGAAACAACGCATGAACGGACGGAAGCTGTTTGCGGGATCGTGCGCGTTCGTGGCCGGTGCTGCCACGGCGGAGGCGCTGCCGAAGGGCAGTTTGCCCGAAATCGCATTCGTCGGACGCTCGAATGTCGGCAAATCGAGTCTCATCAATGCGCTGACGGGCCGCCGCACATTGGCGCGGGTGTCGCACACGCCCGGTGCCACCAGACAGATAAATTTTTTTCGGCTGGGCGAAGGCTGCATGCTGGTGGATCTGCCCGGTTACGGCTATGCGAAAACGTCGCGCGCGCTTTCGCGCGAATGGCAGAATCTGATTTTCACCTATCTCCGCGGCCGGTCAAATCTCGTGCGCGCGCTGCTGCTCATCGATGCCCGGCGCGGGATCATGCCGCCCGACCGTGAGGCCATGGATCTGCTCGATCAATCCGCCGTATCCTATGCCGGCGTACTCACAAAGCTGGATGAACTCGCCAAACAGGAACAGGAGCGCGTCCGCGTGGCTTCAGCCGGAGAACTCTCCCGGCGCACTGCGGCTTTTCCCGAGCTGTTTGCCACTTCCGCGCGCAAGGCGGAGGGCCTGGAGCCCCTCCGCGATCATGTCGCCGCGCTGGCAGGGGCGTGGCGCAATGGGCTATAAGCAGCAGAATCCGCTGGAATCATAACATGGCGCTACAGGACGAAGTTGGCCAGGATCGGAACCTGCGCGTCATGGCGCGCTGGCGCTCGACGGCCCGCGTTCTCGTCGAAGCCCTTCCCTACATCCTGCGCTATGACGGCGAGACTGTCGTGGTGAAATATGGCGGCCATGCCATGGAAGGTGGCGTCTCCGAACATTTCGCGCAGGACATCGTGCTGATGAAGCAAACGGGAATCGACCCTGTTGTGGTGCATGGCGGCGGGCCGCAGATCGGGTTGATGCTTTCCAAGCTCTCCATTCCCTCTTCCTTCGTCGATGGCTTGCGCGTGACCGACGAGGCCGCAATCGAAGTCGTCGAAATGGTGTTGACCGGCGCGATCAACAAACAGATCGTGAGCGGCATCAATGCGGCCGGCGGCCGCGCCGTCGGACTCTCTGGCAAAGACGGCAATCTCGTCATTGCGAAGAAGCTCGAGCGGCTGAAGCGCGATCCGCGGAGCCGCGAAATGCAGCCGGTGGATCTGGGCTTCGTCGGTGAGCCGGATGAAATCAACCCGGAGGTGCTACGCACCATCATCAATTCGGATCTCATTCCGGTGATTGCGCCGATCGGTATTGGCCGGCGGGGCGAAACCTACAACATCAACGCCGATACGGTGGCGGGCGCCGTTGCCGGCGCGATGAAAGCTGCGCGGCTGCTGCTTCTCACCGATGTCGAGGGGGTGTTCGACCGTGAAGGCAAGCTTATTCCGCGGCTCAGCATTGCCGAAGCGCGCGCGCTGATCGAGGACGGCACCATCTCAGGCGGCATGATACCGAAGATCGAAACAGCCATCGAAGCCGTGGAGACGGGCGTGCGCGCTGCCGTCATTCTTGACGGGCGCATTCCACACGTGCTGCTGCTGGAGCTTTTCACCGAGCACGGCGCTGGAACGATGATCACGCAGGAATGAGACGTCTCGCGCTGTTTTGCGGGGCGCTTGTGATGGCCGCTACCTTCCAGGCCGCGCCGGCCCTGGCTGACCTGCGTGTCTGCAACCGCACGAGCTATATCATATACGCAGCAGTCGGTTATGAGTCCGGCCTGCAGATGCTGACGCGCGGCTGGACGCGCATCGTGCCCGGCGATTGCGGCGCGGCGCTGGTCGGACCGCTGAGCGAGCCATCCTATTTCCTTTATGCGCGAAGTTCGCGGGCGCATGCCGGGCCGGCGCGTGCCTGGGGTGGGCGTATCCGGCTGTGCGCGAAGGAAACGAATTTTGCAATAGACGTGCCGGTCGGCGATGCGCATTGCGGCTCGGACGATGCTTTCCTGATGCCGTTCGCCTCGCTTTCGACCGGCCACAAGGCCTCATGGACAACGACGCTGACCGGAACGAGACGATTCTCGAGCCCCCAAGCCGCGCGCACGGCCGGCATTGGCCGGCTGCTTTCGGATATCGGCTATCACGTGAGCCCCGAGGGTGGTCCTGCCCAGGATGCCAAAGCGCTTGCGGACTTCCGCGCGCGGCTGCGGTTGCCGTCCAATATCAGTAACGCCGATCTGTTCGATGCGCTCGAAACCGAGGCGCAGAAAACAGCGGCACCCGAGGGCTATTCCGTCTGCAATGACGGCCAATCCGAACTCTGGGCCGCCATCGCACTGCGCTCGCCACATCTAAGCGTGGCGCGCGGCTGGTGGGACGTCCCGCCCGGCGCATGCGCGAAATTGCTGACCATCGCACTCAGCTTCGACACCGTCTATCTCCTGGCGGAGAAACACGGAAACAACAGGATCGTCAGTGGCACGACGACATTCTGCGTTACCGATGTCGCGTTCGAAATCTTTGGCAATACCGGCTGCACCAAACGCGGCCTTACCGAAGCCGGCTTCGCCGCCACGAATACCAGAGGCCAGAGCGGCTTTGTGGTCCATATCGGCGATGATGGCCTGTTGCCGCCCGCACCAAGGCTTCCACCGCCGAACAAATAGATCGGCCGATTTGCTTTATTTCTCGATGCCGGCACGGGGAACGAAAGTCCGCCCGGGAGTGTCTATTAGATCGCGCTTTCGGCGCTGTAGCGGGCAAGAAGACCGGTGCGCACGGCAGTGCGATAGACCTGCCGGAAGAATATGGCAGCCGCCAGAATATAAAGAATGGAAAGCGCAAGGCCGATCAGCAGATCGGAGGCGTGCCAGGGTGCATGGCGGATGGTCGCCCGCATGCCCTCGAAGACATAGGACGGCGCCAGCACATGCGCGACCGCCTGCATCCAGGCGGGCAGCACCGTGACGGGATAATAGACGCCGACGAATGGCGCAATGAGGGCCGGCAGCGGCCAGACAAACCATTCCGAGGCCGGGCCGAGACGAAGCACCATGGCGCTGCCCGCAATACCGAGCGCGATGCCCGACAGAAACAGCACCATCACAAACGGTATGAGCGTCAGCCCATAAACAAAGAATGAAAGGCCGAAAACGGTCGAAGCGAGCACGAGCATGGCCATTATGCCGACCAGGCTGGTACCGATTGCGGTAATCACCAAGCCGAGAACATATTCCGATATCAAGAGCGGACTCGCAAACATATTGAGAAAGTTGCGCGACCAGACATCCTCGAGGAACGCCGTGGACACGCCTTGCATCACGCGGGTCAAAAAGTCCCACAACAGCACCGTCCCCAGCAGCATGGGAATGAAATTATATCCTGACGAAGCCACGCTATTCAGATAACGTGAGACGAATCCCCACACCGTAATGTCGAGGACCACCCAGACAAAGAGCGGCACAAGGCGCGTGGGGCTGCCGCGATAGAGATAGAATTGGCGCAACGCCACCGCCGCGATCCGCCGCGCGCGCATCAGGCGGCCACCGGATGAAGTTGCTCACGCGCCACGTTCACGAACAGATCCTCGAGATTGGCTGCGCCATGGTCTCGCGGCAACGTTTTCGGATCGCCCTCCAGCAACAGACGGCCATGCGACAAAAACAACACGCGATGACAGACTTCCTCGACTTCGTACATGTTGTGGCTGGTCCAAAGCACCGCGCTGGCATTCTCCTGGGCGAATGCCCGGATCGTACTCCGAATTCCGCGCGCCGTGGCCGGATCGATGGAAGCGGTCGGCTCGTCGAGAAGCAGGAGCTTCGGCCGATTGAGAAGCGCCTTGCAGAGCGTCAATCGCGTCTGCTCGCCCGAGGACAGCACGCCGGCCTTGGTGCGGCGAAACCGGACAAGGTCGAAACGCACAAGCAGGTCCTCGATGCGCCGGGCCAGATCGGGTACTTCATAGAGAAGTCCGAACACGCGCAGATTTTCCTCGACGCTCAGATTGCCCGGTAACGCGGCGTAAACAGCGGAGAAATTGGTGCAGGAAAGTGCCGCACTCCGACGCCGCAGAAGATCGACACCATCGATTGCGATGGTTCCGGCGCTGGGTTCAAGCACGCCGAGGATCATGTTGACGGTGGTCGTCTTGCCCGCGCCGTTGGGGCCCAGAAGCCCCACGATCTCGCCCGCCGGTACCGCGAAGGAAACGCCGTCCACCGCCACCATGTTGTGGTAGCTTTTGCACAAATTCGAGACGGCAAGGACGAAATCGGCGGGCACGAGGTTGAATCCGGGCGAGGCTTGCGCCGTCTTGTGCCATCGACCATGTTGCGCGCGCAATGCAGGCCGCCCCCGCGATCGATGCTGCGCCGGATTTCCGGCATGTCGATGTCTGGATCTTCGATCTGGACAATACGCTTTATCCCGCCGCGAGCCCTATTTTCGCGCAGGTCGAAGCGCGCATGACGGTGTTCGTGCAGCAGTTTCTCGGACTCGACGAACAGGAGGCGCGCCGCGTTCAGAAAGCCTATTACCGCGAGCACGGCACCACATTGAACGGGTTGATGCGTGTTCATGGCGTGGACCCCGACGCCTATCTCGGCTTCGTTCATGACATTGATATTTCCGCGCTCGACGCCGATGCGGACCTCGCACGCGCGATTTCCCGCCTGCCCGGGCGGCGATACGTCTTCACCAATGGCTGCCGGCATCATGCCGGCCGTATACTCGACCGGCTGGCGCTTGCCTCTCTCTTCGACGAATTGTGGGACATCCGCACGATCGAGTTTCGCCCGAAACCAGATCCGGATTCCTATCGCGCCGTGCTGGCACGCGCCGATGCCAGACCAGCGCACACCGCGATGTTCGATGACATCGCACGCAATCTTGCGCCCGCGCACGAACTGGGTTGCACTACGGTCTGGCTCAGGGACGACACCGAGTGGTCGAGACCGGGACCGGAGCAGCCGCCGGTTTTGCCGGCCCATATCGATTATGAAATATCCGACCTTTGCAAATTTCTGGGAACGATCAGGGTTTGAGATGACGGACGATCTTGCACCGGCAATCGACGAAGCATGGGAGAAGCGCGATTCCTTCGATGCCTCGACGGAGGGGACAGTGCGCAACGCCGTCGATGCGGCGCTCGATGCCCTGGATTCAGGCCGCTTGCGCGTGGCGGAGAAACACCACGGCGAATGGCACGTCCATCAATGGCTGAAGAAGGCCGTGCTGCTGTCGTTCCGCCTCAACGCGACACAGGCAATCTCAGGCGGGCCAGGCGGCGCGGCCTGGTGGGACAAGGTGGATTCGAAGTTTAAGGATTGGAGCGAAGGACGATTCCGCACCGCGGGATTTCGCGCCGTGCCCGGCGCACTGGTGCGCCGCTCGGCGTTTGTCGGCAAGGGTGTCGTCCTGATGCCGTGTTTCGTCAATGTCGGCGCTTATGTCGGCGAGAACACGATGGTCGATACCTGGGCGACCATCGGGTCCTGCGCGCAGATCGGCCGCAATTGTCACATTTCCGGCGGCGCCGGCATCGGCGGTGTGCTCGAGCCGCTGCAGGCAGGCCCTGTGATCATCGAGGATGATTGTTTCATCGGCGCCCGCTCTGAGGTAGCCGAGGGCGTGATCGTGGGTGAAGGTTCCGTATTGTCGATGGGCGTCTTCCTGGGACAATCAACGAAGATCGTGGACCGCGAATCCGGCGAAATCTTCTACGGCCGCGTCCCGCCCTATTCCGTCGTGGTTCCGGGTGTGCTGCCGCACGCGCCCAACAGGCCCGCGCTCGCCTGCGCGGTGATCGTCAAGCGGGTGGACGCGCGGACGCGCGCCAAGACGTCGATCAATGAATTGCTGCGGGACTGAACGGGAGCGTCCGGCATGATGATCGCATCGATTATCGCGGCCCTGTGGATCGCATTCGTCGTATGCTGGATTGCAATGGCCGCCTGGAGCGGCAGGACGGAGAAACGTGCCGGTCTGGGCTCGGAGCTTCCCTACCGGATTGTGTTGATCCTTGGCGGCATCATCTTTTTCATTCCCGCGCATGGCTATCATGGGCCGCTCCGGCTGTGGCTTGTTCCGCTTGCGGTGGCCTGGATCTGTGTCGCACTGATTGCGCTGGGCTTCGCCTTCAGCGCCTGGGCGCGCGTCTATCTCGGCCCGCTATGGTCCGGCACGATCACGAAAAAAGCGGACCATAAAATCGTGAATACCGGGCCTTACGGTATCGTGCGCCATCCAATCTACACCGGAATTCTGCTTGCGGTTTACGCAACGGCGGCGGCGAAGGGAACGGTTCTGGGACTTATCGGCGCGTCTATCATCACGATTGGAATCTGGATGAAAGCGCGACTCGAGGAACGCTGGCTCCGTGAAGAACTCGGCGCGGACATCTACGATGCCTACCGCCGCAGAGTTTCGATGCTCATTCCATTTGGACCGAAAGCCGCCTGAGTCACGCAAGATGGACCGTGGCAAATTGCGTCGGGTTATGCTCGCACTGGGCGCGGCGGTCGTGGCTGCAGGCGCCGCACCGGCTCCGCGATCGATGAATGACATTCTCGCGGCTTCGCCCCTTGGCGATTGGCGCGCCATCAATCCCGCCAATACGTTGGTGATGGAGTTGCCCACGGGCCGTGTCGTTATCGAGCTCGCGCCAACTTTTGCACCGAATGCGATCGCCAACATCAAAGCCCTGGTCCGCGCACATTATTTCGATGGGGCGGCGATCGTCCGTGCACAGGACAATTACGTCGTGCAGTGGTCGCAAAGCGGCCATCACGCAGTTGGGACTGCAAAATCGACGATCACTCCTGAATTCGACCGGGCCATTGGCAGGGACGTCGATTTCACTTCGCTTCCGGATCCCGATACCTACGCGCCGCAGACGGGATTTTCGAACGGCTTTCCGGTCGCGCGCGATCCCGCCGCGGAGCGTATGTGGCTCACGCACTGCTATGGCATGGTCGGCGTTGGACGCGATGTTGCCGCCAATTCTGGTAATGGCAGCGAACTCTATGCCGTGATCGGCCAATCGCCACGCAATCTCGATCGCAATGTCACGCTTGTCGGTCGGGTGGTCGAAGGCATCGAGCTTCTCTCCACCCTGCCACGCGGTACCGGCCCACTGGGCTTTTACGAAAAACCGTCGCAGCGCGTACCAATCGAATCCATCCGGCTGGCCAGTGACCTGCCCACGGCGCAACGGCCCCGTCTCGAAGCGCTCCGCACCGACAGCGCCACTTTTCGGGCACTTCTTGCGGAGCGCCGCACCCGGCCCGATCCTTGGTACAAACACACCCCCGCCCACATTGGCGTCTGCAACATGCCCCTTCCCGTGCGCACCGCGCCGCGGAAAGCATAGCACAATGCCAACCGCCAACGGCTGGACCTGATATCGCCCTCAGGGTGCAATGCGTGAGGCGACGACGGTCTGGCCATCGATCTCGCCGCGGATCGAAGCTTCCGCATCTGTTTGGCGATCGTTCCAGGAAATGCGAACGTGGCCCTCATGGTTGGGCGCTGCGAGATTTACCTGCGCCATGATGCGTCCCGTCAGTTGATTCCAGTCGATTGTGCCGGAAACGGCAAGATCGTCCGCCCATTTCAGTGCCTTCAGATCGAAGGCATAACCAGTCCTGGTGTGTGACAGCGTGAACGTGCCGCCGCGCAATCCGCGATCGACATCGCCGAGCAACACGCCATAGCGCGCGACGGCGTCGCCAATCGTTTCGGCTGTCGCGGATGCGAGTGTAAGCCCGACATTATTTGCCTCGTTGCCCTGTTGGGCATTGGCTGGAGCGACGCCGCGCCAGCTCGCAGCAAAAGCTGGGACTGTGCGCACCGGCCTGATTCCGGACACGCAGGATGTATTCGGGAGCTGCCCTCCCGAATCGACAAAGTACAATACGATCGGGCCCACGCAGCGGGCGAGATCGCCGCCGAAGGGCGGCACATGCACGCCGCCATTGCCGATGGCGGTCTCATGGACCGTATTCGGAACTTCGAGGTAAGTTGCGTCAGGGAAAAGCGCCGTCGTCCAGCGGCCTTCCTTCGGCGAGGTAACGGTGTCGAGTTCGCCAGACAGGACGAGAACAGGTACGGAGGGAAACCTGGCGTTCTTGCCTACCGGCATGCCCGGATGCGCCCAGCCCGGCGCATGGGGCCACGCCTGGCAGAGATTGAGGCCCTCGGGATTTTCAACCGCGTGAACCGCCTCCTCGAGCCGGAACGGTGCGTAAATATGCGGATGGTTTGCCTCCGTGGTTGCAAGACTTGCCTCGTATTGCAGATGCCGGTCACTCTCGCTGTCGCGCATGTCGTAGAGTTGCACGTAGTCGGCGCATTCCACTGCCAATTCGAGACCGGTGCTGAAGTCCTTGGGCGGGCCGTCCGGAGCTTCCCCATCGACCGCCTCGGCGACCAGTCTGAGCAGCGGCAGCGGGTCCCGGGATTCAAGCCAGTCGCGACCCGCAGCGTCGATGTCGCGATAGGCGGTATAATTGTTGCCGGCATTGGCGACGATCGTGAAAATCGCACCGGCATCCGCCGTGACGTTTCTAATATCGCCCCACGCACCGGGCGCGCGGCCGCTGACCGGCTTGTCGCGCAGGGCGGCGATGAGTGCCCTGAAACGCGCTTTCTCACTGCCGTCGAGCGCGCTGCATGACGGGGAGCGCTTGCAGGCGATTGCAAAAGCCACAGGTCCGTTCTCGATCTCGCTCTGAAAATAGGGACCATCGCCGATCACCGGATAGGCACTGTCGAGTACGATGGTGCGGATCAACTCGGGGTGACGCGTCGCAAAAACCTGACCAAAATAGGTTCCGTAGCTGTCCCCGTAATAGTCCACCTTGTCGATATCCAGCGCCGCAAGCACGGCGGCGACATCGTCGGCTGCAAATGCCGAACTATAGAGCCAGGACGTGTTCCCCAGCTTCTGGCCGCAGGCACGCACAGCGGCGAGGCCGCCGCCCCTTTGGACATGATGGCAATCAATGGCTCCCGAGGTTCCCGTGCCGCGCTTGTCGATCAGCACGATATCGCGGCCATCCCGCAACGGGGTGAACAACCGCACATAGCCGTCCCGAGAGCCCGTGGTCGAATAGCCCGGCCCACCCTCCTGTGCGATGATGACCCCGCGGCGTTCGTGGTGGATGTCCGTATGGGGATAGAACTCAAACCCAATTGTGATCTTGCCGGGAATTCGCCCGTCGGGATCCAGCGGCCGGACGATGCTGCCGCAATAGCCGTCATATTGCGGGATGCATTTTTTCAGGACGAGCGAGCCGACCTTGATCTTCGCCCCGGCGGACGCGGATGCCGGCAACGCTCCCGCCAGGCAAAGGAACAACATCCCCAGATAGATTCGGAACATGCGGCAATCACCCCTTGGTGAGTTTCCCGGCAGCGGCTAATGAATGCAACACTACACAAATCTTCGGGGGCGAAACAGATGCGCACTTGCATCGCACATATTGGAAGGCAGTGGCGGTGACGAATTCCGGCAACGCGGTGCCAGTGACCACGGCCGCACCGGCGCGACGCCCCATGCTCGTTGCACTCGTGGTCCTGCTGTTCTTTGCTTGGGGGTTTGCCACCGTCCTGCTCGATTCGATGGTTCCCAAACTCAAAGGCGTGTTCGCCCTTTCCTACACCCAGGTGATGCTGACGCAGTTCAGCTTCTTCATCGGTTATTTCATCTTTTCCATACCGGCCGGCTTTATTCTTTCGCGCGTCGGCTATATCCGCGGAGCGATGCTGGGTCTTGCCGTGATGGTCTGCGGCTGCCTCTTGTTTTCGCCCGCGGCGGCGTCCGGGCTGTTTGTTGCTTTTCTGTTTGCGCTGTTCGTGATGTCGGCCGGAATAACGCTCCTGCAGGTCGTGGCCAATCCGTTCATCGCCGAGCTGGGTCCTGAATCATCATCCTCCAGCCGGCTGACGCTGGCACAGGCGTTCAATTCATTGGGTACGACGATCGGTCCCTGGGTTGGAGCTGTTCTCATTCTGAGCGGCGGCGTTACCATTGACGCCGTGCATCTTTCTCCAGCCGCACTCAGTGCCGTGCGCATTTCGCAGGCCCACGCCGTGCAGCTGCCGTTCCTGATTATCGCCGCAGGGCTCACGGTCGTCGCGGCCCTCTTCTGGGTGATGCGCAGGAGTGCTGCACCGCCGGTCAGCGACCAGATGGCCTCGCTGCGCGCGTTATGGGCACTTCGAAATCAGCCGCGGCTGCTTCTGGGCGCTATCGCCATCTTCGTCTATGTCGGTGCCGAAGTGTCGATCGGCAGTATGATGACGAATTATCTCATGCAGCCTTCTACGCTCGGCCTCGTCGCCGAGCGCGCCGGCAAGCTGGTCAGCTTTTACTGGGGCGGCGCCATGATCGGCCGCTTTTTCGGCAGCTTCATCCTGCGCGAGGCGCGGCCGGGTGTAGTGCTCGCGATCTGCGCAGTATGCGCCTGCACGCTGGCACTTGTTTCGTCACAATCGGGCGGCGCACTCGCCGCCTGGTCGCTCATCGCGGTGGGGCTGTTCAATTCCATCATGTTCCCGACGATCTTCGCACTCGCCAGCGAAAATCTCGGAGAGGAAAAGCCGAACGGCTCCGCGCTCCTCTGCATGGCGATCGTAGGCGGCGCGATCGTTCCCGAAATCACCGGGGCCGTAGCAGACGCCACACGGCTCGCCACTGCGCTTTTCGTCCCGGCTGCTTGTTATGTCTGGATTGCGATTTACGGCGCGCTGACGGCGCGCGGAGCGGGATTCGCGTCGCAGCCCGGCCTGGCGTAGTCTCGACCTTCACGGCCTACGAGCGATCAGGGGACAGCAATGCGGCGGTCTTTCCGTTCTCCTCTCACCGCAATGATGCGCGAGGCCGACGGGGCCTGCCGCGAAGCGCGCGCAACAGGCGCGCCGATCGATGAAATCGGCGCGATGCGGCTGGAACGACTCGCAAGTCCCGCCCGCAGAACGGTGCTGGCCGGCGCTGCGTCCGCCGCGGCGGCGGCCTTTCTTCCGACGCGGAGTTTCGCCATCGGCAAGCCCCGCGTCGCCATTGTCGGTGGCGGGCTCGCCGGTCTTTGTTGTGCCTATGACCTCTGGAAGAAGGCGGGAATAGCCGCCAAGGTGTTCGAATGGAACAATCGCGCGGGCGGCCGCGTCCAGACGCTCCGCGACTATTTCATCAACAACCAGACCACCGAGCAGCACGGCGAATCCATCTCGGTGGGACATACAGCGACGCTCAGTCTGGCGCGCGAATTCGGTCTCAGCCTCTGGAATACCGACGCCACTCCGCACGGCAAGAGGAACGCCTACCGATTCGACGGTAGACCTTATACCCAGATGGATCTCAATGCTGATTGGCAGAGCTTTGGCTGGAAGTTGTTCCATCATGCCGTGCGGCTCGTTCCGAACGCGAACTATCGGAATTATTCCAAGACCGCCTATGAGTGGGACCACATGTCGGTGCCGGAATGGATCGAGCAATACGTCCCTGGCGGCACGGCAAGCCAGTTCGGAGGGGTATGCCTGTCCGCTGTGCTCGACGAATATGGCGGCCCACCGGATCAGGAATCGGCGCTCAATCTCGTCTACCTGCTGGGCTTCGACGGCAGCGGGTATCAACCCACGCAGCATCCGCAGCTCTACGGATCGAACGAGAAATGGCAAATCCAAGGTGGCAACGATCAATTGATCACAGGGCTGGTGGCGCGGCTGCCGGAAGGCACGGTCCACTTCGAACATCGCCTTGTCGCGCTGCGGGAGAACAGCGATCGCAGCTACACCTGCACCTTCGCACGCGATCGCGCGCTGATGGAGTTCGAAGCGGACCAGGTGGTTCTCGCGATTCCTTTCACCACGCTGCGCGAGGTGGATCTCGACCACGTACATTTTTCATCGCTTAAGCGGCTCGCCATCAATACCCTGCCACTCGGCAACAACGTAAAAATCCAGATCCAGGTCGACGGAAGCCCGTGGCGGCGCGACAATTATAATGGCGATCTGCTGTGCGGCGGCGCGCCGGAGGGCGGCTGGGATGGAAGCTTCTTTGAGAATGCCAAGAGGCAGGGCGCCACGGAAATCTACGTCTCGCTGCCAGGCGGGCGGGAAGGCCAAAACCTCGCGGCGAAATACGGACTGAAATTCGGACACTATCAGGGTCCGGCACCTCTCGATCTGGTGACCGATACGCTGTCCGACCTCGAACGGACATTCCCCGGAATAACTGAGGCTTGGCGCCAGGGACCCCGCCTCGCTTGGGTAAACGACGGCAATATCCAGCCGCAGCTCCTGGGAGCATGGTCGCAATACAATATCGGGCAATACACGGGATTCAGCGGGATCGAGAAGGAGGCCGAAGGCAACATCCATTTCGCGGGCGAGCAGACCTCTCTCGAATTCCAGGGCTATATGGAGGGCGCCGTGCGCAGCGGCGAGCGCGCTGCGCGGGAAATCCTAGGATCCTGATTTCGGGTCAATTCCGCCGCCGAACGTCTTGAAAAAATGGATTTCGCCCGCCGGCGTGAAGCGCAAGGCGCGGCTTTCGCC
>DATJUM010000170.1:0-24004 GCA_035502355.1 Rhizomicrobium sp. | reverse complement strand
CTCAATAAGCAGGAAGAACTGCGAACGCGTTCCGGAGTGGCTCTTCGGCGCGATTTGTTTCATGTCGAAAATCACCGCACGGGCAGCATTCAAGGCTGCGATGTACGCTTCACGGGCCGCGGTTTCGTAGATTTCCGCGGTGAGGCTGCGGCGCGAGACATCCAGTGCGGGGTGCGCAGTTTCCAGATAATCGGCCGCTTCGGGGCTCATAGGATGACGGCCTCTCGCCTGACATTGTGCATGAATCCCGTCCGCGCATCGACGTCGCTCGCAGTGACCGGTCGGAATGAAACGACAGCGAGGGTATCCCAGGTCAGTTTGGCGGAAAGGTCCGAAAGTCGGCTCAATTCCGCCCAGTGATCAAACGGCGGCTTAATGACGACCAGCACGTCATAATCGCTTTCCGGCGTATGCTCGCCGCGGGCGCGCGACCCGTAAAGCAGCACGCGTTCGAGCCGCGCACCATAAAGCTTGCGCAATTCCTCCTTGAGCCGCCGGAGTATCGGATCGGACGCGTCAGTCTCCTGCATGGCCGCATGCTATACGACGGCGCGCTTGGCAGGAACATCCATTGTCGCCGGTACGTTGTCTTTTGGGTGACAGGAGAGTTTCCCCATGCCGATCGAAGCCGATCCGCCTATTGATCCCGACACGATCGATCTCGGCATTGCCACCGAGAAAGTGTGCCACATCATCGTGAAGGCGCGGGCCTGGGATGCGAAGGAAGCCGACGCCGATCCTGATTCCGGCTCCAATCCCGCCGATGACGGGATGGCCGATGTGCTTGAGAACCAGCCCGACGATCCGACCCGGCGCGAGCTGGTCGCGTTCATCCGCGCACTTGACGTCGACGAACAGATAAACCTCGTGGCGCTCGCCTGGCTCGGCCGCGGCACCTATGATCTTTCGGAATGGCAGCAGGCGCTCGATATGGCGCGCAGCGAACATAATGGCCGGACCGCGGAATATCTGCTCGGCCTGCCGCTCCTCGGCGACTATCTCGAAGAGGGCCTCGCGATGTTCAACGAAGACTGCAGCGATTTCAACGCGCGGTTGTGAGTTGTTGAACCACGAAGAGCAACAGGAGTGACTGCGCGCGAAGGCGGCCTTATTTCTTCGTGCTCTCGGTGGTCAATTCGTCCGGCATTCTGCAGGAGCAAAGGCGGGATATGTCACCCCGCCATCGCCAGCGTGTGGCGGCGCTTGTCGGCGAGGGAACGTTTCATCTCCTGCTGCAGCTTCTCGAAGGCGCGCACTTCGATCTGCCGCACGCGTTCGCGGCTGACGCCGTATTTCTGCGACAGCTCTTCGAGCGTCGCCGGATCGTCCCTGAGCCGCCGCGCCTCGATGATGTCGCGCTCGCGGTCGGTGAGTTCACCCAGCGCGGAAGTGAGGAGATCATGGCGCTCGCCCATTTCTTCGGCATCGGCGAGCCGCGTTTCCTGATCCAGTCCCTCATCGACCAGCCAGTCCTGCCACTCCGATTCGGAGTCCGAACGCAGCGGCGCGTTGAGCGAGGAATCCGGCGCAGAGAGTCGCCGGTTCATGTTGATCACTTCTTCTTCCGGCACGGCAAGTTTGTCGGCAATCTCGCGCACCTGTTCGGGCCGCATGTCGCCTTCCTCCAGCGCGCCGATACGGCTCTTCACTTTGCGCAGGTTGAAGAACAATTTCTTTTGCGCGGCGGTCGTCCCCATCTTCACATGGCTCCAGGAGCGCAGGATGTATTCCTGGATGGCGGCGCGGATCCACCACATGGCGTAAGTCGCAAGCCGAAAGCCGCGATCGGGCTCGAACCGCTTCACGGCCTGCATGAGGCCGACATTGCCTTCGGCCACGATTTCGGACAGCGGCAGCCCATAGCCGCGATACCCCATCGCGATCTTGGCAACGAGACGCAGATGGCTCGTCACCAGCCGCCGCGCGGCTTCGGGATCTTCATGTTCGCGCCAGCGTTTGGCGAACATATATTCCTCTTCCGGCTCCAGAAGCGGAAACTTCCGGATTTCGGAGAGATAGCGGGAAAGGCCGCCTTCGCCCTGAAGCGCCGGCACGCCGCGACTGCTCATCTTCGTGGCCCCGTTAGGCGCTTCGCGCGCCCAAGCGCACGCAAAGCTGCCGCATCCAAAGAACGCGTGGGAATGCGGTTCGCCGCACCCGATATAGCCGATTTCTGCCCCAAGCTTAAGTTATGTAAGTGCAATCATTGCGGTTGCAAGCCGCGCAGTTTTGCGACCAGTCCGGCAAAATCGGCCGCCCAGGGGGATTCGAAGCGCAGGCGTTTCTGGGTCGTCGGATGCTTGAATCCCAGCAGAGAGGCATGAAGCGCCTGGCGCGGGAAATTCTCCACCGCGGCAAAGGCTTCCGCTTCGGCGGGCGTTTTCGCGCGCGGCGGCTTGCGGGCCCGGCCGTAAGCGGGATCGCCGATCAGCGGATGGCCGCCATGCGCAAGATGGACGCGGATTTGATGGGTCCGGCCGGTCTCGAGACGGCATTCGAGCAGGCCGGCGAAAGGCCGTTCCTGGTCGCCATAGCGCTCCAGCACCGTATAGTTCGTCCGCGCCGGTTTGCCCCCGCCGCGCAGCACCGCCATGCGCTTCCGGTCAAACGGATTGCGGCCGATATCGCCCTCGATCTTGCCCTGCGCAAGGCGCGGCGCGCCCCAGACCACGGCGTTGTAGGCGCGTTCGACCGTGTGGTGGGAGAACTGGCCCGCCAGGCTGTGCATCGCCCGGTCGTTCTTCGCCGCCACCACCAGCCCGCTTGTGTCCTTGTCGAGACGGTGGACGATGCCCGGCCGCGCCTCCCCGCCCACGCCCGAAAGCGAGGCGCCGCAATGGGCGATCAGGGCATTGACGAGCGTCCCGTCCGGATTGCCGGCGGCCGGATGCATGACGAGGCCCGCGGGCTTGTCGATCACGATCAGATCATCGTCTTCATGCACGATCGTGAGCGGGATGGCCTGTGGCGCGGGGACAGCCGGCAAAGGCGGCGGCAGGCGGATCGCATAAAGGTCCCCCGCCCTGACCCGCATATTGGCATCGTCTGCGGTGGCGCCGCCGCGCGCGACATTGCCGGCCGCGATCAGCTGCTGCAGGCGCGACCGGCTGAGTTCGGGCAGCGCCGCGGCGAGAAAGCGATCGAGCCGCTGGCCCGCTTGCGCCGGCGCGACCGTCGCGCGAAGAAGCGTTTCGCCGTCCGAGGCGCGTTCCTTGTCTGATCTGTCCGAACCCGGCATTGCGCCGCCTGCATCTTCCGAAAAATCTTCGGCAGCCTATCGCGGCGCGCTCGCGGCCGTCATCTTTCTGGGCGTGCTTATCGTGATCGCGGTCGGCCTCCTGATCGTTGGGTTGGTGATGCGCTTCAGCGGCGGCGGGCACCGCGCGGCCCCGCCCGTTTTTGTCCAATTCACGCTGGCGCCCGGAAACCGGCTGGTCTCCGAGGATATATCGGGTGACCGGCTGGTGTTGCGGCTGCGCGGGCCGGCAGGCGACGAGATCGATATCATCGATATCGAAGATGGCCGCCTCGTTGCCAAAATCCGCTCGGCGCCACCGCTGCCCAGGCAATGATCGCGACGCTCGCGCTTCCGCCGTCGCTTCGCGAAGAACTCGCGCAAGCGGCGAAAGGCGCCTTTCCTCGCGAATGCTGTGGCCTGGTGGAGGGCGTCCGCGATGGCGCTGCGGCGCGTGCCGTCAAACTTCATCCCATGCCCAATCTTGCGCGTGGGCACGACCGCTTCGAAATCGACCCTGCCGCGCAGATCACATTGCTGCGCGCCTTGCGCGGCACCGGCCGCACAATCATCGGCTGCTACCACTCCCACCCGAACGGCCGCCCCGAACCTTCGCCGCGCGACATCGAAGGCGCCGACGAAATCAACTTTCTCTGGCTGATTGCCGCAGTCGAAAGCGCGGGCGCCGCCGTCCATCTCGCCTGCTTCGCCTGGAACGGCACCGATTTCTCGCCCGTGATCGTTGATTGATTGTCTTCCAGGATGCCGCTTACCTTGATCCGCTTCTGCCCCCGCCGGTATAAGCAGCGTGTCCGCGAACGAGCTCCCATCGTCTAGCGGTCAGGACGCGGCCCTCTCAAGGCTGAAACCGGGGTTCGATTCCCCGTGGGAGCGCCAATGTCATCACTCCTGCTATATTTCGGGGGGGTCAAACGATTCCCAGGCAATGGAATTCGAGATTCTCGGGCGCATTTCGGAAATCGAAACGATCGCGACGGGATCATCGATCCGCGAAATAGCGCGGCTGCGCGGCGAATCTACGGGCGAGGCCGGTGGCGCAAATGCAAGGGCACCGCCCGAATTCGATTGGCGGATGGCGAAGTCTGCATCGCTGAGATACACTGGTATGAGGCGTCCGGAATCGGGCGCAAGGAATTCAAAATTAAATACCTGCACTGATGATGGATCATGGCAAAAACCAAAACGAAACATCTGGTCGTTTGTCTCGATAACGAAGCCTATCCGGCCTCCCTCGAAACGCGCAAAATATACGTGGCGCTTTCCGATCCCACCGCCGGGCGCCGGGGATTGGTCCGCATTGTCGATGAATCGGGCGAGGATTACCTTTATCCCGCAAAATTCTTCCGTTCGATAACATTGCCGGCCGCCATCCGAAGGGCAGTCTTGGCCGCCTAAAACTATTCGGGGTCAGACTCAGTATTATTCGTAATCAGACCCATCGACGGGCTCGGCTGTGGCGACCGCTGCGCGCTTCGTTCTCGCCGGCGATGACATCCCCTCACGCGACCAGAGCGGTCAGGTCAGTCCATCACGATCGAGGCCGGATGGACCATCACGTCGGTCCGGCCGAAATCGCCACCCTTGAACAGCAGGGGTATGCGCAGAACGGCCGAGACGGCATAGGAAAGACAATCGCCGAAATTGAGCCGCGCGGGATGGCCGCTTCCCCTGCCGAAGCGGACCAGCGCGTTCGATGCGGCATCGGCCATGTCGCGCCCGAAAGGAACGATGCTCACCTGCTCGCCGCCGGCAAAATCTTCAAGCCAGCGCGACGAACGCGCCGGAAGATTCATCGCACACCACGCCCGGGCTTCGACAAGCGTAGGCGCGCCGATGGTGCATTCCTCGCCGGCGAGCAGATCGAGAAAGGCCGGTGAATCGCGTTCGCCTTGACGATGCCGACGAGAACGGAACTGTCGACGGCAATCATTTCGGAAGCCCCGTCGCTTCGTCGTACAGGGACTCGACGGGAATTTCCGGCCCGCCCTGAAGCGCCTTGCGATCCGCCTCCAGCAATTTCCGCCAGCGCGAAAGAACGCGCGCGGGTTGCCTCTTTCGCTTCTGCGGCCGGTACTGCCTGAGCGCTTCCAGCACTATATCACTGATCGTGACGCCCGTCTCTCTCGCCAGCGTGCGCGCGAGATGGGCCGCCTCCCGGTTGCGAATGTGAACCTGATCCTTCATGGCGCCTGTCCAGGAGTTGGTACAAGTGTACTTCCGCGGGCCGCGACCGGTCAACGCGTCATGCCACCAGGGCTTGCGACGGGTTTTCGACCCGAGTCGCGAACCGAACCAGCAACACGTATCATGTCGCCGGAATTGCGAACTGCATTGAAAGGGTCGATACATTCGCTTGACACGCGCCCGACATTTCACGCACTACCTGCTTATGTCGGTTATCGGGGGGCGTGGTGCCTATCTCGGCGACAGAGGGAGACAGAAAAAATGGGGATCAAGTTCCTGGCCGGCGCGGCCTGCGCGGCGATCGTTCTGGGCAGCGGAAGCGTGGGTGCTTCCAGCGCTACATATTACTTTGCGCTCGTTCCGGCAACGAGTACGGGCACTGACAGCGGCGTGGCATTCACCGCCGGCCAGAAAGTGAAAGTAAAAGCGAGCGGATACGCAACCATTTTCGACGCGGAGCCGCTACCGACGTGCCCGTCTTCGAATTACTGCTGGAGTTCTCCGGCCGGATTTGGATCAACGGACTCGCAGGACACCGATCCCAGCTGCGCGCCGTATTCTCTCATCGGCTATATCGCGGGCTCAACGACCTATCATTGTCTCGGCAAGGGCGGCGGCTTCACTGCCGATGCGACGGGCGATCTGATCCTGCTGATGAATGACGAGACCTGCTGCTACAGTGACAATGGCGGCGACTATGCCGTTCTCGTCGAGCCGCCGAAATGATTTCAATTTAGCCACTCCATTGCGCGTGAGATCGGCCGCGGTCCGGGTGAACGCGGCCGGTTTTTTTCGCGCGCGCAGCCAAGTGGGGAAACCGGTGGCTGATCCGCCGTACACCGGTGGCTTGGCAGCGTGGGCGGCCTCACACCTTCCCGGATGATTTACGCCCGGAAGAATTCGGAGAAATTCGGGGAGCTTGATACGTATTTCCTATACGATCGCTCGCAGCTGGTTAGATGGCTTGTAGCGTGGGGGGGTGCCGGCCGATTACATTCCCGGTCGCGATTCGAAAGGCTGTCCCGGTCGCAGCTCTGTCGGCCAAATCTTCCGTACAAACGTCAAGCCGGCCCGGATCGGTGCCGTTTGTAGGAATTGCATCGCACATATTTGTAGGGGAATGGCGATGAGTTTTACTGCGATTTAATTGGCGCGCGCGCGACTTCGGCGTGATTGACCCGTCCTTCTAGCGTTGACGTCGGACCGCCTTTGCGGAGATGCACCCATGAAATTTGTCAAGACGCTCGGCGCGCGCTGGATCAGTTTTAGCAATACGGCTCCACGCGACGTCGCGGCAATTGCAACAATATTTGGTGTTCTGGGCATGAGTGCGGCCATCATCTACGTCGCGGCGCGCGCGATTGCGCCCACATGGTGAGGCGACGCACGCGAGCGCTGTCGGCCGCGTTGCTCGCGTTCGGTGTGACAGGTTGTGCCGCTTCGCAAACGGATTTCTATCCGCATGACCGGCAGTATGCAGACGCGGCCTGCCGCGCGGTCGCGAATGATCGGGCGAATGACGCCGGAGTTACTAACGAGGGTGTCGATGTCCAGCGTCAGGTGTTCCTGCGCACCTACTCCAACTGCATCGACGGGCATCGCCTCACGGGCACGGAGACGACGAACGGCACCGGAGCGAGCGCTGTCGGCGGAGCTGCTTGATAGCTGTTTAAGCTGGCAACCATCGCTGTCATGCCGCGCTTTGGCCCACTGCACGGCAGTCAGGGGTGACGGGTGCGGGACTAGCAACACGTATCACAACACGTATCATGTCGCCGGAATTTCCCCGGCTCAGGGCCATTGTAGGGCGCGGATTTCATATCGGAACTATTCGGGGTCAGACTCGGAACAATTCGCCACCCCCGAACAGCACATTGTCGGGTTGTGCCGCCGCTGCGGCGCGGCCGGGCCTCACAGAATGGTCATCGCGTGCTGGAGGAAATTGAGCTGCTCTTCACCATCGTACCATCCTTCGGACAATCATGCAAAATGTGACCGGCTGCACTGCGCAGTTAGAGCGGATTCCGTTGATGTTGGTGCAACCCGCCCCCCTCCGCCTCGCTGCGCTCGGCACCTCCCCCACGATGGGGGAGGAAAACACCGGTGCGTGCCTTGGCTTTCCTCCCCCATCGTGGGGGAGGTGGCGCGAAGCGCCAGAGGGGGGAGTCTTCCGGTGCGATTCAACTCGACCGGATCATGCTCTAGCGTGCGAGAAATCCGGCATCGACATCCGCTCTCGGATGCACCGCGCGGAGATCCTCATCGAGTGTCACATTGGTTGTCACTGCGGCGACAGGAAAGGTGTGCCGCAGGATGCCTGAGCGCATCACGCAAACAGCGGAATTCGCAGGAATCAGCTTGGAGGTGGGCCATCTCGCGCGCACGCTGGCGGGAGAGACGGGGATCACGATAAGGGTCTAAATGGGTGTTCGTAGACAGACTCCTTGATCACACTCAAACATTGTGACAAGGCGGGAAGCTTGATCATGCTGAAATTCAATCACATCGGCCTTCCCGCCGACGGGACCTTCGAAGGGGAAATCGATCTGCCGCATCTGAAGGTCACGGTGAGCGACCACCAGAACAATCCGTTCGGAATTCAATGGCAGCGCTACTGGCCGGACTCGCCCTGCCCCGAGCTCGTCAAGCGCGTCGCCCATGTGGCGTTCGAGGCCGACGATCTCGATGCGGCGCTTGAGGGCCGCAATGTCATCATCGCGCCGAACAGTCCAGGCAAGGGCGTGCGCGTGGCGTTCATCGAGGTGAACGGCGCGCCCGTGGAACTCCTGGAGATCGACCACAGGCTTCGTCCGGACCTATGAGTTGGGCGCGGACGCGCGAGACGGTAACCGTCAGCCCGCGCTCCGCCGGGATTCCTGTTTTCCGGTGCAAACCGGCCGCGCCTATTCCTTCACCTCGAATACCGTCCCGCACCCAGCCTTGCCGCAGCCGGTGCCGCCGGTCGCGGTCGTGCCGTAGAGCTGATTTTTCAGCAGGACAAGGCCGGATACCGGATAGGCGCCGTCGTTCTTGCCGCCCTTGAACGCGTGCAGGATGGTCTCTTTGCCGGCTGAAGAGACCTCGAATACGGTGCCGCAACCGAATGAGCCGCCCAGACCGCAATTTGTTGTGCTTCCACCGCCGCCCGTCGTGCCGAAGACATCGCCGTCGGCATCCAGAACGAGGCTGCCGATCGGATAGGCGCCGTCGCTGCTGCCCGAAAAAGTATGAAGGACCGTCAGGGTGCCGTTGCCGAACTTGAACAGCACGCCGCAGCCGTAAGAGCCGAGCCCGCAATCGGTGTCGCTACCGCCGCCGCCGGTGGTGAAGTAGATGTTTCCGGCGCGGTCCATGACCGGATTTCCGGATGGATAGGCGCCATCGCTGCCACCGGTGAAGCGGTGAAGGATCGACTCGACACCGCCCGGACTGATCTCGAACAGGATGCCACAGCCCTCGGGTCCCAGCCCGCAATCGCTGTCGCTGCCGCCCGCAGATGTGAGCCCGTAAATTTTCCCCGATTTGTCCAGCACCAGTGTGCCGCCCGGGTAGGCGCCATCGCTCCGCCAGTCTGTGAAGGCGTGCAGGATGGCCTCGCCGCCGCTGGATGTGAGTTCGAAAACCGTCCCGCAGCCTGCCGTTCCACTCGCGCCACAATTCGCGCCGCTGCCGCCGACCGCAGTCGTGCCATAGAAATTCCCCGAGGAATCGCGGGTCAGACTGCCGTCCGGCGCCGCGCCGTCATTGCTGCCGGTGAATGCATAAAGCAGCGCTTGCGACCCGCCCGACTTGATCTCGAATATGGTTCCGCAGCCCTTGCTGCAGGCATTTTTCGTGCCTCCGCCTGCTGCCGTCACGCCAAAAAAATCACCGCTCGAATCCTCAAGCAAGGCTCCGGGCGGGCCCGCGCCGTCCTTGCCGCCGGAGAATGTGTGCAGGATTGTCTCGGCGCCCGCGGTCGAAAGCTTGAACACGATCCCGCAGCCTGGATTTTCCTTCACGCGGTGATCGATGAACCGGTTGACCGTCGGGTGACAGTTCGAATCGCCCCCGAAACTGGTCGTCCCGTAAAGATTGCCGACGCTGTCGGCGGCCAGAGACGCCGCCGGATTGGCGCCGTCGCTGCCGCCCTTGAAGGCATAAAGAACCTTCTCTTTGCTTGTGGCGGCAGCGGGATTGGCTCGATGGCGCGCGGTTCCGGCGCTTTTGGCGTGAGCGCCGCCGCCTGCAACAAACAGCGCGAGTGCGAGCCCGCAACCCGCCAGACATTCGGCCAAGGAATTGAAATTTCGTGACATGGAAGCTCCCCGATGTTGGATGACATTAAAGCCCCGGCCTTCCCGTTCGTCGGGTGCTTGTCTGCCCCGATATTCCCCGGAGGGCCGCTGATCGAAGCGGATATCACAATCCGCTGCCAGAGAGACGCGCCGGGGACTCAAAAGTCGCGCGCCAGGGGATTAATTATAATCCATTCCCGAACGTTTGCCGCTCCCCCCGCCCATGAAAGGCTCCGCCGGTCTTTCAAGGGAATTGGCGGCGCCTGCGCTGTCTCATCACAACATACCTGAATGTATGTGTCTGAAATTGCACCGGACCTCCGCTTCTCCACCCGGAATATTACCGGGCATCACCTGTACAGGTGATGCGAGCTCATCGGCCTTGATGCAATTTGACCGGACCGTGATGGCCGTAGGGCGCGACGGCAGTTGGCCGGTCGGCGGGCTCGCGCGCGACAGGCACGGGAATCTCTATGGCAGCACCTATTTGGAAGGAGCGTATGAATACGGCGTGGTATTCAAGCTGAAGCCGAATGGAAAGTTTCGCGTCCTTCACGCGTTCGGCGGGGGGAACGGACGGCGCCCATCCCAAGGGGGCGGACATGCTGATGAGCAAGCCGGGCAATTTGTACAGCACGACGGTGAATGGTGGGGGACCAGGCTGCAATGGCGATTGCGGGACCGTCTATGAAATCGCCGGCAATGGAACCGAAACGACCCTGCACAGCTTTACCGGCGGTCGCCATGATGGTTATTACCCCCATAACGGATTGCTGCAGAGTGGGCGTAGCACGTTTTATGGTGTTGCGCAGGACGGCGGTGCAAGCAACGACGGAATCGTATTCCGATTGAAGCAAAATAGCTTCGCAGGTGACGACGGCGCGCGTCTGGAACGCTGCGCTGGGGCTGCTCTCACCGCCTATTGTCCGAAGTGGCGCTACTTCACCTGGTGGCGGCGAGCGCGTGCCCCAACTGCAAGCGCATCCTCCACGCGTTCCCCGTACTGGTCGATGCCGAGGCCTTGATACGGGCCGGACGGAGGATCATCACCCGGTGCAGTCGGCTGTCTGCCGCGCCGCCAACCCGTTGAGTTGCACTCGACAGATCGCATTAACCGGCACCTTACTCATAATCGCAGCGGCAATTGCATTCGCAGGCACGAAACGTACCTATCCTTGTTGCAGGGACACACTGGCGTGCGTCTGGTCCCATTCGAGGAATGGCTATGTGGAACGATCCCATCCGGGGCGGAGCTTTCGCTCGTGCCGTGATTGCCGGGGCTTCTGTCGCAGTCGCGGCAATTGTGCCACCCCAGCAGGCTGTCGGCCAACAGGTATCTTATCCGGGGGGCGCCCGCAGCGGCGCCGCTCTGCCGTCGGAGCCTTCCTGGGATGGGATTTACGCGCTGAGCGAGGATTTGCGGCGGAACAATAATCTGCTGCCGCCCGACATCTACACGACTGATTACATCGATGGTATTGTCATCAAGGCCGAGTGGTCGCAGATCGAACCATCGCCGGGCAGTTATGATTGGACGCTGGTCGATCAGGAGGTCGATGCGGCGGTCGCCCACGGCAAGAAAATCACCATCGGCGTAGAGGCCGGCGAGGCGACCCCGGCGTGGCTTTATGCCGCTCCATACAATGTGCCGAATGAAACGTTCGAAGTGGGACCGCACAGCGGGATGCGACAACGGGGCTGTGCGCCGGTCACGCTTCCGGTGCCGTGGAACAACGATTTCGAGCAGGCCTACACGGCGATGATGCAGGCGCTCTCGGAGCATCTGCAGACGATCCCCGGTGCATACAGCCTTGTGACGCGCGTCAAGCTGACGGGCATAAACACGGTCGATGAGGAATTCCATCTGGCCTCCGCATGCGGTGGGAGCGATGCGGACACACACATATGGCGGAAGCTGGGCTTCCGGCCGAGACGGGTATTTGCCGCCGGACAAATTCTTTTCGATGCGGTAAATACGGCGTTTCCGGACAAGCTGCTCAATCTGGACGTCATTGCCCATGGTGGCTTGCCAACGATCAACAACGCGGGCCAGATTGTGACAAAGAACAGTCCGTCCTATGTCAAAGTCGAGTGGGACTTGATCAAGTGGGCGCTTCGCCCGGACTCGGGATTCAACACGCGTTTCGGGGTGCAATGGGATGCGTTCGGCACTGACGCTTCGCGGTCGCCGCGCATGGTCCCTCTGGCCGGCAGGCGGGGGGCCGCGACGGGCTGGCAGCTCAACGACTGGGGTGGGCGGACGCTCGGATCGGAGTGCGGAGATACAGAAGAGGTCGCTGTCGCCTGTGATGGTCGCAACTACGAGAAAATTCTCGACGGCGCGGTTCGCAAGCATGGCGAGTTTCTTGAAGTCTGGTCCGTGAACGTGCCGCAATTTCCAATTGCCTTCCGGCACGCGCAGGCGCTCCTCGCGCGTAGGGCAAACCCGGCCGTCGGGGAATCCTGGACGAAACAATCAGCACCGGCGGGCAATTCCTCGAAGTCTCAGGCCATTCGGCAAATTCACTTGAACTGACCCGCTCAACCCGTGGAACTATGGCGGTACGATCTCTGACCCGGTCCCGGAAATCGGAACGCCGCTTTCGTGATTCTGCTTTTGGAATCCTCTCCGGATGCACGGAGGATCTGAACATTGGTCCGGCTCGCGTCAGCGCCAACCGGCAGGGCTTACGAGCAACCGTTTGCACCATGAATCCAAAGATGCTCCGGAACAGCCTCCCTGGCTGTCGCGCCGGCAGCGACCTGCTAAACACGCCCCATGGCCGCGCCGCTGCTGCTGCTCAAGGATATCGCCATCCGCTTCGGCAACACGCAGTTGCTGGACGGCGCGGAATTGTCGGTCGGCGAGGGCGAGCGGCTATGTCTCGTCGGTCGCAACGGCTCGGGCAAGTCGACGCTGCTGAAGATCGCGGCGGGGCTGATCGAGCCGGATGCGGGAAGCCGGTTTACCCAGCCGGGCGCCGCGATCCGCTATCTGCCGCAGGAGCCGAGCCTCGCCGGTTTTTCGAATACGCGCGACTATGTCGAAGCCGGATTGGGCGAAGGCTACGATTCGAACCGCACCTTCTATCTTCTGGGAAAGCTTGGGTTTACCGGCGTGGAGGATCCGGCCACGCTTTCGGGCGGAGAGGCCCGCCGCGCCGCGCTCGCCCGGGCGCTCGCGCCCGAGCCGGAAATTCTTCTGCTGGATGAACCGACCAATCATCTCGATCTTCCCGCAATCGAATGGCTTGAAGAGGAATTGTCGGGCCTGCGCGGCGCGCTCGTCCTGATCAGTCACGACCGGCGTTTTCTGGAGGACCTCTCGCGTGTCACTATGTGGCTCGACCGCGGGCGGACGCGGCGGCTCGACCGCGGATTCCGTGATTTCGAGGCGTGGCGCGACGAGACGCTGGCGCAGGAAGAAATCGAGCGTCACAAGCTCGATCGCAAGATCGCTGCGGAAGAGGATTGGGTGCGCTATGGCGTGAGCGCTCGGCGCAAACGCAATGTCGGCCGCCTCGCCCGGCTGCGCGAACTGCGCCAGGGCCGACGCGAGCAGCTGCGCGTGATGGGCAATGTAATCTTCGCCGCCGCCGACACCGAGGAGGGCGGCACGCGGGTCATCGAAGCGCGGAAGATTTCCAAATCATTTGGCGACAGGGAGATCGTCGCGGATTTCTCCATTCGCATCCTGCGCGGCAACCGCATCGGTGTGGTCGGCGCCAATGGCGCCGGCAAGACCACGCTGCTCAATCTTCTCACCGGCAGGCTCGCACCCGACAGCGGCAAGCTGAGAATCGGCGTGAATGTCGAAATGGCGTTGCTGGACCAAAGTCGCGCTGCGCTTCATTCCGAAACGCTGGTGGCATCGGTGTTGACCGGCGGCAGCGGCGATACGCTCCAAATCGGCGGCAAGCCGCGTCATGTTGTTAGTTATCTGAAGGACTTCCTGTTCACGCCGGCGCAGGCGCGCATGCCGGTGGGCGTGCTGTCGGGCGGAGAACGGGCAAGACTGCTGCTCGCGAAAATTCTGGCCCTGCCGTCCAATCTTCTGGTTCTTGACGAACCGACCAATGATCTCGATCTGGAGACGCTCGACCTTCTCGAAGAAATGCTTGCCAATTATCCCGGCACGGTTCTCGTCGTCAGTCATGATCGCGATTTCCTCGATCGCGTGGCGACGTCGGTTCTGTTCGCCGAAGGCAATGGACGCTTTATCGAATATGCGGGCGGCTACAGCGACATGGTCGCCCAGCGCGGGCAGGGCGTGGCTGCACGCGAAGTCCCGAAACCGAGAGTGCGCAAATCATCGCCGCCGAAGGATCGGCACCAAGCCCGGGCGCCGCGGAGGAAGCTCAGCTTCACCGAGCTGCATGAGCTGAAAACGCTGCCGGAGCAAATGAAAGCGCTGGAGAAAACCATCGCCGCACTCCATGCCAAACTCTCCGATGCAACTTTGTACGAGCGCGATCCGAAGGCTTTCGCCGCAGCTTCAGCCAGGCTCGTTGACGCACAGACATCGCTCGCTTCGACTGAAGAGCGCTGGCTCGAACTGGAGATGCTGCGCGAGGAAGCGGAAAAGGCATAGGAGGCGCATTCGACGCCGACCGCCTTCGTGTTCTTCGATGCCGCGCGTTCGCCCAAATGAGCGAAAAAGCGGCAGCCGCAACCCGCCGCTTTTCCCGGGCCGCAATCGCTCAGGCCACATCGCTATCGAGGCGGTGCGGCCGGGCAGCGCGCCCCGTCATTTCTCCATCGACGCGTTGCCTTCGAGTGCACAGTTTGCTGCCGTGACCCCGCCGCCTTCGGTCGCTGTCGTATAGAAGTGGAAGGATCGCGCGAGGCCCTTCAAGACGTATTTGTAGTCCACCTGATAAACGGCGCCGTCGAGCGTGAGGGTTGTTGCCGTATTGGAATAACTTCCGCTCAGCGTGTAGGGGCTGGCGGTCATCGTTCCTGCGGCGGAATTCGACACGATCACGTTGCCACTGAGAGTTTCCCCGGTTGCGGACACCTTCGCGCTCGAAGAATCGAAATCGGCCACCGCGGTGGTTGCGGAGCGATAACCATCGTAAAGGACGGACGATCCATTCGGCCACGGATCGATGACAGGCTGGCAGAACTCCGACATCGAAAAATTGTATTTCCCCGAAATCTTGGGCGTCGTCGCCGCTCCGGCCGATTGTGCTACAAGCAGCGCCGCTCCGGCCAGCAGAAATATTTTGGCATTCATTGCATTTCTCCTCATTTGGATGGTTGCTCGACGACGGCCTGTTGATACCGCGCAAGCTAACGCCGGAATGCGCAGGCGATGGGGAGCGTTCCCCGGGTTCGCGCCGTAACAGGAAGAATCTTCTGATTGGGGTGACGACGCATAATCATTTCATCGATTCCGTCGCTGGAAGCAGAGATGTCGTCGGATCGCGCCTGTCATACTGCGTCCTGTCGGGTGTCATTAGTTAAGCATGCGGTGCCGCTTCACATTGCGAAAAGTCCGGCAGTGTGTCTGCGCACCGGCCACAGTGCGGGGCCGGGCGCTGCCCGTCAGAGCCGGGCGTCACCCGGCCAGGCTCGGGGGAATTGTCAATTCTCGGCATGGATCGCCGGTCTCGGTGCGTTCTTTGGAGTTCCGGCAGAGTTCCGTTCCCGCCACTCCGCTTTTGTCGTGGGCCGGATTCGCGGTTAAGAGCGAAGTGAAGACGGCCGGCGCTCGCGGCGCAGGCGGGCAGTCAAAAAAAATGCCGATGTTTCGTTGGCTCGCGATGGTTATTGCAGCGGCCGCTCTCGCAGGGTGCGCGTTCGGGTACGATTGGGCCGACACAACGGGCCATCACCGCAGCGGTGCGCGGGCGCAATCCGATTACAAAGCCTGCGCGGCAGAAGCCGGAATTGCCGGGCTTGATGGCAATTCCACCTATGACGAAACGGCGGCCGTCCGGAGGCACCTCCTGGCCTGCATGTTCTCGCGCGGATGGCGAGCCACCAGCCTGCAGCATCTTTGAAGCTCACGCCCCTCGTTCTGTGTAGGAGGAGAGATGAAATCTTACCGGAGTCTCAGTCGGGTCGCATTTCCAATGGAATTTGCGAATTGAAGCTGCGCGGATCGTGAAATCGCGGCTACGATCGACCGGACGAGACCAAAGCGGTCACGCCCCGACAGCGGTTCTGGGATGCGGGGTCTCCGTCATATCCAGCCCGGCGCGCGGGTCGGGACGTGGAGCGCCGTATCGCGCATATCCATCGGCGATCGCTTCCCAAAGCTCGGCCGTCGTCAGCCACTCGGCTTTGGCGATGTCGTCGGAAGTCCTGTCGGCATTCTCGCGGGCAGCCTGGGCGGCGCGCCGCGCCAATTGTTCCGCCATAGACGTTTCCCCCTGATAGCGCGGGGAGCCTGTGACACAAATTCTTAACGGACCGTTACGTTCCGGCTGCTGATTGTTTCCATTGCCTGGGGTCGTCATCACGTCTTATTTCAAACTATCGGCGGGGCGGGTCCTCGCCATTTAGTGATGCACGACCGTCGTCGAAGTGGTCGTGCTGCTCGAATTGCTGAAACAGGCAACGGCGCAGACCACGGCGGCCGTCAAGGCGACGCCGCCGACGATCAGCGCGCCATTAGAAAGGTATTCCGCCTGCTGGTCGCCTGCTGGCGGTCCCGGCGGCAAGGGACCGGAGGGAGCAGCGGGAGGGGCGGCCGGCGTGGCGATACCGGCCTGGTCGATACCGCCCGGTGGCGCCACCGGCGTGGCGCTCTGGCCTTGGACGATCGGCGCAGGATTGGTATTTGGCGAGACCTGTGGCTGGGCAAAGGATGGTGCATTCGCGCCGAAAAACGCGACCGCAATGCTCACGGCAATCCATCTGCGCATTGGAATCCTCCACGATCCCACCCGCACACCGGCAACCGGAAACAGCACGCCGGACAGACATAGGAACGCCGCAAGGCCCATAAAAGCTGCGCTGCGCCGGCGGACATGCTAGGGCAGCGCGATGACCGACATCTCCGGCGATATTCCTCTTCTTACCATCGACGACATCCGGGCGGCGCAGCGGCGCATCGCAGCTTATGTGCGCGAAACACCTATCGTGGCGATGACGCCTACGGGCCTGCGCCTGAAGGCGGAAAGCCTGCACCCGGTCGGTGCCTTCAAATTGCGCGGCGCGTTCAATGCGATTCTTTCGCTGGACGAAACAGAGCGCGCGCGGGGCGTGATCGCGCATTCGAGCGGCAATCACGCCCAGGCCGTTGCTTATGCCGCGCGCGCGCTTGGCATCCGGGCGGCGGTGGTGATGCCGGGCAGCGTGTCGCGCACCAAGCTCGAAGCGACGCGGCATTGGGGCGCGGAGATTTTTCTTGTCGATCCGGCGGGGCGCGAGCGCGCGGAAACCTGCGAAAAACTTGCGCGCGCAAACGGCTTCGCGGTGATCGAACCTTATAATTCCCTCGCCATCATGGCGGGCACGGGCACGATCGGCCTCGAAATTCTCGCGCAATGCCCGGAGGTGCAGATTGTTACTGTCCCCGTTTCCGGCGGCGGGCTGATCGGCGGTGTTTCCGCGGCGCTCGCGCAAGCAAACAAAGGCATCAGGATCATCGGCGTCGAACCGGAACTGGCGGCGGATGCGCGCGACAGCTTTCGCGCGGGCCGCATCACGCGCATCGATTCCGAGCTCACCATGCGCACCATGGCCGACGGTCTTCGCGTGCCGGAGCTCGGGCCGCTGCCGTTCGCGCAAATACGCGCCTTCGTTCACGACATCGTCACCGTGTCCGAGGAGGAAATCGCCGCTGCCATGCGCCGCATCGCGCGCGAAGCACGCCTCGTCGCCGAGCCGAGCGGCGCAGTCGCTGCAGCCGGCGCGCTTGCGCAGGGCCTCGATCCCCAATCGACCGTGGCAATTCTCTCCGGCGGCAATATGGACCTCGGCCGTTATGCATCCCTCCTGGCGGGATAGAATTCGACACCAAGAGCGCAATGGCCGCGGAGACGGGAATAGTGCGCCTTCGGCGCTAATTTTCCTTGGTGATTTTTGTGTTCCTGGCGGTGAGATAGCCGGCGCAGACCTTGGCAGGCACCGGAGGCACATTATATTCGGCGGGGCAACGGGGAATCGGCGAAGGGCTTCGATGTCGAGATTTCAGGCGCGCGCGGCGGGTCTTGCCGCAATTGTTCTTCTGGCTGTGGGTCTTTCCGGCTGCGGGATCAATGAGATTCCACGCCAGGACGAGCAGGTGAAGGCCGCCTGGAGCCAGGTGCTCAACGAGTATCAGCGGCGCAACGATCTCATTCCCAATCTGGTTGCGGCCGTGAAGGGCTATGCCCATCAGGAGCAGACGGTGCTCACCGACGTGATCAAGGCGCGGGCGAGCGCAACACAGATGACTCTGCCGGCGGACATTCTGGAGAACCCGCAGGCATTTCAGCAGTTCGAGCAGAATCAGGCCCGCGTCGGCAATGCGCTCGGACGGCTGATGGTGGTAAGCGAACGCTATCCCGACCTCAAATCGAACGAGAATTTCCTCGCGCTGCAATCGCAGCTCGAAGGCACGGAGAACCGCATCGCGGTCGCGCGGCAGGACTATATCACCGCCGTGCAATCATATAACACGCTGTTGCGCACCATCCCCTACGCCTGGACAGCGGCGATCTTTTATCCCGGCACAAAGCCAAAGCAGACTTTTACTATCAGCGAACAGGCCCAGCAGGCGCCGAAAGTTCAGTTCTGAGTCTTCCGATGAAGCGGTCCGCGCCGCGTCTATTCATCTGGGGGCTGACCTGCCTGCTCCTGGCAATCTGCGCCGCGCAGGCCGCGCTGAGCTTTCCACCGCTCACCGGCCGGGTCGTCGATGACGCGCATATCCTGTCCCCGGATACGCAGGAGCAACTGACCGCCCTGCTCGCGCAGGAAGAAAAACAGACCGGCAACCAGGTCGTCGTTGCGACACTTCCTTCGCTGCAGGGAGTGACAATCGAGCAATATGGCTATCAGCTTGGCCGCGCCTGGGGCATCGGTCAGAAGGGCAAGAACAACGGCGCGCTGCTGATCGTGGTGCCGAGCAGTCACGCGGTGCGCATCGAAGTGGGCTATGGACTCGAAGGCCAGCTCACCGATGCGCAATCGCGCGTCATCATCGATGAGTTCATGCGGCCGGCCTTCCGCCGCGGCGATTACGATGCAGGCGTCACCGCAGGTACGCAGGCGATCATCAAAGTGTTGGGCGGCGTCGCGCTCGCGCCAGCGGATGAAAACGATTCCGATCAGGACCGGGGCGGCAGCAACAACATGGCCTGGATCCCGATTGTCGTGGTGCTGATCTGGATCGTGTTCGGCCGCTTTCTCTGGCCGCTCTTGTTCCTCGGCGGCGGATGGGGCTCGCGCGGTGGCTGGGGCGGAGGCGGTTTAGGCGGCGGCTGGGGCGGCGGGGGATTCGGCGGCGGCGGGTTCTCGGGCGGGGGAGGCTCGTTCGGCGGCGGCGGCGCCTCGGGCAGCTGGTGAGCGCGATGCGGCTCTCGGCGGAGGAAAAATCCCGCATCCACGCTGCGGTTGCCGCAGCGGAAGCGCGCACACATGTCCATATTGCGGTGTCTGTCGTACCGGCGAGCGACCGCTATGCGCTGTTTCCGCTCGTCTGGGGCGCAGTGGCGGCTTTGTTGGCCGGCGGTGTCATGGCGCTTGGCTGGCCGCATCTCCATCTGCGCGAAGCTTTCGCGATCGAAGCCTGCGTATTCATCGTCGCAAGTCTTCTCTTTGATTGGTGGCCGCTGCGCCTCAAGCTCGTGCCGCGTCATGTGCGCAGCCGGCACGCGCAGGCATTGGCGCATCGCGAATTCGCCGCGCGGATTCTGGCGAGCAGCGAGCGGAAAGGGGGCGTGCTGTTCTTCGTATCGCTCGGCGAGCGTTATGCGGAGATCATCGCCGATCGCGATACGCATATGCGTGTCGGCGAGGCCGCATGGAAGGAAATCGTCGGCAAGTACCTCGCCGCGGCGCGGCAAGACCGAATTGCCGATGGCATCCTCACCGCGATCGAATCCTGCGTCAACGTGATCGGTTCAACCGCGCGGTGAATTGACCACGAAGCACAAGGAACCCAAAGAATTATCGCACGCCGAAGGCGCGCCGCTCTTTTCTTCGTGCTCTTCGTGGTGGATTTGCTTCACGGCGCTTGCAAGAAGCAGATTCGGCATCAAAACTCCAGGTGGAAGCGCATGCCGAGAATTGAAACGGGTCCACGATCGGCGTTGTAGCCGGGGTTGGTGACGAACTGATAATCCGCCGCCGCCCAAAACCAGCTGGTTATCTGCGCCGTATAATTCGCTTCGACAATCTTCTCGAAGCCGTAATGCGGTAGCTGGCCGTCGCCGATGAGCGTGCCGAGGCCGCCATCGGCAAAATAGGCCCGGGCCGAATGGGAAATATCGTCGCCAACGAAGGCAAGGCCCACCGTGTCGTCCGGCCGCTGCCATTCATTCCCCCTTAGCGACAACCCTCCCGAAAGCGAGCGGTTCGAGTCGCTGAACTCGTACGATTCCTGGCTGCCGTCGTTCATGCTGAAGCGCAGGAACGATCCCAGTTCCCCGGTGATCGACTGTTCCAGGTTCATTTCCGCCCCGCCGCGGGATTTGTAGTTGCGGACGAGCGCGGTATCTGGCGTGGTATGTGTTTCTTCGCCGAGCCGCACCGCAGCGTCATAGCTGCCCATCGGAGCGCGATTGAGAAAGCCCAGGATCTTTAATTTGCCATCGCGCCCGAAGAGCGTGTGCCGTTCTTCCGCCTCGCTGACGATTTCGAAATAGCTGAAATCGGTCTGGATTCGAGGGCCATTGGGAACGGTCGACGTGGCGAACAAGCCACTCCGGAGTGTCCACCAGGATTGGGTCCACTCGGCCGCCGCGCCGTCGCTGTAGCCCCAGGAATCCGCTGCATAGTCGAACGCCAGCGCGTCGATGATCCCCCAGTTCAGAAAATCGGCGCGAGGATCGTGGGCATAGGTGTTATTGTCGAATACATCGACCACGGAGAATTTGCCGAGTGTAATGACAAGATTGTCTGCAGTGCGGCTTCCACCCAGCTGATTGGCGTCGGGCTCCACATCTTCAACCTTGCCGCCGAGACCGATGGTCTGGCGGAAGAACAGGCGCTGGACGCGGAAATAAGGCACGTCGGAGCCGATCTTGTAGGCGGCGCCGCTCGGAAATGCCGCAATCCCGTAGGTGTCGCTGAGGCCGAAGCCCTGATCGATCTCCGGGTTGAACCAGACCTCCCCGCCGCTCCAGGGCCGCACGCCCGCGAACAGGGTCATGTCCAGGGTCTCGTCGCCGCGGCTGCCCGGATCGAGGCTGTTGGCCCCGCGATAGGGCGAAGTAAACGCGGGATGGAATTGGGTCACGCTGGTGACCTGCGCGTGCACGGCCCAATCCTGATCTGCGGGCGTGCTGCCGGAATCGTCGGCAAACGCGCGCGATCCCCATGCGCCGAGAAGGAGGAGCACCGCGGCGAAGAGCCTATAGTGACGCCCAGACTGGAGGCCTGCCATGCAATGTTCCCCGCCCGCAGGATCCGAAACGTCAGCCGCCCAATGCAAGCTTTGCAACGCGCGCCAGCATCAGACCAGCTGCAATGACCAGATAGCCACGCAATACGACAAGCCGGATAAGGTTGCGCGGGCCAAGAGTTCCTTTCGGCGGTTCACCGTCGGCCCTGCGCGAGCCAAAAGGGGGGATAAGAACGGAAAACATTGCTGCCTCCTCTTGGTTGAGCGGTTGCTCGAACCCCGGGAGACAGGCGACGGCCGGCGGATCAACGCGCGGGCGTTGCGGCTCCGAAGACGATCACGCGCATGTCCCGGGCTGGGAAGGCGACCGTCGCCGCGAATGCAAACGCCAAGCGTCTGCTGTCGCAATCGTCGCCACCTTCGCCTGGCCGCGGATTCATAAAGTTGACGGTGACTCCGATTTCGACGGTCCACCGGCACACGGACCGCAACGGCTTTCCATCACATGCAAGGTGGGGTATATACCCCCACCCGTATCGTGCAAGTACCCCCCAGGGTATCGGAGAGTGGCAAACTGGCGCATGTCATCGAGGAAAGGCAGAAGCTGCTCAACCGCATCCGCCGCTTGCGTGGGCAGATCGATGCGCTCGACCGTGCGGTCGAGGCCGACCAGGGCTGCAGCGAAGTAATGCGATTGCTCGCCACTGCGCGCGGCGCGATCAATGGCATCATGGCCGAAGTGATCGAGGATCACATCATACTGCACATGGTCGACCGCGACCGCAAGCCGTCGCGCGGCGAGCAGGAGGCAGCCGACGAGCTGCTTGAAGTGCTGCGCACCTATATCAAGTAATTTCAATTCATTCGGACAGCACCTGGGTTCGATAACACCCGGTCGGCATCCTCCCACAATCACTGCCGTATCGGCTTAACCCTTGGTTAAGCTTTCCAATATTCGGAGAGTGCAATTCAAATTTTTCGCGCCCATAACGCGACATCCGTCAAGGCGGATAAGCAGCTCCGGGCAGCCGGACAACGTCGAGGCGCAACATCGCGACGGTCATAGACACGCTTTGAACCAAAGCGGGACGTGTCTACCGGAAAAGGATCAAGCAATGATTGCTAGGCACCTCCGAAGCATGATCCGGAACCGACAGGCCAACGTGGCGATGACATTCGCGTTTGCCCTGATTCCCGTGATGTTCGCCGTGGGCGCCGGTATCGACTATACGTCGGCAGCCGTGCGCGAAAGCCAGTTGGACGCGTATGCGGACGCCGCCGCTCTCGCTGGCGTGAGGCCTGCAGTGTTGTCCCAGAATGATGCAGCCTCGGTCGCTGCCGCGACGGCCGCCTTCAATGCCCAGGCGGGAGCCTATTCCTCCGTGAATTATAATCCCGCGAATTTGACGGTTACAGTCCTCGACACGGGTGCCCGCCGGACGGTCAAGGTCGCGTGGTCCGCATCATCGCCGAATGCGTTTGCCGGCATTCTCGGTTTTCCGACGACGAGCCTCAGCGGCTCTTCGCAGGCCGTCGGTGCAATGGCACCGAACATCAATTTCTATCTCCTGCTGGACAGCTCCCCATCCCAGGCGATCGCGGCGACGCCCGCCGGCATAGCCACCATGGTCGCGAACACTCCCGCCCAGGGCGGCTGCGCCTTCGGCTGTCATGAAAGCAACCCCGGGAACGACAATCTCGGCAACCCCAACGGCGAGGATAATTATACGCTGGCGAGAAATCTGGGCGTCGCCTTGCGCATCGACAATGTCAAGACGGCCGCCCAGGACCTGATGTCCACCGCCCAGACCACGGAGCAGACCAATCAGGCGACCTACGGGATGGCAATCGACACATTCGACGTGAGCGTTACGAGCATTCAGTCGCTGACGACGAATCTGACGCAGGCCGCCCAGTCCGCGGGCAATATTTCAATGCTCGAGGTCTATGACCAGAACTGCCTGACCCAGCTGATTTGCAACGCCGACGAAGACACCAACTATGATCTGGCGATGCAGACAATCAACACGGCCATGCCCGATCCCGGCAACGGAACCAACTCGCAGGGCGACACGCCGCAGGAAGTTCTGTTCCTCGTCACCGACGGCGTGGAGGACGAATTCCAGGCTTTTCCCCTCAATCCGACCAGCCTGGATCCAGGCCGCCAGCAATATCTCATGAACTCCAACACCGATTGGTGCAGCGCGATCAAGAATCGCGGAATCCGGATCGCCGTTCTCTACACGGAGTATCTGCCGCTTCCCACCAATGCTTGGTATGAGAACTTCGACAATTCGGGGCTCGGAATATCTTCCTTCCAGTCCCAGATCGCGACGCAGCTCCAAACCTGTGCGTCGCCGGGCCTCTATTACGAAGTGGAAACCGGCGGCGACATCACGGCGGCACTGAATTCACTGTTTCAGATCGCCGTTCAGACATCCTATCTGTCGAAATAGGGGGACCAAGGGATGAATTCGCAAATCTCTTCGGGAATGGCCAGGCCAAGACCGCGTCTCGCGCATGTGGCAAAGTCGATCGTACGATTTGTCCGCGCCCGGCAGGCGGCGACTGCAGTCGAATTCGGGCTCATTGCCGCGCCATTTCTGGCCCTCCTTATCGCAATCCTGCAGACCGGCGTGGTTTTGCTCGCCCAGCAGGTGCTACAGACGGCCACCGAACAGTCCGCGCGTCTCATCATGACCGGCCAGGCCCAGACATCCGGGTGGAGCGCCAGTCAGTTTCAGCAGCAGGTCTGCAATCACGCCACGGCGCTGTTCAACTGTTCCG
>DATJUM010000169.1:0-20849 GCA_035502355.1 Rhizomicrobium sp. | reverse complement strand
ATAAGCCGACTGGAAAATGCCGATGCCTTCGGCGGGCCGGATCAGGTTCGTCCGGTCGAAGATGTTGAGCAAAGTGAGCTTGTCGGTCACGGTGCCCAATCCGGGAATGTCGAAGCTGCGCCCGATTCCGACATTGACCTGGAACACATTCGGCAGCTGGACGAGATCGGCAAAGCCCGCGCGCAGGCCGCTGCTATAGGTGGCGTCCACGCTGAACGACCACGGCTTCCAGTCATAGGCCGCACCTCCCGTAATTCCGAGCAGGGGCTGGTGGTCGAGCACGATGTGGTGCGAGTCGATATAGGCAAGCTCGTCGGGATCGAAATTGAACTGCCCCGTATCCACGCCCTTCTGCATGTTCCGGCCGAGCGTGACATTTGCATAGAAGGAAAGCGGATTGACCCGATAGGCGGCCGCCGCTTCCGTTCCCCATATGAAGCCGTTGTTGTAATTGAAAGGCGCGAAGATCGGCACCACGCCGAACTGGCCGGTATCCAAATAGTGTTCGGTGATCTCGTAGTAATTATCTTCCGAGACGGTGAGGCCGGGCATCAGCGTGTGAACGATTCCGACATCCCATTCCGAATCGTTTTCCACCACCGGCGTCGCGATGCCCGGCGGCCCTTCCGCCGTCGTTCCGGCAAACGCGGCCGGCGCGCCGGGCGATATGCCCTGGAAGCTCGGCACCTGCATGTAGCGCGCAAAGCCGCCGTGAATGTCGGTTCCCGCTGACGGCGTCCAGGTCAGGTTGATGGTCGGGTCGACCGCGCTGCCATCCGTGAAGCCGGTCAGCCGGTCCCAGCGCAGCCCGAAATTCGCCCGCAGCCATGAAGTGATATTCCAGAGATCATTCACATAGACGCCCGAAACCGTATTCATGGCCTGGGCATTGTTGACGACCCGAACGGGGATATCGCTCGTCTGGTTGCCCGAGGAATCGACCGGGAAGACGAGAGAAGAGTCGTCGGCCGTTACATCATAGGCGCCGAAATAGAATCCGGCGCCAATGGTATGACGGCCGAGAACATAGCTCAGATCCCCCTGGACCGTATTGTCGAAATCCCTGTGCGACGCGGTCGAAGCGACGCCCTGGTAGAGAAGTTCGCCCACATCGTCGGGCTCGAAGAATTCCGAAATGGAGTGCACGGCATAGGACAACTGATAGGACAGCCGTGTGTCCGGGGTGCCGTTGAGCGACAGGATGCCGAGATAGTCGCGGAAATTCAGGTATGAGTTGATCTGCGACGATGGAATGACAGGCGCGTTCGCCAGCATGTATTCCGGCGTCAGGCCCGGAACGTTCGGAAGCTGGTTGTCGCTGTCGGAGACCGACGCGATCAGGCTGAGTTTGGTGTCCGCGTCGAGAGGGTACGACAGGACGCCGAAACCTTGTCCCTGATGGGTCTGATCATGGATGGGATTGGCGCCCGGCGTCGCCGAGCTGAAAGCCGTATTGCTCTGGCTGTAGAGCAGACTGCCAAAATACGAAAGCGAGCCGCTGCATCCGGCATATTCCACGCTCGGCTGCAGCATCTCGCGCTGCCCCGTATAGAGCGTGGCGCTTCCGCCGGGATCGGCGCAGCCGTCTTTTGTTTCAATGCTCACCACGCCGCCCGTGGCGTAGCCGTAGCGCGCCGGAAGAACTCCGGTCAGGAGATCAAGCCGCGAGATGAAGAGCGGATTGATCATGGAAAGAAACGGCGGGTTGGTGTTGATGTCCAATGGAACAAGCACGCCGTTTATCTGATATTGAAACTGCGGGCCTTCCGTGTCGCGGATATGGATCTGCTGGTTCTGGTCGATGGCGACGCCGGGCATCTGTGCGAGCACGTCGGTGATGGATGTTTCATCGCCGGCGGGAAGGGCGGAAATGTCCGAGCTGGTTACGGAATAATCGCCGGTTCCGGTGTCGGACAGGCCGGGTCCTGACATCCGTGTAGCCTCGACGACAATGGTTTCCGTGCCTCCGGGGTCTGCCGGAGCCGATGCCGGCTCGGCTGCGTCGCCGAATGCCGGCGGCATCCTGGCCGCGAGCGCCAGCAGGATCAGGAGAGCGCGCGCCCTGCGCGCGCAGTCGGCTTTCCGGCGGGCTCTCTCCGCCCCATGACAGTCCATGGACCTCATATCCCTGGATATTGAGAATGCGTCTTAATTGCATGACAATCGCATCGTCAAGTCGAAGTTTTCGGGGGAGGTGGGCCGTCCTTAGGCTCGGGTTGTCACACGCCGATCCGTCGGTCGGGCACGCTGCGCCAGACATCCAGGCGTGCCTGGTCCGGCGCCATGACGAGATGGGGTGCTCCATCGCCAAGAGTCAGTGTCGGGCGGAGTGTCTCGGTGCAGCGCGGCCATGGCCCCGTCGCAGGAGTCGACGGGTCGCCAGTTCGCGCAAAAACGGTCCAGCAGTCCATCATGTCGGCGGCAAGCTGCTCCGCAGGAGCGCCTTTGCCGAAAAAGGCGGACGCCATGCCATCGCCATGGGTGCCGAACATGTAGCCCAGGTCCAGCGCGTGGCAGGCGCCGAAGATTCCGCCGAGAAGCCGCGAGCGCCAGTCGAAGCGATAGGCAAAAACGGGCGCCGCATTTGCGCGCGTCGCGATCAACCGCTCTGCGGGCACTGCGAAAATGCGATCGGTCATGAAGGCGTTGTAGCGTTCGAAGGCGGAGCCGCTGCCATAGGCCTGCAGCATCGCCGGGGTGGACTCGCCGCCGACATGCGCAAGCCGCGCTTCGAAACCGGCGAGCGTCATCAGGCGCAGCCGCGGATCGGCCGCGCTGAACAGTTTCCATTCGTCGCGCGTGGTGCCCGTCAGCACGGGAATGTTTCGGGCCGCACCGCGTCGCAGCGCGTCGATCGGTTTGTCCATCAGCAGCCGGCCGTCGATTGTTGGTTGGAACGGCAAACGTCCAAGCCTCTGGAGATCCTTGCCGTCATGCGCGGATGCAAGCAGGGCGGTCTGGGCTTTCAGAAGAAGGCCGGTTGGAATTTCCGCAGCCTGGTGCGCGTCTTGCGGTGACAGCGACAATGCCTTGAGCACCGCATGCGCGACGCGTTCCGCCTGCTCGCGGTCATGGCCGATATGGGCAGCGCCGGATTGCAGGATCGCCTTGTGATACAGGCCGTCGGCCACCGGAGAGGCGAGGAGCGCCGCGACGCACATCGCGCCAGCGGACTCGCCAAACAGCGTGACATTGTCGGGATCGCCTCCAAACGCCGCAATGTTTCGCCGCACCCAGTCGAGCGCCATGAGCTGATCGGCGAGCCCTTCGGCGCCGCCGCTCGTCTCTGAAAGAGCAAGAAATCCGAAGATGCCGAGTCGGTAGTTGATCGTGACAATGACCGCATCGCGAGCGGCAAGGCGGCTTCCATTATAGATGGACTGGCTGCCCGCGCCGATGACGAAAGCCCCGCCGTGAATCCAAAGCATCACCGGCCGCTTCGCGCCGTCGGGCGGCGGCGCAAAGACATTCAGATAAAGACAATCCTCCGATTGCGTGCTGAGCGCGCCGCCGAGAAATGCATCGAACGGCGCCGGCGCTTGCGGGCAGACCGGCCCGGCCCGCGAGGCGTCGCGCACGCCGGTCCAGGGATCGAGAGGTTCGGGCAAACGCCAGCGCAGGGGACCGACCGGCGGGCGCGCATAGGGAATGCCGCGAAAGGCGAGTACGCCGCGCTGGCGCAAACCGACGAGCCGGCCCGACGGGGTGTCGAGTACGGCTGTTTCATTCTCTCCGGCCGCGTCAGTTGTTGCTCGCATCGATTGCTTCAGCGAGCGCGACCGTCATGCGCGCAATGTCAAGATGAAGCCGCTCGACCATGCGGCCATCGAGCGCGATGGCACCTTTCATGGCGTTTTCCGGCTGTTCGAAGGCGGCGATGATTTTGCGCGCCGCTTCGATCTCCTCCCGCGAAGGGGCAAATTCTTCGTTGCACGCCGCGATCTGCGACGGGTGGATAAGCGTTTTGCCGTCGAAACCGAAGGCGCGGCCCTGACGGCAGCTCGCGCGAAATCCGTCGGCATCCGCGATGGCGTTGAATACGCCATCGATGATGGTAAGACCGAAGGCGCGCGCCGCGGCGACCGAAAGGCCGAGCGCCGTGAAGAGATTTTCACGGCCGCTCATATGCGTTCCGCGCATCTCCTTGATCAGATCATTTGTGCCCATCACCAGGCAGGCAAGTCCCGCGCCGGCGCCGGCAATAGAGGCGATGTCGAGAATGGCACACGGCGTCTCGATCATCGCCCACAGCGAAATCGCGTTTTCGGCAAGTGCGGCCTGGGCTTCGCGCAGATCGCGGGGTCCGGAAACCTTCGGGATCAGAATGGCGTCAGGCTTTGCGCTCGCCGCTGCCGCGAGATCCGCGTCGCCCCACGGCGTAGCACGCGCATTCACGCGGATGATGATTTCCCGCTTCCCGAATCCACCCGCTTTCACCGCGTGGCAAACCTCGGTCCGCGCCTGTTGTTTCGCGTCGGGTGCGACGGCGTCTTCGAGATCAAGGATGATCGCATCGGCGGGCAGCGTGCGCGCCTTCTCGATCGCGCGCGCATTCGAGCCCGGCAGGTAAAGCACCGATCGGCGCGGGCGGAGGGGAAGAGACATCACACGCTGCGTTGCATCTGCGCCTGAAACATCCAATGATCCGCTCCGGCGGACAATCCATTTCTTTTTTTCGTCATCGCCCGGCTCGTCCGGGCGACCCGGTTTAGCGACGGCACAAAAATGGATCGCGCGCATAAAGCGGGCGATGACGAAGAGAACAAGGCAGCGCCAATGAACATCCTCTCGTTCCAGTCCGAAGTCGTTTACGGCCATGTGGGCCAGGGTGCCGCGCGGTTCGCGCTGCAGCGGCTCGGCCATGAAGTCTGGGCGCTGCCGACCGTGCTTCTCTCCAGCCACGCGGGTTATCCGCGCGTGGCGGGCGAGACGATCGGCGCCGACCGGCTGCGGCGACTGATCGAAGGACTCGCGGCGAATGGATGGCTCAATCAATGCGATGCAATTCTCTCCGGCTATCTCGGCCATGCAGGGCAGACGGAGGTGATCGCGGATGCGGTGGCAAGTGTGAAGCGTGCCAACCCGAAAGCCCTCTATTGTCTTGATCCCGTCATCGGCGATGACGGACGCGCCTATGCGAGACCGGGCGTGGCCGAAGCCATGGCGCGCATGCTTCTGCCGCGCGCCGACATCGTGACCCCGAATGCCTTCGAACTTGTCACGCTTTCGGGCCTGCCGGTGCGCAATGGTGAGGAGGCGCGCGCGGCGGCTTTGCGTCTCGGCCGTCCGCTCGTGGCAGCAACGTCAATACCTGACGGATCCGGCCGCATCGGCATTCTCGCTGTTACGCGCGGCGAAGGATGGTTCGCATCCGCGCCGCATCTCGCGCATGTGCCCCACGGTGCCGGCGATCTTTTTGCGGCCCTGTTTCTTGCGGCGCAGCTATCCGGAGCGCATTTGCGCGATGCGCTCTTTCGCGCCACCGCATCCGTCCATCACATCCTGACCGCAAGCCGCGATTGTGATGAGCTGCGCCTCATCGCCGAACAGGACGCGCTTATAACTCCGCCTCCTTCAGGCGAAGTGAGCATCGCGCAGATTTGACCACGAAGAGCACCAGGAACACGAAGCTCTCTTTCTGCCCTTTGTGTCAAAATTCCTAAGCGGCTTTGCGAAGCAGACTGCGGTTGATGACGCATTCGGCGATCTGCACCGCATTGAGCGCCGCGCCCTTGCGCAGATTGTCGGTCACCACCCAGAGCGCGAGCCCGTGCTCGACGGTTGGATCCTTGCGGATGCGCGACACATAGGTCGCATCCTCGCCCGCCGCTTCGACCGGCGTGATGTAGCCGCCATCCTCATGCTTGTCGACGACGAGCACGCCCGGTGCGGCGCGCAGGATTGTGCGCGCCCGCTGGGCGGTGATCGGCCGCTCGAATTCGACATTTGCGGCGATCGAATGGCCGATGAACACCGGCACGCGCACGCAGGTGGTCGTGACCTGGATGTCGGGATCGAGGATTTTCTGCACCTCGACCATCATCTTCCACTCCTCCTGCGTGTAGCCGGAATCGAGGAAGTCGGCGATGTGCGGAATGAGGTTGAATGCGATCTGCTTGGTGAATTTCTGGTGCTCGATCGGATCGGCGACAAATACCGCCCGCGTCTGGCGGAAGAGTTCGTCCATCGCCTCCTTGCCGGCACCGGACACGGATTGATAGGTCGCCGCGACCACGCGCGTGATTTTCGCCTCGTCGTGCAGCGGCTTCAGCGCCACCACCAGTCCGGCCGTCGAGCAATTGGGATTGGCGATGATGCCTTTCGGCGCGCCGCCATCGAGAGCGTCGGCATTGACCTCGGGCACGATGAGCGGAACGCCGCGATCCATGCGCCAGCAGGACGAATTGTCGATCACCAGCGCGCCCGCCGCGGCAATCTTCGGCGCCCATTCTTTCGAGACCGCCGACCCGGCCGACATCAGCGCGATATCGGTGCCGGCGAAGTCGTAATAATCGAGCGCCTTCACCTTCAGCGTGCTGTCGCCGAACGAGACTTCGGTTCCAATCGAGCGGGTGGAAGCGAGCGCCACCACTTCGCTGGCCGGAAAGGCGCGCTCGGCGAGAACGTCGAGCATTTCCCGGCCGACATTGCCGGTCGCGCCGACTACGGCGACCTTGTACGACATGCGAGAATGACCTTTTGCTTGAATCCCGGGACCGCGGGCGTCTCGCCCGCATTTCAAAGGCGGGCGAGACGCCCGCGGTCCCAGGCCAGCCTTTATCTCAGCGGGCTTTGGCTGTGAAGCGGATTCGCTATTTGTCCGTCGGCCAGACGAAGAGCAGCTTGGCCGCCCGGGACTTGTTCTGCTGATCTTCCCCGACGCTGCCGCCGAGCTGCGATTCATAGGCCTGCAAATGCGCCCAGGGGTCGTCGTCCTCCCCGATCTGGGCGTGAAGCGGTCCCATCGCCAGGCCGGGGACTTGCTCCTGCGGTGCCTGCGACAAGTCTTCGTGCTGGGGTAGAGACGGGTCCGCCATCGCCGAATCGGACGCCTCGGGCAGGTGGAACAAATGCAGCTTCCCGAGATCGAGCAGCACCGGGGGCTGTGGCACGGGCTTCACCGCGCCATGCGGCGCGGCAATCGCCGCCGTCGTCGCGAAGAGAAGGAACATGAAAACAGCATTGAAGCGCATCATGGCACGGCTCCCGCTCCGCCATTATGGACCTGTTGCGCTACCACTCCGCGTCATTTCGCACGGGAGCCAAGTTTTACGCCATTTTCCGGCGGCCGTCCATTCACAATATTGGGCGGAACACCTCCGGATATCGTGGCAGCCGGAGGGGCCGAACCCCAAATCTGGGTGCTTCCATCGGACAACGCCAGCCCCGAAGCCGGGACGTCGGCATCGCGTCAACGTCTGTTTAAGCCTGTTCGGAGCAGATTGGCACAGGACCGCTGAACGGCTCTACGCGTGACCACAATCCTCGAATTTCTTCGTAGCGGCGCGTTCGTCACCAGGGAGAGGATCGTGTTGTGGCCGGCCGCGCTGCTGATCGGCTTCACGGCAGCGCTTTTCTTTCTTGCCGCCACCGCCCACGGCATCAACGATTACAAAGGCCGGCCGCTCGGCTCGGATTTCTCCAATGTTTACGCAGCTGGCCGTTATGTACTGCAGGGTGAGCCCACCGCACCTTTCGACCCCGCGCGCCAGCACGCCGAACAGCAGGCGATCTTCGGTAAGACCACGCCGTTCATCAGTTGGCAGTATCCGCCCTTTTTTCTTCCGGCCGCGGGACTGCTGGCATTACTGCCCTATCTACCGGCTCTGCTGGTTTGGCAGCTGGCGACATTTGCACTCTATCTCGGCGCGCTGGCGTTGTTGCTCCGGGCCAGCTTTCCGCTCATTGAAACACAGCACAAAGCCTGGATTTTGTTGGCTGTCGTATTTCCTGCCGTCTTCGTCAACATCATTCATGGGCAGAATGGATTCCTGACGGCAGCTCTGCTCGCGGGCGGAATAGGCGCGCTCGACCGCAGACCGGTTCTCGCCGGCGTGCTCTTCGGGCTTCTTGCGTATAAGCCACAATTTCTCCCGCTCGTTCCGCTGGCACTGATTGCTGCCGCCAGATGGCGCGCGCTCCTCGCGATGGTCGTGACAGCCGCAGTTCTCGCCGCAGCTGCGACGGTCGCCTATGGCTCTGATCTCTGGCACGCGTTCTTCGCTTCGGCTCAATTCGCGCGGACAGGCATTCTGGAGCAAGGCCAGGTCGGCTTCTACAAGATGCAAAGCGTCTTCGCCTGGGCGCGGTTGTGGGGAAGTTCGATTCCGCTCGCCTACGTCCTTCAGGGCATCGCGAGCACAGCCGCCGCGATCTCTCTCGTAATTATCTGGCGAAAACCCGTGACATTCGCCGACAGGGGGGCCGCGCTTTGTCTGGCCTCGCTGCTCGCCACGCCCTACTGCCTCGACTACGATTTCATGGCGCTCGCGCCCGCGATCGCGCTGCTCGGCGCCCAGGGCATGGCGCGCGGCTTCCGCCCCTACGAGAAGTCGATTCTGGTACTGCTTTGGGCCGTTCCCATCGTCACGCGCGGCGCGGCTGCGGTTCTGCTCCTGCCGGCCGGCGCCATCGTGATGCTCCTCGCGGGCATATTTCTGGTGCGCAACGCGATGCGGACCATTGGTGCCAAGTGCAGCGTACTTCCTTCTTTTTCTGCCGCGGAACCGGAGGCGAGGGAGCTCTACGCCGCACGGACATCGAAGTAACGCCTCCACACCGCAAGTAAGTTTCGACATATGCCGCGTTCCAGCGCGCTCTCACCGCTGCCTAGTCCCCTTGCCGGGTTTCGGAACCTCTTAACGGAATAGAAATAGGCCCAAAGCTACCGGTACCAGATGCCGCCGGAACAGCCCATGCCTGCACAAAATACCGACGACGGGTCGTCGGCCCGCCTGGAGCGCATCGCAATGACGGCAATGGCCGGAATTGCCATCGCCTTCATTGTCGGGCTGACGATTTGCACCGCTCTGCGCATCTGGCCCTTCGAGCGCAGCGGCCATCCGGCCATGGTGGACTTTGTGATTTTCTGGGAAGCCGGACGCCTGGCGCTCCAGGGGACACCGCACTTTGCATATGTGCCGCACGTCCTGCATCTGGCCGAAGTGCAAACCGTTGGCCACGATGTTCCGGCCAGCCTGCAATGGTTGTATCCGCCGCTGTTTCTCTGTGTCGCGGTTGTTCTGGCCAGCCTGCCCTTTGCACTGTCCTTCGCCCTCTGGAACGGCGCGACATTCGTTACCTACGCGGGTGTCATGACCGCCATCACGAAACGTCCTGTTGTCGGTCTCGCGGCAGCGGCGTGCCCGTGGGCGGTCGATTGCCTGTATATCGGACAGGAGGGCCTTCTCACGGCCTCGATCATCGGGGGAACACTCTTGCTGTTGAACCGGCGCCCGGCGCTTGCCGGCCTTCTTCTGGGTCTGCTCAGTTTCAAGCCGCAGCTTGGGCTTCTATTTCCTGTCGCGCTGGCGTTCGGCGGATATTGGCGCGCCGTATTATGGGCGTCCATTGGTACGCTCGCCTGGACCGCCGGCTCCGTGGCCGCATTCGGCCCGGGAACAATGTTTGATTTCCTCCACAGCCTCACTTCGCACACTGACGGATTTCTGGCCAGGGACGAGATGGGTTGGTATAACTTGCAGAGCATGTATGCATTCGCGCGCGGTCTTGGCGCGCCGGGGATCGTGTGTTGGCTCTTTCAGGCGTTCGCAAGCATGTCCTGCGTTGTCGCCATCGCGGCGCTGTGGCGGAGCAACATGCCCTTTTGCCTGAAGGCGGCGGGATTGGCTGCTGCGATACCGGTCGCAACGCCCTATGTGCTCGTATACGATCAGACCGTGCTGGCCGTTGCGCTTGGATTTCTGATTTACCAGCGGCGCCTCGACATTCCCGAATGCGCCACCGTTGCATTCTCGATCCTGATAACGTCCTGGGCGTGGAGCAACAATTCGGCGGCGGCGCTCGCGAGCGTTGCCGTATGTGCTGTTGTCTCGCGGCGTATCCTGCTAGAAAAAAGAAGCCGAAGTCGGGGCACCAGCCTTGGCGGCGAACCGGGCTTACACCATGCGCAAGCTTACGCTGCGTAAATTTGGAATTCTTTATCCCGAGCTTGTCGAAGGATGCGTTTGCCCGACGAGTGCCGGCGCGATCGTCCCATTGATGCTTTTCCAGCTCACGATGCGAAGCCCTTCGCGCGCAGCGCACGCAGCGAGCTTTCGCGTCGGGTCGACCGCGAATCCGTAATCCGCAAATCTGAGCAGCGGCAGGTCGCTGTGGTCGTCCGAATAGGCGAAGATTTTCGGTCTGGAGCCTGAGACTTCGACCCGTTCTCTGACGGCTGCGAGCTTCGCCTCGCCGCGCAGATTTGGCCCGTCGAGCCGTCCCGTGAGTCGGTCCGACTGCCATTCGAGTTTGGTGCAGACGACTTCCGGGACGCCCCACAGCGCGGCCAGGGCCGGCGTGTAGATGTCGACGCTCGCCGAGGCGATCATGAGCCGATGGCCGAGGGTCTGGTGCCGGCGAAGCGCATCGAGCGTGCCGGGCTTGAGGAATTTCCGGCCGTGCCAGTGCGCGAACTCCGACGTCCAGATCTCAATCTCCGTGCGGGTACTGCCGCCGAGTATTGCGCGCACGAATTCCTGCTTCAGCCAGTCGCGCGAACGCAATCCGCAACGGAATTGCGCAACGGCGAGAGGAAGTCCGAGACAATGCCCGGTGCGGCGCGCGCGCCGCCCGAGTACGAATCTCAGATAGGCGAGAAACGTGTCGCCGCGCGTGAGCGTGCCGTCCATGTCGAAAATTGCGATCGCAGCCGCCATTATTGGCACGCGGAGACGCGGAGACGCGGAACGAATTCACCACTGGGGCGCGAAGAACACCAAGGATTTGGCGCGCGAAGCGCGCAACCAACTTTGTGCTCCCGGTGTCTACGGGGTGAAATCTGCACCTCCGCGCCTCTGCGTCTCCGCGTGCAAATACAATGGCGCGGCATCGAGCTAATTCCAGAACGTGCGCAGGTTCAGGGAAATGAGTTGCGGATCCATCAGGCCGTGCAGGAATGGCACGCGCACGAAAAACAGCACCGCGGCCATCAGGAAGGTGAAGCCGGCGAAGCCCATGAAGATGGCCTCCCGGTAGAGTTTCTCGGGCGCCTGCGCTGCCGAGTCGGATTTGAGACCGATCGCCAGATACCAGGTGAACAGCACGGCGAACAGCGGAAATGTCAGCACATACTCGATGCGGTACTTGATGAGAAACACGCCGATGAAGAAAGCCGAGCACAGCGCATAGAAGAAGGATGAAAGAAGCAGCGACTCTTCCGAGTAGGTTCCGAAGGAGCGACGGTAGAGTGCGGCCCGCGCCGGATCGTCGATTCGGCGGTACTCCGAATATCGCTTCACGCCCATGAGGAACGCGCCGCCCATCCAGTAGGCGAGAAGCGCGCTGGCCGGCGGCAGCGCAGCCTGCGTAACGGCAAACCAGCCGAACAGGAAGCGGATCGGATTGTTGATCGATTCGGAAAGAACGTCGAGATAGGCCCGGTCTTTCGACCTGACGGGCGGGACGTTGTAGATGATGCCCATCAGCAGCAGCAGGCCGGCGCTCAGAAAGAATGGCGCATTGATCGCATGCGCGACAAGAAGCCCACTGATCGCCAGAACAAAATATTGTGCCATGACGATACGGCCATCCAGAAGCCCCAGCGCGCCGGCTCTCGCGCATTTGACCGGATGGAAGCGGTCGAATTCCGCGTCCAGATATTCGTTGATCGTGTAATTGGCCGAAGCGATCAGGCACAGCGCCACGAGTGCGCCGGGCAGAGCGAGGAGCGATTCCGTATGCGGCGCGACGACCCAGGCGAAGGCCAGGCCCGGAATCATGAAGATATTCTTGATCCAGTGATCGGGCCTTGCAATGCCGATATAGGCGCGGAGGACCGGCGACTGCAGGATCGGGCGCCGGCTGTTCAGGCCACCTGTTTCAATATGATCCAATCGTCGCTGCTCCGCTCCCGTTCGGCGAAATAGAGTAGGCGGAACTGCTTAACAAATTCGGTGGCGATTCCCTTTCATCGGAGTTTTCTCACCCGCGGCGAAGCAGGTTCCGACAGCGAGTCCTGCACCCCTTTGTCCGGGGAAAACATTCGGTATCGCAAGGGCACGGGGTGCGCTTGGCGATTGGCAGCTGCGAGACCGTTCCGACTTGGAATTTTGAATGTCGGGCCAAAAGGTTCACGCGCGGTCCCGGGGGGCTCGGCCATGACGGTTGTCTTGCTTACTCCGCGTTCTCCGCGCCGCCACGTGCCCATTTCTGTTTGGAGACATCACGCGGTGCTTGTAGGTTATGTCGCGCCGCGGAGAGAAGCGACGAAAAGGTCTTGCAAAGATCCTCTAATACACGCGCAGGACGAGCAGGTCCGGGCCGTCATAGACTGCCCGATAGGTGCGCAGAAATTGGCTTATCGAAGGCAGCTTGTTGTCCCATGTATACAACAGGCTGTCGCCCCACCCGTACAAACCGTTTTGCGGCCGGTGGATGATGATATATTTTACGTGGGCCTCGCGGAGCTCCGCTTTCTCACGGCGCAGGTCGTAGAGGGGCAGCCGGTTCACCAGCGTCTGGCCCATTTCGCGCGTCGTCGCACCGCCCATTTGCGCTACGCCGTCGCAGGTCTGCTGGAGCATGTAGGCGTTTTCCTCCACATACCCGATCGGCAGATCGAGCACGCCAAACCCGCGTTCGCGATCGGATGAAATCGGTGCGAGCCCCCTCGAGCAGGCCACCGGCGTGGTCTCCAGATTCACGGGATAGAAATCGAGCACGATCAGCGCCGCCAGGAGGATGCCCGTTACGCGGGAAAGCGGGCGCACATCCTCGAACAGCGCCGAAACGGCAAGCCCCGTTCCGATGGCAAGAAACAGATAGGCGAACACGATCGCACGCGAAGGCGTTCGGATATTGGCGAAGAACGGGAGCTTGTCGAGAACCACGTCCGGAAGATGCAGCGGCGTCACGATTCCGGCAACGTGCAACGCCTCGCCGCTCGCGAGTACGCAGAAGAAGATCAATCCGAGCAGGACGTACAGATTGATCGAATTGCGCGCCAGTCCGCCACGCAGGAGGACCCAGCCCAGCGCAGCGCAATTGGCCACGCCCAGATAGACGACGCTCTCCGTGGGATAGCCCGTGAAGCGGGCATAAAGCGACCTGGACAGTGCTGAAAAGACATGCTCCGGGGGGAAAGCAAGGTAGGCCGCGAGATCCGCGACAAAGGTGTTGCCGCCCCCATCGTACACCGACGGCTGCGCCGCCATGACCATGGGAACGATCAGAGGCGCAAGTATCATCACTGTGCCGGCAAGGCACGCGGCCGGAGCAATCAGGAACCAGCCGCGCGGCCACTGCCCGTCACGTATCCGCTGATACAGCAGCTGGAAGCCAATGAAATAGGCGCAGTAGAACAGGTAGTACCAGCACGAAAGCGCGCTCAGCGCCATGGACAATATCGCGGCGCCCAGCCAGAGGACACTTCTGCGCTCCAGGGCGAGCAGCCACGCAAGCGCGAAGAACGGCAGGAATTCGATCGACGAAACATGGGCGTGATGGAGCGCGTGGGCGAGATGCGAGGGATTGAATGCAAAGACATAGCCGCCGGCCAGCGCGCCGGGCGTACTGCGAACGAAGTGGCGCACAAGATAGAATGCACCGGTCCCGGCCAGCGGAAACGACGCAAGGATGGTGATGTTCTGGAGCGCCACGAGCGTGTTGCGGTCCGCGCCGAATATCCGGCTCAGTCCGACGACGGCGAAAACCTGCGGGTAGGCAAAAGACTGATAGATAAGCGATGTTCCTTCCGGAAACCGGAGCAGATTCGTGAAGAAGAAATTGGCGTGGTCTTGCCCCGCCACGGCATACCAGGTGTTCCAGAAATCCTGCATATTGTCGTCCGGCGGCCCGAAGAGCGCCGAACCGGGATGCGCGATCAGCGGCCAGAAGAAAACAACCGTCACGAGCGAGAACAGCAGGAGGACCGCCACGAAACGAGCGATCCCTTCCAGACTCGCGGGTATCCCCATGCCGCTCAGGGCTTGCCCGCCATGAACATCTGCGCGCGGGGGCCACGCCGCTCCAATCCCACCTGCGGCGCCCGCAAGATCGTGCATGCTGGCGCCGAGGTCGTCTGATTGAATCGCGGACATTGCGTTTCAGTACGGTGACAGCCTTAACAAAGAGAAAATAGCTGGAATCGCGGCGAAAAAATCGCGGCTTAAGACGATGACAACCAGCGCTGCATTACCTCCCTTCCATGAGCGTTTCGCAGCCGCATCCGTCATCGACATCCCGGCCGCTGCCATTACCCGAAGACGAAACCGCCCGGGCTGCCATGACGGCGAGCCCCATGAACAAGCCGGCTCGCCGCGGGGCGATCCACTTTCCCCCACAGGCTTACTACCGATCCCCGAGCGCACCCGATAACAAACGCGGCCAACGTGTGGTTCGCGTTCCAGAGCATCCGAAGAAGCGCCCTCTGCCGGGCCGCTGTTAGAAAAGGGGGTCCGGAGTGGCGCAATTCACCGGAATCTGCAAGACGAGCGAGCCACAACCTTCGGAGATTCGTTCGACGTGCCCGCAAGGTAGTTCAGAAGGGGTGATACGCTTGAAGAACAGTCCAATACAAATCGGAAATCTGATACTGGCGGCGATCTCGGTGATCGGCCCCGCTTATGCTATAGCATTCTCCGTGCTGTGCGCGATGCACTTGATCCTATTCAACAGCACAGGCCATCCCATAGCCTTCGATTTTGCAGAATTCTGGTCTGCCGGGGAACTCGCTCTGAGCGGAAATGTTCTCGCGGCCTATGATCCGCGGCTGATACATGCGGCAGAAGTGGCCACAGTTGGGCATCCTTTCACAAATTTCATTGGATGGTTTTATCCGCCGTGGTTCTTCTTCGTTGCGGCGGGTCTGGCTTGCCTACCCCCGGCTTGGGCGTTTGTTCTATGGATCAATACGACACTGCTGTTTTGCTCAGCAACGGTAGCTGCAATTGCGCGACGCTGGGATGCTGCGTTGCTGGCGATGGCGGCACCTTGGGCAATGCTTTGCACGGTGGAGGGTCAAACCGGCCTTCTAACAGCAGCCATAATTGGTGGAGTGCTTCTGACACTCGAACACCGCCCCAGGCTGAGCGGAATTCTTCTCGGTCTTCTCACTTACAAACCTCATTTCGGTCTTCTATTTCCTCTCGTTTTGGTGTTTAGCGGGTACTGGCGTACGTTCTTCTGGGCGTTTGCAACTGCAATTATGATTGCATTAGCATCCGGCGCGGCCTTCGGGTTCGGCACATTTCCTGCGTTTGTTCACGCGCTGTCGGGTGCTGCCCAGGTGCACCTCGTGACCAAGCCGCCCTCGGCATGGCCCGCGCTTCAGAGCGTCTACGCCCTTGCGCGCGCCCGGCATCTGCCTTACGGCACCTCAATTGTTCTGCAATCCATCCTCAGCGCAACAGCTATGATCTCCGTGGTGTACGTCTGGCGGACGCAGATCGACTACGCTCTCAAGGCTACTGCTCTCGCTGCCGCCGTTCCACTCGTGACACCGTATGTCTGGGCCTATGACATGCCGCTCCTCTCGGTCACCCTCGCCTATTTCTACCGAAATAAACCGTTTGATCGTGTCGAGTGGTGGAGCATCGTTCTCGCCGCTGTTGCTGCGGCGTCCGCAATTCACTATCCGGGCGGCCTTGTTGCAAATCTGATCGTAGCAATCTTGGCCGTACGCCGCATCCGCATGGATTTAGCCACGCCAAAAACTTTGATGTCTCGCGACGACGCCGGGTCGCGTTGTAATTCAGTCAACCTTTCCGCGGCGGCGTCGGCATGAGTCACCAAATGCGGCACTCTAATGAGATTGGTCCGTTGCAAGAGACGAATCAGGATATTCACTCATTCGGTTATAAGCCATTCCGTCAGGGAACAGGCATGAAGCAGTGTCAGTTTCCAATCGGAACTCTCCTATTGGCAACTTTGGCAGGCATCGGCCTGGGCTACGCCATCGTATTTGCAGGTCTTTGTGCGACGGACACAATTCTGTTCGATAAGACAGGGCATCCGGGTCCGTTCGATTTTGCGGAGTTCTGGTCTGCCGGAAAGCTCGCCATGGGCGGGAAGCTTCTTGCCGCGTATGACCCGCGATTGATACATGCAGCCGAAGTCACGACGGTCGGGCATCCCTTCAAGACTTTCATCGGATGGTTCTACCCACCTTCCTTCTTCTTTGTCGCGATCGCGATGGCGAGCGCGGCTCCCGTCGTGGCTTTCGTACTTTGGACCAATGCGACCCTCCTGCTTCAGTCGGTAGCCATTGCGATGATCACGCGCCGCTGGGAGTCTGCTTTCGTGGCGTTAGCGCCGCCCTGGGCAATGCTTGGCACGCTGGAGGGACAGGATGGACTGCTGACAGCTGCCATTACTGGCTTCGTCCTTATTACGCTCGAAGAACGGCCGATGCTCAGTGGATTGTTACTCGCGCTGTTGACCTACAAACCCCAATTCGGATTGCTTTTCCCAGTGGCACTTGCCTTTGGGGGTTATTGGCGCGCCTTCTTCTCTGCCTGCGCTGGCATCGTCTTTCTGGTGTTGATAACCGGCGCAGTGTTCGGTTTTTCCGCTTGGCCAACCTTCTTCCACGCGCTTGGCGGCGCTACGCAAAGCCATCTCGTCACCAACGCTGTCGGTGTCTGGCCCGGAATACTCAGTCTCTATGGTTACGCACGCTGGCTGCACTTTCCTTACGAAGTTGCGGTTGCTCTGCAAATCATGCTGAGCGCCGCGTGCGCTATTACAATTGCCGTTACGTGGCGAAGCAAGATGAGTTTCGATCTGAAATCGGCCTGCTTGGTAACAGGCATTACCCTTGCCACGCCATATATCTGGGTCTACGACCTACCACTTCTGTCGATCGCGCTCGCATATCTTTATCACAACAAGCGATTTGATGCGATTGACTGGACTGCAATTGCACTGGCCAGCGTGGCAGTCGCGACCTATCCGTTCCACACATTTTCGTTGTTGCCAGGCGGTAACGTTCCCGCCGGGCTAGTGTCCGGATTCCTCCTGGCCGGAATGGCATTGCGCAGAATTTTGTGCTCGAAGCAGAAATGCGAGGCGAAGGATGCCTGTGGTCTGCCCAGTGAAGTCGCAGCCAGGTCCATTTGAATTACGCATTCGAGTCGAAAGAAGGAATCGGTTTCGTTGGAGGAGCAGCAGCGAACTAAGTAGGTAGCGCAGATGCCGCCAGCCGTCGCGCCACGGCCTCAGGTGCGGCGGCCGCTGGCGAAGGTCGACGGACAGGGTGGCGCGAGTCTGGTCGATCCGGATTTTCCTGAGTGCGGCTTTGACTATCATCTCGCTCGCGAACTCCATGCCCGTGCTGCTCAATCCGAGTTCGTTGAACGCTTCCTTTGTGATCGCGCGCAGGCCGCAATGCGCGTCATCGATGCGGGCGCAAAAAAACATATTCAAGATGCTGGTCAGCACCGGATTGCCGATATAACGGTTCTTCCAGGGCATGGCACCGTGCGCGATTCCGCCCTGGAATCGCGACCCCATGCACAGACCTGCGCCGTCGATCAACTGGCCAACCATCGCAACGCCGTCCGTAAAATCATAGCTGCCGTCGGCATCGCCCATCAGCAGATATCGCCCGAACGCGCCGTTACATCCGCCGATCAGCGCCGCGCCATAGCCCCGCATTGGTACATCGATGACGCGCGCGCCGAGTTTTCTCGCCAGCGTTTGGCTGCCATCGGTCGAACCATTGTCAGCAATGACAATCTCGCCGGATAGCCCGTAACGCTCTTCGATCCAGGACAGCGCCTCCCGGGCATTGGCAATGCAGTGGGGCAGGCTTACCGCTTCGTTAAGGCACGGCATGATAATCGATACATCGGGTACCCGCGGTGCCTTGTCTGTGGCGTCCCGATGAACGAGGGACAGTTGTTGCATGCCTGACATACCTGCCGCAGAGCGAATGCCGGCGAAACTAATGAAGAAAGGTTAGCCAAATCTAATCGAGCGATCCCGGTGCGGTTCCCTCAGGAAGCCGTCCGTCGCAGGTCCCGGTTAACAACATTATAAGTGGCCGGCGGCTAGAAACCTGACCATGGAGTCAGCTGTTAGCACCTCCGTTCCCGGCAAAGCGCCGCGCCGGCCGGGTCTCGCGCTTGCGATCGCATCGGGCCTCGGGCTTGCATATATCCTCACCCTGCTCGCAATGGTGGCGACGCACACCTGGTTGTTCGACGCGAGCGGCCGTCCACAGCGGATCGATTTTCTGTCATTCCAGGTCGCGGGCAGCCTGGCGCTCCACGGATCGCCGCTCGCAGCCTATTCGGCCTCCGCACTTCACGCGGCGGCGGTTGCAAGGGTCGGACACGAATTCCGCGAGATATTTCCCTGGCCGTATCCGCCGCTGTTCTTCTTCGTCGCCGTTCCGCTTGCCTGCCTGCCTTTCGCGGTCGCGTTCGTGCTTTGGGTTGGCACAATGGTCATGGTCTATGGCGCAATCGTAGCGGCCATCGCCAAACGCTATGCGGCGTTCCTGCTCTCATGGTCACCCCCCTGGGCGGTATTGGCGACGATGAATGGCCAGAACGGCTTTCTCACCGCTTCCCTTATCGGGGTTGTGCTCCTCAACCTTGAGCGCCGGCCGGCTGTCGCGGGATTTGTTCTCGGTCTGCTTAGTTACAAACCTCAATATGGATTTCTATTCCCGTTTGCGTTCGCCTTCGGCGGATATTGGCGCGCGTTCGGCTGGGCCTGCCTCGGCACAGTTTTCTGGACCGTGCTGTCCTGCAGCGTGTTCGGATTCGACACTCTGATAGCGTGCGTTCATGGCCTCTCGCATTCGACGGCGGACCTGCACGCCATGGCCGGAATTGGCTGGGACAAGATTCAAAGCGTCTATGGGTTTTCGCGCTGGTGCGGAATTCCGGAGAAAGCAGCTTGGGCGCTCCAGCTTTGCACCGCACTCGCCTGCGTCGTCGCCGTCGCGAGCCTGTGGCGCGAACAATATGCATTTTCATTGAAAGCCGCAGGACTCATCGCGCTAGCGCCGCTTGTGACACCTTATGCCTTCATCTACGATTTCCCGCTGCTCTCGATCGCTCTCGCCTGGCTTTATCGCGACGCTCCCTTCAACCGAACCGAGGCACTGCTGATTTCCTTTGCGGTGGTCTGCACGGGATTGTTTGTCCTGCACACATACTCAGCGGCCGGTCCGCTTGCATGCCTTGCGGTTGCCGCAATCGTGCTTCGGCGTTGTCAGCGTACATCGGCCTCGGAGTGCAAAACGCACCAGACCGATTGCTGGGCCAACGCAACACCTCCTTCTCTGGAGACTGCCGTCACAACCCGGGCCACCGGATGAGCAACATTGCTGCCCCAAAGCTCGACCGGCGAGATACGCGCGGGGGATTCCTGGCCGCGGCGACGGGCATCGCCTTTGGCTATGCCGTCGTTCTCGCGGTGCTTCTGTGTCAGCACGCATGGATACTGGCGCCTGGCGGACTTCCCATGCCATCCGACTTCCTCGCTTATCGCGCAGCCGGTATTGCGGCGCTGCGCGGGAACCCGGTATTGGCCTACGACCCGCATGCGTTTCATCTGCTTCAGATCTCCTTGGCGAAGCCCTTTTCCGGTTATTTCTACTGGAATTATCCGCCGTTGCTCTTTTTCATTACGGCTCCTCTGGCGATGTTGCCCTATGTCCCGGCATTCCTCTTATGGGTTGGGGCGACTGCCGCGGCATATGCGACCACAATGGCGTGTATTGCTCGTCGGCCGGAAGCCATTGCGGCCGCTCTCGCCTCTCCCATTTTCCTGCTGGCCGCGTATGTGGGGCAGAACGGTTTCCTCAGCGCCGCTTTGATAGGCGGATTTCTTTTGTGTCTTCGCGGTCGGCCGATCGCTGCCGGCTTTTTGCTCGGATTGATGATGTACAAGCCGCAATTGGGGATTCTGCTCCCCCTGGCACTGATAGCGGGAGGCCACCGGCGTGCGCTCTGCTGGGCGATCGTCACTACGGCAATCGTGGCCTGCGCCGCGACGTTTACCTTCGGAGTGGACAGCTATATCTCGTTTTTTCGCTCGCTCGCTCTTGCGTCGAGAAGCTATCTGACATTGGGCGGCGAAGGCTGGGCAAAGATCGAGAGCATGTATTCCGTCGCCCGGTTTCTGGGTGCTGGCGATCATGTGGCGTGGATCGTTCAGGTTCTGACGGGCGCGCTCTGTGCCCTTGGAGTAATATGGTTTTGGCGTGGCGATAAACCCTATGAATTGAAGGCCGCGGGCCTTGTCGCGGCGACGATGCTCTCAATTCCCTATTTGCATGAATATGATTTTCCCGTGATCCTGGTCGCCTGGGCGTTTCTCTACAGGCAGCGGGCCTTTGATCGGACGGAGTGGCTCGCCGTCGGTGCGGTCAATCTCCTGATGGCCGGATTTCTCGCCCAGCTGGCTCCCCTCGGCCCCATTATCGTATTCATCACCGGCGCGCTGGTCTTGCGCCGCCTGCCTCTCTTTCCCGCCGGGGGGAGCAGCGGATTTCAGAACTCACATGGCCGCCATACCGGCTGCGCCCCGCTGCTAGAGCGGTTTCCGGCCGGATTGAATCGGGATTCCCATTGGAGATGGAAAGGCGGAGTCTTGGCGAGTGATTCGGCTTGGGACTAACCGATGGGAAAAGCTTATTCGATGGACTTGCGCGTGCGTGTGGTCGAAGCGGT
>DATJUM010000168.1:0-15982 GCA_035502355.1 Rhizomicrobium sp. | reverse complement strand
GGTTCAGCGCGTTGGGTAATGACGCGTCATTGACTTGACATTTGGAACATAACATGAACAAATTGCTCTGTCTCAAGAATGCGGCTGTTCCAGCGGCGGCGCATGAAGCTTGGCGGATCGCGGTGATTCGGGAGCTCGCTCACCGATCCTTCGCCCGCGCATGGGTGAATCCGTGAAGCATTTCGAAATCCGCGATCCGGTGCATGGTTTCGTCCGCTACAACGAACTCGAGCGGGACATCATCAATCATCCCGCCTTTCAACGGCTGCGTCGTATCCGGCAGCTTGCCTTTACCGACATGGTCTACCCGGGGGCCATGCATACGCGCTTCGAGCATTCGCTCGGCGCGATGCATGTCGCGACGCGACTGTTTCGCACAGTCTGCGAGCGCAGCCGCGAGATACTGGAGAGTGAATACCAGTTCGAAGAGGCTGCAAAAATCCGGTGGCTGCAGATCGTCCGGCTGGCAGCGCTGCTGCATGACGTCGGTCACACGCCGTTCTCACATAACGGCGAAGACCTTTTGCCTCTGGATCAGAAAGGAAAGCAGTATACCCACGAAGCCTATTCCGCAGCGATCCTGAGGCATGAATTGGCCGGAACCATCGAGAACAATCGTCATGCGGAGAATCTTGGCATCCGGGCGTCCGACGTGGAGCGCGTATTCGAAGACGCTCCGAGCACGAAGCCGGCGCTTGTCTGGAAGGCGTTTATTTCCGGTCAGATGGACGCGGACCGGATGGACTATCTGCTGCGGGACAGCCATCACGCGGGCGTGGCCTACGGGAAATACGATCTCGATCGCGTGGCATCGACCGTCGAGTTCTGCGAGGATCCGGATACTGGGGGGCACGAACTCGGTATTGGCGATGACGGTACCCACGCCGTCGAAGGATTGCTGATTGCCCGCTACATGATGTTCACGCAGGTCTATTTCCACAAGACCCGCAGCATCTTCGATTACCACCTCGCACAGGCGTTGAAGAAGCTGCTGGAGCCGCATGGGGGCCGGTTTCCGCCGCCGACGACGGAAGACATTCGCCGGTTCCTGGAGTGGGACGATTGGCGGGTCCTGGGCGCCGTCGCCCAGGAGGAAGGCGGCGAGCACGGAAGGATGCTTGTCGACCGCGACCACTACCGATGCGTCTGTGAAACCTCCGAAACGCCTTCCGAAGTCGAGATCGAGAAATTTGAGAGTGCCAAGGTGATGTTATCCACAATGAATGCGGTCGCGATGACAGCGGCGAAGTCGTGGTATCAGCCCAAAGACGATATCCTCGTCATGCCGAGCCGCAGTGGCGGAGACAAGAGGCCGTTGGCGCTTTCTTCGCTGTCCGGCGTTGTTGCCGGGCTGAAGCCGATTAATCGCATGCGGCTTTATGTGCCGCGACAAAGCCGGGACGCGGCAAACGCCGCGCTTCGTGAAGGGGGATTTTCATGAGTGAACGAACCGTTACCGACTGGGACCGGTATGCGCTGGTCGTCCGTGTCGCGGGCATCCTGGCCGAAGGCCACGCCTTCGGCCGCAAGGCGTTGCAAAAGGTGTTTTATCTCCTGCAGGAGCTTGCCGGAATTCCGCTGGGCTATCGTTACAGGTTCTATACTTACGGCGTCTATTCCTTCGAACTTGCATCGACGCTCGCGACCGTCGAAAATCTGAAGGGCGTTGTCGCCAACTACGATCCGGCGTTCGGCGCCTACGAGCTCGGCCGGGGGGAAAAGGCCGAAGCTCTGGAAGCGAAAGGCCATGCCTTTCTTGCGGAATTTGGCGAGCAGATCGATCGCATCGTCGCTCTCGCGCGTGGAAAGACGGGGAAGATTCTGGAGCTGATCTCGACAATCGTCTTCGTCGCGCTGAACGAGGATCTCGGCGGAGTGGCTGATGAGCAAAGGCTTCTGGAACGCGTGGCGGAACTGAAACCCAAGTTCAGCACCACGCAAATCCTCGATCAGGTGCAAGAGTTGCGATTGCGCGGTTGTCTGCCGAGCGAATGAGGCTGGCGGTCGATGGATGCCGATGGTGTCAGCTTAATTCAAACCGGACCTCGGCCGTCCTTGCGACTTCGTCGCGAAAATCAATCCGTGCGGGCGCCCCTTCGCCATTCCGACGCGCCTGATCTCGAATTTGAGCCAATACCCATCTTCGAGATGATGGACGCGGCCATCGGACGAAGCCGCTTGTCCTGTCACCCCTTCGCCTTCGCCCGCTTTTTCCCCGTCTTCGATCGCTCCAGAACCGTGCGATAGCCCTGATAGGGTTCCTGCCTGAGGAAGCGGGCGACGCGGGTGATGGTGGCGAGGCTGACGCCTGTGCGGTCGTGGATGTCCCGGTAGGAGAGCTTGCCGTCATCGAGCAGGCGCGCGACCTTCCAGCGCTCGGCCAGCGCCGAATTGCACCGCCTCTCTCGTCAACAGGGTGCGGGTGCTAGCTGCGTCCACTTTCATGAAAATGCCATGAATGGCGCCGAGAATTTTCTATTGCGGGCAGCCGTGACGGCATCCGCCATTTATTGAGGGGGTTCCCATGATCCGAATTCTCGATTCCGTCAGCAAAGGTGCCGTAGGCTGCGGCTTGGCGGTGGCCCTGTTCGTTCCGCTTCATGACGCCTGGGCGAAGAACGCTAGGGGAGATACGGTGCTCTACACCTTTACTGGGGCGCCAAATGATGGCGTGTCCCCCATTGGCAGCCTAATCCGGGATGAGGCGGGCAATTTCTACGGCGCAACATCGCATGGTGGCACGACAGCTTGCAGCGACAGCGGTGGCTGCGGCACCGTCTTCAAGCTCGTACCGCCTGTGCCACCTAACACTGCATGGACGGACGTTATCCTGTACAACTTTTGCTCTCAGACAAATTGCGCCGACGGTGCATGGCCCTATGCCGGCGTGATCGCAGATAAGAAGGGCAATCTCTATGGAACAACACTCTCCGGCGGCACTGGCGCTTACGAGGGCTGCGGAGCATACGGATGCGGTACCGTCTTCAAACTGGCGCCGGACGGCACCGAAACCGTGCTCCACTCCTTCGCCGGTGGAAGTGACGGCGCTGTGCCCATCGCCGGCCTGATCGCGGACAAGGCAGGCAATCTTTATGGGACGACAGATGAAGGCGGGTGTGGCAGTTGCGAATACGGCGCCGGCACCGTCTTCAAGATAGCTCCTAATGGCACCGAAACCGTGCTCCTTTCCTTCAACGGAAGTGACGGCAATTCACCCAGGGCCGGACTGATCATGGACAGCGCGGGCAATCTCTACGGTACAACATGGGCTGGCGGCGCGAATGAGGGCGGTGATGTTTTCGAACTTGCCCCGGACGGCACCGAAACCGTGCTTTACAATTTCTGCTCACAGCCCAATTGCAGCGATGGGGACGGGCCCTACGCTGGACTGTTAAGGGATAGCCAGGGCAATCTCTACGGCACGACCTCAATTGGCGGCGCGAATGGGAGCTGCAGCAACGGGTGCGGCACTGTCTTTAAGCTTGCGCCTGACGGCACCGAAACCGTACTCTACAACTTCTGCCAGCAACAGAATTGCGCGGACGGGGCTGATCCTTCCGCTGCTCTAATCGCGGATAACGCCGGCAATCTCTACAGCACTACGCTTTACTCCAACGGCACTGTCTTCAAGCTTGCGCCGAACGGCAGTGAAACCGTGCTCCACTCCTTTGCCGGTCGAAGTGACGGCGCTTCGCCCTTTGGCAGCCTGATCATGTACAAAGGCAATCTCTATGGAACGACCGTGCAGGGCGGCGATTCTGGTTGCGAAGGTGGCTGCGGCACTATCTTCGAGATCAAGAAATGAGGGAGCCCTCTCCGCGAATTTTGATATCGCAAATTGCGATATCAAGACGCACAATCACACCCGGTCGAGCTTCAGCGCTTCGGCAAGCTCATTGGCCGCCTCACTCTCTTGGGCCGCTGGCGGTCGATGACGACCTTCTCGCCTGATCAAAACGTCGCCAGGCGGGCCAGCGCCAGCGTATTGCCGTCGCGATTGTCGATGAATTCGGGTGAGTCGTTCATGGCTGTGGACAGTTCAGGCCCGCGGAACGAGAGGACGCAATTCCGCGAGCAATGCGGGTATGTCTTCTGTGGCCGTCTTCCACAGGATCGCATGATCGATGTCAAAATAAACGTGAACAAGGCGGTTGCGCATGAGGACAACATCCTGCCACGGCACGGACGGAATCTGCGATCGGGTTTCCGGAGACACCCGGGAAGCCGCTTCGCCGATGATCTCGATGGCGCGGACGAGGGCGAAGCGCATCATCTCGTCGGCATCGAGATCGGCGCGCGTGCGGCCGGCGATAAAGCGCAACGCGCCTTCGCCCGCGTCGATCATGTGGCGGATGCGGATGGTGTCAGCTTGATTCAAACTGGACCTCGGCCATCCTTGCGACTTCGTCGCGGAAATAGGGACTGAGGTCTCCCGTCGTGCGCAGGTCCGCGGACCGGCCATCGAGGAGCCGGGAAAATTCAGCTTCGATCCCCGCCAGGCGTATCAGGCCGGGTTCCTGCCCCGCTTCGAACTCGACGAGCAGATCAACGTCGCTGCCGGGACGAGCGGTGCCGCTCAGCGTCGAACCGAACAGGGCGAGTCGCCGAATGTGGTGACGCCGGCAAAGCGAGGCCAACGCGTCGGGGTCGCGAAATAACAGTCTCGGCATCGGTCCTCCCGGCGTGTCATGGTGACATTCTACACGATACGGAGGCGATCCTGGTCCGAAAAAGGATCGATTTCGACCATGACCTTCCTCACCGCGACGCTCGGCGTCTTGCGCCGGCCCGCGGTTTTCATTTTCACAATTCCCGCCGCCTCCATCTTCGCCAGCGTGCGCGTGAGGTTTGGCTGTGCCCGCCCGCTCATTGCGACCAGTTCGGCAACGGATTTGGGTTTGCGGTCGCGAATCATGGCGAGCAGTTCGCGATTTTCCGGTGTCAGCAAACGCACGAGCGCATCGACCGAATTGAAACTCGGCTCGGCGGCATCCGGGGGCGGCGGCCGCTCGCCACGCGCAACGGCGCGCATTTCGCGCTCAAGCGAGGCAAGGCTCTGAATCTTCATTCGTTTCATCTCTTTACCGTCCTTGTGTCCTCCGTCCTGACAACGGTTTCGGGGATCCCGCGCTCGGCCAGTATCAGGCGGACCTCCCGAAAATAATCCCGCAACAGGGTGTCGGCAGCCGATGAGCCGCGTTCCGTCCGGACCGTGCAGGGTAAAGCGGATACGATAATCCGTGCGAGCGCCCCTTCGCCTTTCCGACGCGCCTGATCTCGAATTTGAGCCAGTACCCATCTTCGAGATGATGGACGCGGCCATCGGACGAAGCCGCCTGCCCTGTCACCCCTTCGCCTTCGCCCGCTTTTTTCCCGTCTTCGATCGCTCCAGAACCGTGCGATAGCCCTGATAGGGTTCCTGCCAGAGGAAGCGGGCGACGCGGGTGATGGTGGCGAGGCTGACGCCCGTGCGGTCGTGGATGTCCCGGTAGGAGAGCTTGCCGTCATCGAGCAGGCGCGCGACCTTCCAGCGCTCGGCCAGCGCCGAAATCTCCGCCGGCGTGCACAGGTCATGCAGGAACAGCCGGCATTCCTCCGCGGTCTCGAGTCGAAGCAAAGCCTCGCAAAGTGCTCTGAGATCGGCCTCGTGGCCGATTTTTCCGGCCGCACCGCCGGCAATGGTTCTGCTCATCCTGGCCAAGCCCTTGCCTTTCCCCGCCGTCGTGCTATTGTTCTATCATGATAGCACAAGATATCACCGCCCGCCACATGCGCGATACCGCGCGTCCGCCCGCCGACCGCGTCCGCATTGCGGTGCAGAAAAGCGGCCGGCTGGCCGAGGACAGCCTCGCTTTGCTCCGCAATTGCGGCTTGCATGTCGATCGCAGCAAGGACCAGCTGTTCTGCCGAATCAAGGAACTTCCGATCGATCTCCTGCTGGTGCGCGACGATGACATTCCCGGTTTTGTGAGCAGCGGCATCTGCGATCTGGGCATCGTCGGCGAGAATGTGTTCGCGGAATTGCAGGAAGCCGGAAACGGCAGTTTCGGCGCCGCAATTCTCGAGCGGCTGGGGTTTTCGCTGTGCCGGCTCGCGATTGCCGCGCCGGAAGATGCCGGCGTCAACACCGTTTCCGACCTCGATGGGGCAACCATTGCAACATCCTATCCGCATCTGCTGAAGCGTTTTCTGCGCGCCAACGGCCTCGCGGCCAGGACGCTTCTCATGACCGGTTCGGTCGAGGTGGCGCCGCGCCTGCGGATCGCCGACGCCGTCTGCGATATCGTGGCGTCGGGCGCGACGTTGGCGGCAAACGGCTTGCGCGAACTGGCGGTGGTGCTGCGCAGCGAGGCGCTGCTGATCCGATCCGCCCAGCAGCTCTCGGCCCAGAAGGAGGAAACGGCACACCGGCTGCTCGAGCGCATGCGCGGCGCGCTGCTCGCCCAGGACAGCAAATATATCATGCTCAATGCGCCGCGTTCTGCCGTCGACAGGATCGCGCGCCTCCTGCCGGGCTGCGACGCACCCACGATCATGGATCTGAACCGGCAGAACATGGTCGCCATCCACGCCGTCTGCAAGGAAACCGTGTTCTGGGAAACCATGGAACAAATCCGTGCCGCCGGCGGGACGGCGATCCTCGTGCTGCCGATTGAAAAGATGCTGTCATGAGCTCTTCGACGATACGATGAGAACGATTGTCTGGAATGATGTTTCGGAGGCGCAACGCCGGCAGGCCCTGGCAAGACCTGCCCGCGGCGACAGCACAGATCTGCGCGACAGCGTCGCTGCGATTCTCCACGAAGTGAGAGAGCGTGGCGATGATGCCGTAAGGAAATTTGCCCGGCAATTCGACGGCGCCGAAAATGCCGAATTCCGCGTCCCGCTCTCCGACATCGCCATGGCCTGCGAGCGAATCGATGCGCGCCTGCGCGCCGCCATGGAGTGCGCCATTGCCAATCTCACCACCTTCCACGAAGCGCAATGGCCGCGCGATGTGCGTGTCGAAACCATGCCCGGCGTGCGCTGCGAACTGCACTGGCGGCCGATCGGGCGCGCGGGCTTCTACGTTCCGGGCGGTACTGCGCCTTTGTTTTCTTCTCTCCTGATGCAGGCCGTCCCTGCCCGCCTCGCCGGCTGCCCGCAACGGATTCTGTGCACGCCGCCGCGGCGCGACGGCACGGTTCATCCGGCGATATTGGCGGCCGCGCAGCTTTGCGGCGTCGAGAAGATATTTGCCGTCGGCGGCGCGCAGGCCATCGCGGCCATGGCCTATGGCACCGCAACCATTCCCAAAGTGGACAAGATATTCGGGCCGGGAAATGCATATGTCACCGCGGCCAAGCAATTGGTGGCGCAGGATCCGGAAGGTGCCGCCATCGACCTTCCGGCCGGCCCTTCGGAAGTGATGGTCGTCGCGGACGGCGCGGCGCATCCCGCCTGGATCGCCGCCGATCTCCTGGCCCAGGCCGAACATGGCGCCGATGCACAGGCTCTGTTTGTTACAACGGATGATGCCCTCGCCCGTTCGGTGCAAAAGGAAATAGACGCCCAGCTGGTCCGCCTGCCACGCCGCGCGATAGCGCAGGAAAGCCTCGCCAACGGCTCCATCATTGTCGTTCCGGACATCGAAACCGCAATCGAAGTCGCAAATGCTTACGCGCCCGAACATCTCATTCTGCACATGGACGATCCGGCGCGCCGGCTGCCCGAAATCCGGCACGCCGGATCTGTTTTCCTCGGAGCGTATTCGCCGGAAACGGCCGGCGATTATGCGAGCGGCGCCAATCACGTTCTGCCGACGGCCGGCTTCGCGCGCGCCCATGGCGGCCTCACCGTCTTCAGTTTTCTCAAGAGCATGACCGTGCAGAAGCTGAGCGCGGAGGGACTGCGGTGCCTCGCGCCCACGCTGGTAACACTGGCCGAGGCCGAAGGATTGCAGGCGCATGCCAATGCCGTTTCGCTCCGTCTGGAGGCGGCATGAACTGGCTCGAAGAACTCATCCGTCCCGATTTGCGGCGCATCGCGCCTTACCGCTCCGCCCGCAGCGAAGCCGGCGGTTCCGCGCACGCGATCGGCATCGATGCCAATGAATTTCCATGGCCGCCCTTTGGCCCGGAGGCCGCGCGCTGGAAGGTGAACCGGTATCCGGAACCCCAGCCGGAACAAGTACTCCGGTGCCTAGCAGCAATCTGGAATGTCGCTGCCGATCATATTCTGCTCACGCGCGGCAGCGATGAAGGTATCGACACGCTGCTGCGTTTGTTCTGCCGCGCCGGCAGCGACGAAGTGCTGATCTGCCCGCCGACCTATGGGATGTACAGGATCGCGGCTGTGGTGCAGGGCGCGGCGGTTCTGGACGTGCCGCTGAGGGCCGACTGGCAGCTCGATGTTGCCGCGATCGGGGAAGCGTGCACGCCGGCGACCAAGCTGATCTTCATTCCATCGCCCAATGCGCCGATGGGCCACAGGATGCGGCGCGCGGATATCCTTTCGCTGTGCACGGCGCGCGCCGGCAAGAGCCTGATCGTCGTCGATGAGGCCTATATCGAATTTGCGCCCGAACCCGAAGGCATGCTGCCGGAACTGGCGCGTCATCCAAATTTGGTTGTCCTGCGGACCTTGTCCAAGGCGCATGCGCTGGCTGGCGAACGCATTGGCGCGGTGATTGCCGCACCCGACGTGATCGGGTGGTTGCGAAAAGTCCTGGCGCCCTACCCGCTGACGCAAAGCAGCATCGGTGTGGCGCTCGATGCCCTCGGGCCGAACGGACTCGTGCAGAATGCCGAGCGCCGCCGTCTGCTCGTGTCCGAACGCGAACGGATGGCGGAACTTCTGCCGCAATCGCCCTGGATCGGCGCGGTGTTCCCGAGCGTTGCCAATTTCCTCCTGGTACGGACAAAGGATTCCGCAGCTCTCGTCCGGCATCTGATGCAATTCGGAATATTGGCGCGCGACCGGAGCCGCGAAGTGCCGGATACGGTGCGTCTGTCGATCGGAACGCCGGAAGAAAACAACCTCGTCCTCAAAGCGCTTGGTATTGCGCTGCCGCCGGCAGCGCCGATCGGGACTCGCCGGCTCTTCAGCGTCCGCCGCGAGACAAAAGAAACCGCGATCGACGCGACCGTCGATCTCGATGCCCGCAATTTCCTCGCCGTGGCTACCGGCATCGGGTTCTTCGATCACATGCTGTCGCAACTGGCGGCGCATGGCGGTTTCGCGTTGGAATTGCATTGCAAGGGCGATCTCGAAATCGACCAGCACCACACGATCGAGGATTGCGCACTGGCTCTTGGCGAAGCCCTGAAAGGCGCTCTGGGCAACAAGATCGGCATTGCAAGATTCGGTTTCACGGCGCCGCTGGACGAAGCGCTTGCCGAGGTCGCGATCGATTTGTCGGGCAGGCCCTATCTTGTTTTCTCCGCGGCGCTGCCGGCGGACAGGATCGGCGGAATGAGCACCGAGATGGTGCCGCATTTCTTCCGCTCGCTGGCAACGGCGCTCGGCGCGACCATCCATATCGACGCGAACGGCGCAAATACGCATCACATGGTGGAGGCGATCTTCAAGGCGACGGGCCGCGCGTTCCGCGATGCGTTCCGCCGCGATGGCGGCGATGCCCTGCCCTCCACCAAGGGCGTGTTATGATCGCGGTGGTCGATAGCGGCGTCGCCAATCTCGCATCCATTCTCGCGGCGCTGCGGCGGCTCGACGAAGACGCGCAAGTGACGAGCGATGCGCAAATCATTCGCGGCGCCGATCATGTCATTCTTCCCGGCGTGGGAGCCGCCGCGGCGGCGATGCGGCAGCTGCAGGCGAAGGATCTTGTAGAGGTCCTGCGCACGCTGAGACAGCCCGTTCTCGGCATATGCCTCGGCATGCAGCTGCTTTTTGCGCGCTCGGAAGAAGGGCAAGACGTCAGCTGTCTCGAAGTAATGCCCGGGCGCGCCAAGCGCCTCGAGGTCGCGCCGGACCGCCCCGTTCCGCATATGGGCTGGAACAGGATCCATGCCGACAAGGCCGACCATCCCCTGCTCCGCCACGTTGCCGATGGAAGCTTCATGTATTTCGCGCACAGCTACGCCGTTCCGGCCGGCGAATCTGCGCTCGCCTCCGCTGAATATGGCGAGACCTTCGCGGCCGTCGTCGCCCGCGACAATTACTTCGGCTGCCAGTTCCACCCCGAGCGCTCGGGTGCGGCCGGCCGGCAGATCATCGAGAATTTTCTTGGCCTGTGAGATGATCGTTTTCCCGGCCATCGACCTCAGGAATGGTCAATGCGTGCGGCTGACGCGCGGCGATTTTGCCAGCGCCAGGATCTACGAACGCGATCCCGTCCTGCAGGCGCAGCGCTTTGCCGCGGCCGGCGCGGACTGGCTGCACATCGTCGATCTCGACGGCGCGCAGGACGAACAGAGCCGCCAGCTCGATGTCATACAGGAAATAGCAAAACGCGCGCTTCTGAGATTGCAGGTGGGGGGCGGCATACGCGAAGCCTCGGCCGTGGAACAACTGCTCGATTGCGGCATCGAACGCGTCGTGATCGGCAGTCTCGCCGCGCGCGAGCCGGAACGTGTGAAAGATTGGCTCCGGCACTTTGGGCCGGCGCGAATCGTCCTCGCCTTCGATGTTGGTTTGAACGATGCGGGTGAGCCGCTTGTGTTCACGTCCGGCTGGCAGCGCGAGAGCGGACAAACGCTCTGGGATTTGCTGCCCCTCTATGCCGATCAAGGGCTGCAAACGATCCTCTGCACCGATATCGGGCGCGACGGAACATTGAGCGGGCCGAACCGCGCGCTCTATCAGGCGATCCGTCGCCGCTGGCCGTCGCTTGACGTTCTTGCGTCCGGCGGCATCCGGGACAGCGACGATCTCGATGATCTCGCAAGCCTCGGGCTCGCCGGAGCGATTGTCGGCAAGGCCCTTTATGAAGGGCGCATTGAGCTCACCGAAGCGACATGGCGGGTGAAGCATGCTCGCTAGGCGGATCATTCCCTGTCTCGATGTCAGGAACGGCCAGGTCGTCAAAGGGGTCAGGTTTCGCGATCACCGGATTGTCGGCGACATTGTCGGCCTTGCCCGGCGCTATCGCGACGAAGGCGCCGACGAGCTCGTGCTCTACGATATCACGGCAAGCGGCGAAGGCCGCACCGTCGATCGCGGCTGGATCGCCCGCGTTGCGGAGGTTCTGGATATTCCCTTCTGCGTGGCGGGCGGCATACGCACGGTCGACGACGCGCGCCGCATTCTCGGCCACGGCGCCGACAAGATTTCCATCAATTCTCCGGCGCTCGAGAATCCCGGCCTGATCGACGCGCTGGCGCGGCAGTTCGGCAGCCAGTGCGTCGTCGTCGGGATCGACAGCCGGCGGAGCGATGGTCATTACAGCGTCTATCAATATACCGGCGACGCCGCACGAATGCGCGCTGCGGCGCGCGGAACCGTGGCGTGGGCGGCGGAAGCAGCGGAGCGTGGCGCGGGCGAGATCGTGCTGAATTCCATGGATGAGGATGGCGTGCGCCGGGGCTATGACATCGCGCAGCTTTGCGCCGTGCGCGAGGCGGTGTCCGTTCCTCTCATCGCCTCGGGCGGCGCCGGAAGCAGCGCGCATTTTCTGGAGGCGTTCCGGCAAGCCCGCGTGGATGGCGCGCTGGCCGCGAGCATATTCCATGACCAGGTGGTGACGATCGGCGAAGTCAAACAATTCCTTGCCGGCCATGGCGTGAACGTGCGGACATGACCGCGATTGCATCCGCCACCGACATTGCTGCCATAGATTGGGCGAAGGGTGGCGGGCTCGTTCCCGCCATCGTACAGGACACGCGTTCGTCGAGGGTGCTGATGCTCGGTTATATGAATCAGGCCGCCCTCCAACAATCCCTGGAGACGGGGCTTGTCACGTTCTTCAGCCGCAGCAAACAACGCCTGTGGCAGAAGGGCGAGACATCCGGCCATGTGCTGCGGCTGCGGGAAATCCGCCTCGATTGCGACCGTGACACTTTGCTGGTGCTGGCCGAAGCGCAGGGGCCCGTCTGTCATCTGGGCACCCAGACCTGCTTCGGCGACAGCGAATGGCCGAGCCTGGCCGTGTTGGCCGATCTGGCGGCAACAATCCGCGACCGCCGCCGCGACCCCCTGCCCGGCAGCTATACCGCAAAACTCTTTGCCGAAGGCACGCGGCGGATCGCCCAGAAGGTCGGCGAAGAAGGCGTCGAAGTGGCGCTCGCCGCCGGCAATCCAGACGAGCTGGCCCAGGAATCCGCCGACCTGCTTTATCACCTCCTCGTCCTGCTCGAAGCCGGCGGTGTCGAACTGCAAGATGTGATGGCGGTCCTGCGCGGAAGGGTGAGGCAAGCGTCATAACGCAAGCTGTTTCGTTCCTGCCCGCTGAATGCGGATGGCGCGCGAGGCGGCGTCGGCGCGACAGATTCGGCGGGCTCGGCCTCTTGCTCGCCGACAGAATGGGCACGCGGAGTCGCGGAGTACGCGGAGGTTGTTCCCTTCTCCCCTTGAGGGAGAAGTGCCCGCGAAGCGGGCGATGAGGGGCCGCGCGCGTCCGCGCGAGAACCATTGCCCGCCATCGCGCACAAATCTTTGTTCGCGCTTCGCGGCACTGGCCAAAATCTTCAGTCGTCAGCTCAGGCATCAAGCGCCGGGCCCAACGCCGCCTTCAGCGGCGCGAGCCAGGGTTCGTAGTTGCGCCACCAGTCGACAGCGTCCGCATAGATCGGCGAACGCACCTGCTCGGAACTGGCCGAATCCAGCGCGCGGTCGTTCTTGTAGAATTCGAGACAGGCGCTCTCGAATGGCAGGCCCAGATGATCGAGCAGCCCGCGGATTTCCTTTTCCGGACCGGCGACCAGCTTCTCATAGTTCAGCCGATAGATTTTGCCCGGCAGCACGCGATCGAAGTGGGCAATCACATCCACATAGTCGCGATAGTAGCGGCCAAGATCGGCAAGCCGGTGCGAAAATGGCGCGGAACCTGTCACATAGTTCTGGATGAAATTTGAGAAGCAGCAGCCAAGCGGATGGCGGCGCACATCGATGATCTTCGCATTCGGAAGGGCGAGATGGATGAGACCTATGTGCCAGAAATTGTAGGGCTGCTTGTCGATGAAATGGGCCCGTTCACGCACGCGGCGAACGCGAAACCGCTCCAGATAGGCCTCGCCCTCTTGGCGCAGGCTGTCGCTGTCGAGCGCGCAAAGCCTCTGGCCATAAGCCGGGCCGAGCGGTCCGTCATCGTCGCCGAGCTTTTTCGCGAACCGCGCCAAATCCGCGCGCTCGCCGGCGGCCTCGACGGCCGAGTGGCTCGATAGAATTTGCTCGACCAGAGTGGAGCCCGCCCGCTGCATGCCGATGACGAAGATCGGATCGGCGGAATTTGATCCGCTGCCGGCACGCCCGGCGAAGAACTCTTTCGTGAACAGCGATTTGATGCTGGCTGCGCGGGCTGTGGTGCGGTCCGGATCGTAAGGCGTAACCGTGCGGAGCAGGGCATTTGCCCGCGCGTAATTGTCGAAAGATTTTGCCCATTCGGCGAAATCGCCAAAACCTTTGCCGAGCGCGTAATGCAAAGCTGCCCGATCCTCCAGCAGGAGATCGCCGCGCGCGAACTGCGCCTGCATCAGATCGGTTTGGGTCTGCGTGAAGCGGTAATTCTTGAGATCGGCCAAGCCCCACCAGGCGCGTCCGAGCCCGGGCGACAGCTCGATCGCGCGGCGATAGGCGGCGATGCAGTCCTCACGCCGCCCAAGCGCGCGCAGCGTACGTCCATAGGCGAGCCAGGCCCATCCCGAGGCGGGAAATTTCTCGGCGACGCGGCGCCGATACTCCAGCGCCTCCTGATAGCGGCCGGCATGCGAAAGCGCTGCGGCCATCAGGTCGCAATAGAGCGGATTGTGCGTGTCCTTGCGGAGCAGAATCCCGACCTGATCGATGGCAGGCTGCAATTCGTCGGCATGAAACAGCGCGGTGGCAAGGTTGTAGTGGGCAAGATCGAAACTCGCGCCGGCGGCGAGGCATTTGGCGAACAGGCGCTGTGCCGGCGCGTAATGCTTGCGGCCAAGCAGCAATTCGCCGGCGAGGTTCAGCGCATCGGCATCGTCGGGGTGGGCGGTGAGGAATTTCGAAAGAATCTGTTCGGCCTCGCGGTCGCGGTCTTGTTCCAGCGCGGCCGCGGCCCGCCTGAGCTCCGGATTGCGCAGCTTCCATCCGGCGCGCAAGGCCGCACGGGCCTGGTACCACGGCGCGGAATCCGCGTTGACGCTCATGCGAGGTGACGGATTTGCAATTGGCCGCGATTCAGTCCCGTTGCCGCAATATAGCTGGACGCCGGGGGGGATTTCTTCCAAAAATTCCTCTCGCCGCACAATAATCATATCACGGTTTTTCCGCGAAATCGACGCCTCTGAGGCGATTGTCCCCTCCAAAATCTCAAGGTCGAAGGCCCTTCGGTTCTGAATCTCAAATTCCGGCCCGGCAGATGGCGCAGGGTGAATCTGGCCGGGCTCATCGCACGCGAAGAATTTCTTGCGCCGCTTCGCGATGAGGACGTTTTTGCAAGAGCGCGCGTCATTGACTGGGGCGCCGGCGTGGGTTGGCCCGGCGATCGCGATCTGTCGGCCTCCACGCTCTGGCGAATGGCCAACGAACAGCAGCCGTTTTCGAATAGCGATTTCGTCGCGTGGCAGGCACGCATCGGACTGTCAAATCAGGAAGCTGCCGATGCCCTCGGCTTGAGCGCCAGGACGATCAAGAACATGCGCGCCGGCGCGGTTCCCGTAGCCGGCGCCGTGGCAATCGCCTGTCGCGCGATGGAAGCGGACCCCACCCTGCTTGCTGCGCATTACGAACCGCGCAAGCCCGGCCGGCCGAAGGCGGCGTGAACTGGGCGACTTGGGCGGGTGTCAAGCCGGCGCAGCCTGACGGCTTTCCGAACGGTTTTTCATCCAATTTCTGTCATGGCCCGCGAATGCGGGCCACCCAGTTGCCGCCTGAAAAATGCCGGTCCTTTTGCGATGTTCTCCAGTCTCTGCAAGAGAAGAGCGAGCTTCACCTGGGTGGCCCGCATTCGCGGGCCATGACATCAGGATAATTACATGTAAGCGGCGGAAATTGGCCGCGCGCAGTTCAAGCGGCGCGAGCCCTTGAGAGTCGCGCGGTGCGTCACGCGGCGGTGCGGCAGATAATCGTTCGCCGCGTAATACCGGGTTGAGCGATTGTCCCACATGGCGAGCGTGTCCGGCGCCGGCGCACGGAGAATTCCGGTTTTCGCAACATCAAAAATTACAATTTCGGCATCACGCGCTGACATTTCTTCGCGAACCTGACTTGTCATGGCCCGCAAGCTTGTCCCAGCGAAGGCGGGGATGCGGACCACCCAGGTTGCGCCGCGATGCCGAAGAGGTACTACGTTTATATTCTTGCAAGCCGGCGCAACGGGACTCTCTACATCGGCGTGACGAACAATCTCGCGCGACGGGTATGGGAGCATCGCGAAGGGTTGATCGATGGATTTACGAAGCAATACGGCGTCAAGATGCTGGTCCATTTCGAGGTATTCGAGGACGTCCGCAACGCTATACGCCGCGAGTCGCGACTCAAGAAATGGAAGCGGGAGTGGAAGATAAATCTCATTCAGGCAACTAACGTGGAGTGGAATGATCTGTACGATAGTTTCACGGGCCGGGCGTAAAACTCCGCTTCGGCCGCATTCGACAAACGATCCAGTTCCAGGAGAACGATGCTCGTCCGCCGCAGCCTTGCCGCAGGCGGGATGCGGCCCCCCCCGGTTGAGCCGTGAGTTGCGGCTCAAGAAATAGCAGCGGGAGTGGACGCTAGAGCGGTTTCCGGCCGGATTGAATCGGGATTCCCATTGGAGATGGAAAGGCGGAGTCTTGGCGAGTGATTCGGCTTGGGACTAACCGATGGGAAAAGCTTATTCGATGGACTTGCGCGTGCGTGTGGTCGAAGCGGT
>DATJUM010000167.1:0-14083 GCA_035502355.1 Rhizomicrobium sp. | reverse complement strand
GACAACAACGGTAACCTGAAGTGCATGAAAAGTAATGGGCAGGGCTCGTGCGATGCCACAGCGGCTCGTTACATGACATGGACATCATTTAATATGGCCGACATTGTTATGGAGGGAGCAAACGCCCTGGAATACCAGTATGGGTCGGAGCATCAGCGGGTCATGCAGTGCGTGCCCAGTTGTCATATTCATCCACCGACTGTTATACAGACCTCGTATTTTGATGCGTTTGGTACAATTGCTGAATATGCTCAATATGGGCAGGTGTTTACGTGGAAAGATTATCTGACAGTCGATGGTAAACTTGCGGCTGAACATCAACAGAGCGGAGGTACGGACACGTGGGCCTACTTTGTGTTAGATCACCTGGGATCGCTTTCGGTGGTTATGGACGCATCTGGGCAGGTGGTACCAAACGGGCGCTTGTCGTACGATCCTTGGGGCAGCCGTAGGAACCTCAACGGCGCCCCAGACCCTGGTTGCACCATTGGTCTTTCGGCGCCGACCAATCGAGGCTTTACAGGGCAAGAGGAGATTGACTCCCTTTGTTTATTGAATCTGAATGCCCGGATTTATGATCCCACCCTCGGACGTTTTCTTTCTGCCGATGCCGAAGTAGCGGAACCATTCGACCTGCAAGGTCTCAATCGCTACAGTTATACTATCAATGACCCACTCACGTACGTCGATCCCTCTGGCAACGACATAGAAACTGTTACTGTGTTTGCGCCCCAAACACAAACAGCGCTATTTGCAATAAACCCGGCGCTCGCTGTAGTTGTCGATACCGCTGCGATTCTTTCGGATCTAGTTGGTTTGGAAGGGTTGTTTGGAGCCTCAGCGGCGCCCCCTCCAGTGCCGACGACGGTTTCCGTCAGCCCAAACCCAACGACGTACCAAGCCGCTGTTCACAACCCAAGTGGTATAGCGCCATCCGGAAATACGGCCGCTGGGGCGCAGTCACAGGTTGAGCAGGTTGTCGTTACCGGTACCAAGCTTCAGTCGGAGGCGGCGACGACTTCCGCGTCCGCATACGCCGGGGCCAGCGCCGCATCGGCAGATGTGATAATTAAGGGCTCAGGAGCGGAATTTGGGCCCGGCGCGCGGCCGGTTTCGGTACCAAGCTGGTGCGCGCAGGCGCAGCAGTGCGTTTGGTCGCCAGATTTGGGATTTGAATCGCATGATTTCTCAAAAATTGCACCGCTCGTCGAACAGGTCGTGGTTACGGCTCAGCGACTTACATTCTGGGACCAACTCGATACCCTTATCGCGCAGGGACTTACGTACTACTTTACCGATGTTGCTCCCGCTATGGCGGCAGCTGGCGGAGGGATAGTATTCGGAGGCGAAATTGCTGCCGGATCTGCTGTGGCTGATCTGCTACCTAGCGCAGTTATAACCGATTCCTCGGGGCAAGCAGGAACTGCGCTTAGCACGTTCAGATATACACAGGAGGGTGAAACCTTCTTTCATTATGGCTACGCGGAACAGGCGGAGAACTTTTTGGGCGGGCTGCGTCCGGGTGGATTCGCCACCGACCTAGGCAATCTTACCGGAGAAGAAGCGCAGTCCGGTCTGTCGCTGCCGCATGCGGAGCCGCCAAATGCCGTGTATACTGTCAGGCCCGATGCCGGCACGCTGCTAAGGGTTAATCCGGTCACGCAGCCCGAGTTTGGGCAGCCCGGCGGTTTAACGGAATTTCAGTTTCCATTCGGCACGGGGCCAGGTACAGTATCAGAACCGGAACCAATCCCATGATGAGTAACAACGAGCGGTGTCCTTTTGAGATTGGCGACTATGTCGTTTACTGCCCCAGTGCAAGAGGACAGGCACTTGAGGTCATGGCATCGGCCTCGCAGAGGCTGGTTCCAGGGAAGAGATATAGGATTAGAGCAATTCAAAATGAGTGTTACTTAATAGTCGAGGGATATGATCACCCTGGCGGCGGTCTTTACTGGACGGAGTTCCAACGCAGCAAACGCTCTAGAAAATAACGAGGATCGAAAGCTGGAATATAGGGCCGAGATTGACGTTGCCCCCAAATTTCATTCAGTGGCCAGTTGGGTCGGGGGCAAGATGGGCGCATCCCGAATCTTAGGTGCCGATCCAAGAAGTATTGATTCATGAGCAAGGTGTTGGTCTGGTGAGGCGGCGCAGCACGATTTTAATCATGGCGGGGCGGGTGAAGGCGACGGAGTGGAAGCGTAGCGTTCGAAGTCGCGCATGAGGCGGCGATTTCGGCTGATCCATGCGAGCGTTCGTTCGACAATCCAGCGCCTTGGCGCGACGGCGAAGTGGTGCAATTCATTGCGTTTGACGATCCCTACAATCCAACTGCCGTTCTTGCGGGCGGCGAACGCCATGCGCGGCCCCTGGTAACCCGCATCGGCAAAGATGCGCAGAATGAACGGCCAGAGGGCACGCGTGCGCTTGTCGTGTTCCGGCGTCCAGATCAGCGGCTCTCCCTTACGAATCACCGCCCTTCAAGGAATCACAACCGATTCATCGGACTCAACAACTTTTTGGATCGGCTCTGAATGGCATTCTCCTTTTCTGTCGCTGATGGGCTGCATATAATCCCCGACGGGGACCATGTCGGATGGGCGCATGACCTCGTGAACCACGAAAGAACCTCACAGCCCGGGGAGTGGAGCCTCCCGCTCGATAGCGACGTGCTGTTCGGCGCACTCCTCGCCACCGCCGTCGACGGGATCATGGTGATCGACGCATCTGGGCGGCTTCTCGTCTACAGCGATGCCTGCGTGCGCATGTTCGGCTATGAGCGGGCGGAGGTGCTTGGCAGGAACGTCAAGATGCTGATGCCCCCACCCTATTACGCCGATCACGACTCCTATCTTGCGCGCTATCGCGATACCGGTGAGCGGCGCATCATTGGTGTCGGCCGCGAAGTGGTCGGCCGGCGCAAGAACGGCACGACCTTCCCGATGTATCTCTCCGTCGGCGAAGGCGTCGTTGAAGGCCGCCGCATCTTCATCGGCATCGTGCACGATGTTTCCGAGCGCAAGCGCAGCGCGGAAATCGCGCAGCGCCTGGCGTCGATCGTGGAATTCTCCGACGACGCCATCATCAGCATGGATTTGAGCGGTGTCATTACGAGCTGGAACGCGGGCGCGGAACGCCTTTACGGCTATGCGGCCCAGGAGATCGTAGGCTTGCCGATCGCGACCATCGTTCCGGCCAACCGCCAGGATGAGGAGCCCGGCATCCTGAACCAGATCGAGCGGGGCGAGCGCATCGCACATTTCGAGACGCAGCGTCTCCACAAGGACGGCAGCCTTGTCGATGTTTCGTTGACCGTCTCCCCGATGCGGGACGCCAACGGCGCGATCACGGGCCTTTCCAAGATCGCCCGCAACATCGGCCAGCGAAGGGCACAGGAACGGCGAATCGGCGAGCTTCAGGGCGAGCTCCTGCACGCCACGCGCCTCGTATCGACCGGCCAATTGGGCGCGGCGCTCGCCCATGAACTGAATCAGCCGCTGACGGCAATCCTCAACTACGCTGGCGTTCTCCAGGAGGTTGGCGGCGGCTTGCCAGGCAGCGAAGGCGAAGTGCTGCGCGAGGTGGTCGGACGAATCCTGGAACAGACGCAGCGGGCGGGTGAGATCATTCGCCGACTGAGGGGTTTTGTCGCCAAGCGCGAACCGGACCGGCAGATCCACGACCTGAATGAAACCGTGGAAGAGTCGCTTGCGCTTGGTCTCGTCGGCTCGGCGTATGCCAACATCCGCCTGCGGACCAACTTCGCGGCGGAGCTGCCGCCCGTTTTCATCGACAGGGTGCAGATACAGCAGGTGATGATAAACCTGTTGCGCAATGCCGTGGAGGCCATGCAATCGGTCACGCGCCGGGAATTGAACATCTCCACATCGCCGGACGATGACGAGCACGTTCGCGTCAGCGTAGCGGATACCGGTCCCGGACTGCCGCTCGAGATCGCCGCGACGCTCTTTCAGCCCTTCATGACCACGAAGGACCAGGGGCTCGGTATCGGCCTTTCCATCTGCCGCTCGATTGTGGAATTGCATGGCGGCCGCCTGTGGACGGAGCCAAACGAAGGCGGAGGCGCGATCTTCCATTTCCGCCTGCCTGTTGCCGCGGAGGAGCCCGATGCCATCTGAATCGGTTGTGTTCGTGGTGGACGATGATGCCGCCGTGCGTGATTCGCTCACGATGCTGCTCAAGCTCGCCGGACATAAGGTGGACGCTTACGAATCGGCGACGCGATTTCTGTCGGAGGCAAAGCCGTCCCCGTCCGATTGCCTGATCGCCGATGTCCGAATGCCGGAGATGGACGGGCTCGAGTTGCAGCACGAGCTTGTTCGCCGGCAATCTCCGCTGCCGATCATCATCGTTACAGGGCATGGCGATATTCCTCTCGCCGTTCAGGCGATGAAGGCGGGAGCGGTCGATTTTCTCGAGAAGCCGTTCGCGCGCGACGTGTTGCTCACTGCAGTGCGGCGCGCGCTCGAAAGAACCACGCGACATGCGGTATCGGAGGTGGCCCAGGACGAGATCGGCCGGCGCATCGCGCGGCTCACGGAACGCGAGCGGGAAGTCTATGACCGTGTCGTGGCGGGAAAGCAGAGCAAGATCATAGCACATGAGCTGGGCACATCGCCCCGCACGATCGAGATTCACCGCGCACGCATGATGCACAAGATGCAGGCGCGCAATCTCCAGGAACTGGTCCGCATGGCCATTGCCTCCCGGACACTTCCCGGCGGCTGAACGCAACCTGCCGCCCGCCACGGTCCCATACGTAGCGACACGTACGTGACGGAACGGATTTCGGCCTCTCCGCAGCCGCGCAATATCCGCGGCGCAAACAGCGAGGGAGCTGCTGATGTCGTTCTCCGGTCAAGCCTTCTCTTCGAAGAATACAGGCCGCATTTCCATGGCAGGTGTCGTGTGCCCCGTCGCGGCGAATGAGGAAGGGTTGTCGGCGCTCGATGCGCTTGGCAGCGTGTGCCGTTTCCGGCGCGGCGAGACGATCTTTGGGGAAGGCGACGAGCTCAAGTCTTCCTACAAGATCATAAGCGGCGCGGTACGGCTCTCCCGGATCACCGAGGACGGCCGCCGGCAGATCGTCGAATTCCGCGTGGCCGGCGATCTGATGGGCTTCGAATGGGCGGAAAGTTACGGTCTCACGGCCGAGGCCGTGCGCGACGTGACCGCGATCCGCTATGGCCGTCCGCGAGTCGACCGCATGATCGAGGAAAAGCCCGAAGTGCGTGACCGGGTGCTCGCTCTGGTGCGCAAGGAATTGCGCGCCGCGCATGATCACCTCATCACCCTGGGATGTCAGAGCGCGAAGGAGCGGGTCGCAACGTTCCTGCTCCAACTTGCCCGCCGTGCCGGCGCAGGCGACGGCGAGACGATCGAAATCGAACTTGGGCGACAGGACATCGCGGATTATCTGGGACTGACGCTCGAGACCGTCAGCCGCACGCTGAGCGAATTCCAGCGTATCGGCGCCATCGGTTTGCCGAAGCGCCGGCAGATCGTCATCCGCAGCACGGCCAGGCTCCGCGCGCAAACGGTTTCCATCAACTAACCGGGGGTCACGGATCATGGGCGAGTCCGGCATTCCCGCAAGCTCCAATGACAAGGCGCCGCAAGCTGCTAGGCGCACAACTTTCCCCTTGGTCGCAGCCGATGTGATGACGCGGAATGTGGTCGTGGCGACACCGGAAATGGCGCTTGTGGATGCGCTCAGGCTGATGATTCAGCACGGTGCGAGCGGCCTGCCGGTGGTCGACACGGATGGATCGCTCATCGGGATCATCACCGAAGGCGACCTCTTGCAGCGCGCGGAAATCGGAACCGGGAGCAACAAATTCGGCTGGCTGACCACGTTTCTCATGCCCGGCCGTTGCGCTGCCGATTATGTGCGGACGCATGGACGAACCGTCGGCGAATTGATGCGAAGCCGCGTGTATTCGATCGACGAAGACACGCCGCTCAGCAGCGCAGCCGCAATCATGCACGCCTGCCGCGTCAAGCGCCTGCCGGTCGTCGATCATGGACGTATTGTCGGAATTCTATCCCGCGCCGATCTGGTCAAGGCGCTGCTTTGTCGGCTGGAATGCACGTCGACTGTCGAAGCTTCGGACCGGGAGATCGAAAACCATGTCCGCGCGGAAATCGCCAAACAGGGCTGGGTGCCACGTTTCAATGTCGCTGTAGCTGTGAGAAGCGGTATCATCGAATTGTCGGGCATTATTCCGGATGAAAAAGAAAGGACGGCCCTGCGCGTCATCGCGGAGAACACGCCGGGCGGCAGGGGCGTGCGCGACGACCTCGTCTGTGTCGAGCCGCTCTCGGGCGCTGTCGTCGATCAGCCCACGGGGGTCAATCCAATTCCCTGAGCGGAGTTGCGGAGCCATGATCAAGGACATCCTTGTCCATCTCGCCGGAAGCAGCAACGATCAGACGGCCATCGCGACTGGCTGGTTGCTCGCGCATACCCATGCCGCTCAAATCCGTTGGAACGGCGGTTGCAATTGCCTGGAAAGAGATGTGTCCTCCGATCTCCTGGTCATGGGCGGCTACGGGCACAGCCGGACGCGCGAACTGATATTCGGCGGGTTTACGCGCGCCGTTCTCCACGAAGCGAAGCTACCGGTTCTTCTTACGCACTGATTAGAGCGCGGGCGATAGCGTGCATCTCTGCTACATGGCAACGACGCCTCAATCCGTCGTCAGATAGGCCACCAGCGCCTTGATCTGGTCATCATCGATATTGTTCAGCGCCGGATGCATGCTGTCGCTTTCGCGAAGGGCGAACCGAAATACGTCCATGGCATCTGTCAGATACGCCGCGTGCTGGCCCGCAAGCCGCGGCGCCGTCACGCCGCCTTCGCCATGCGTGACGTGACACGAGGCGCAGGCGGGAATGTTCTGCGCCGGCGCGCCGTGCTCGAACAGCGCTTTCCCCTTCGCCGCCATTGCGCCGCCGCGCCATAGGGGTTCCGTCGGAGCCTGGGCTGCGAAATACTGCGCGAGAGCCGTCGCCATCTCGTCACCTGTTTGCGTCGACAATCTCCACATCGCGTTGATCGCGTGGGGATCCTGCCGGGTGACATCACGGAAGCCTCGCAGCCGGCTCTCGATGTATGTGGCTTTCTGGCCGTTCAGACGGGGAACGTCCGGTCTTGTGCTGTCGCCTTTGGGACCATGGCAGCTTTCGCATTGGGCAACAGCCTTGGAAAGTTCTCCGGGAGCAATTTGATCGCCGGCGGCGGCAGCCGCGTCTGCGGCGAGACAAGCGCCCGCGGCAATGAGCAAGAAGGCAACAAATTTCATGATAAACTCTTCCCTCCGCCCCGACGCAGCGGGAAGAGGTTAGGCGGAACAGCGGAACCGGCACAAGACGGCGTCGAAACCGGCCTGATGCGTCAGATGCGACATTGAACGAGGATGGATTTGTCCATCTCCGGCGCGACCGCCTCGCCGAAGCGTGCATGCAGGGTGCGCCGCTGCGATTCCGGCGCGTTTCGCTGGATCCACACCCGCGTCAGATGAATCTGCTGCTTCGCTGCCGGAGAAGGCTGGTCCATTTCGTAGCGCCAGGTTTCGAGCCGATCCGTGGGGAAGGGCTTCCTGTCCTCGCGGGACCAGCCGTTCGGCCCAAGATGAAAATAACCCTCTTCGTGAGCGACTGCGCTGCACATCTCTGTATCATCCTTATGAATTCCGGACGCTTTTGGCACGGTTTCCGCGTCGTGTTCTTGACCCGGATCAAGGTATATCGGCGGAACTCCGGCATGCTGCAGCACGATCGTGCCGGCATGTTCGTTCCCGCATGCGCAGAGATCGCTCAGTGGCGAGGTACCGTGTTGATCAGGCTTGAAAGCATGTATCGCGCTTTGCTGGCGACTTTCCTGCTGCTCACGGCAACGCCTTCGACGGCTTCGCCGCCTGCGGACATTTCTGCCGACATCCGCGAATTGCTGGCAGACAGCCAGCTTCCCGATGGTCAGGCCGTTGATATCGGCCCCGTGCGAGCCTTTTACGAACAAAGAACTTATTTGCCGGCTTGGACCGGCGGCGTAGAGGCACGCGGCCGCGCGCAGCAGATGATTGCAGCGCTCCTGGCGGCCGATACAGACGGGCTCGATCCCGGCTCGTATCAGGCGAAAAATCCGGTTCTTGGGGAGTTTCCGCGGACGGCACGATCCGCTGCGGAATTCGATATCCTGCTGACCGACGGTGCCCTCCGCTTCGCCCGTGATCTCCGCCTGGGGAGGGCGGAGCTGCGATCGCTCGATCCCGACGTCGATCTGCCGTCGCAGGTCTTCGATCCCGTCGCAAGCCTTGATGCGGCTGTCGAAAGCAACAGCATTGCCGCATTCGTGGCGAATCTGCCGCCGCCGCATCCCGAATATGCCCGCCTCAAGCGCGCGCTTGCCAGCTTTCGCGAAGCTGTTTCGCACAATGACGATGCAAAAGACGATTCCGGAGTTCCGTTGACCGAACGGGTGATGCAGATTGCCGCCAACATGGAGCGCTGGCGCTGGCTGCCGCGCAGCTTCGAGCCGAGCTACATTGAGGTCAATGTTCCAGACGAACGCCTCGTGGTTATGGGATCGCAGGGACCGGTACTCGAGTCGCGGGTTGTGGTGGGCCGTCCGGGCGATCCGACGCCGATTTTTCGCGCCGTTGCCACATCTGTTACCGTCAATCCGCCCTGGAATGTGCCCGAGGAGATCGCGCGCCGCGAAATCCTGCCGAAGCTCAAGAGAAATCCCGATTATCTGCTCGCCAACGACATGATACTACGGGACGGCCCACGCAACGATCCTTATGGTCTCCATATCGACTGGAATGCCATGCCCGCAGCCGCTTTCCGCTATCACGTGCAGCAGCGGCCCGGGCCGAAAAATGCATTGGGGATGCTCAAGCTTGAGCTGCCCAACCGTTTCAACGTCTATCTTCACTACACTTCGGCTGAAAGCGCGTTCGATCGCGACTCGCGCGCGCTGAGCCATGGCTGCGTGCGGGTGGAGCAGATACTTCCGCTAGCTTCCTACGCGCTGACCCGAGATACCAAAGCTGCAATTGCATCGCTGCAGGCCGCGATCGCCACCGTGGCCACCCAACATCTTTCGCTTTCGAGTCCGCTGGCCGTCTATTTTCTCTACTGGACCGCTTTCGTCGACGAGAATGGCGTGATTCAGTTCCGGCCGGACATTTACGACCGGGACGCAAGACTCATTGCCGCGATGCAAAACCGCGTCGCCAATGCCCGCGTGACGACCAACGCCGTGCAATGTCAGCCGGCATGAATCCGGGCCCTGCTTTTCTGCAAATCCACGTTTGATCGGACATCTCATTCTGAAGGATATCGCACCCACCGCCGGATGAAATGCCGTTGTTGATTTCCATCAGCAATGTGCAGACGGGCCAGTTGCAATATTCGGGCACATTTTCAGGGAGGTTGTCATGATTTCGCTCGAAGACTGCGTCGCAATGTGCGGCCTCGATCCGGAAGAGGTATCCGCGATCGCCGAGCATGAGCACATTCCCGAGGTCGCGGCGGCCGCCCTCGGCAGCTATCTGCTGCACAAGGCCGGCGGGCCGGCAGAGATCAAGCGCATGCTGGTCGACGACCTCCGCGAGGCGCTCACGCAGGACCGGCTGGTACGCGCGACCGAACTGCTCATGGCGCTGCGGCACTTCATGAACGGGCAGGTCCCGGCTGCCGCCTGAACGGGACCGCTTGTCTTGCAATGGAGAAAGAGGCCGTGTGGCGCGCCATCATACAAAGGACCGGCGGACGGATCGGGCGCCCGCCGGGGGGAGGTCTTTCAATACCGGAAATGAAGGGTCATCTCGGCGACGCCGGCTGCGACATTGATACCCATGTTTCCCTCGATGCTGACGGGCTGCAGCGCGACCGAATGCTTGAGGCCCCCGATCAGCGCATTGACGCCCGCGCCTACGCCAACCGTGGCGCCCACCGTCGCACCGGCATATTGCCCGGCGAGGCTGCCCGGTTTCAGCGTCGAGGTCGGCGCAAACACCGCCCACAGCATTACGCCGGCGCGCGTGTATCCGATATCGACGCCGAATTTGGAGATGTGGCCGGCATAAAATTCCTGGCCGCCGGCGGCCGCCTGATAGGTGCATCGTACATCGCGCGAGGATCCGAACACGAAGCCCCAGCCGCTCGAGACATTGCAGAGGAGGACGCCTGCTTTCACGCTCGGTTCGGCCTGCGTATCCGCGCTCATCAATGCGCCGGCGACGATCAGCGATGCCGCAGCAGCGGCGATTGCGATTCTCTTCAACATGATTCCAGCTCCTTTTGCCGATTTCGCCGGGACCGTAATGCCGGCCATCCGGCACCCGACATGACAAAGATCAACAAATGACGCGGTGTATGCGCCGCATCCGCAAATTTCGTCAGGCTTGATCCCGGTCAAGATTGCAGTCACGCGCCGCTGATAGGGAGGTGTCCGCGGCGAGAGGAGCGCCTTGCCGGCAGGGTGTGGAGTTCGTGACGTGCCGGGCATACTCAGGATTGCCTACAAGCTCCTGGTCAACGACCGGGCAAAGTTCACCGCACTGCTGGTGGGCATTACCTTCGCCGTCTTCCTGATGGTTGCGATGACGTCGCTGTTCGCGGGCGTGCTCAACCGCGCTTCCGCCACCGTGATCAATATCGGCGCCCGCATATGGGTGATGGACCCCGCGGTGCAGACCGTCGCCAACACCATCCCGCTCCCCAATTATGTGCTCGACGAGGTGCGCAGCATTCCCGGCGTGAAATACGCGGTGCCGCTTTATTCCGGCGGCGCGCTGCTGAAGCTCCGCGACGGATTCTACCAGGCGGCGAACATCGTCGGCATCGACGACACGAGCCTGTTTGGCCGGCCGCGGCTGGTTGAGGGCAACATCCAGGACATCTTCGCCGAGAATGCTTTCATCGCCATTGACGATTCGGAATTCTCCAAGCTCGAGAACCCCACCATAGGAACGACCTTCGAGCTCAACGATCACCGTGGCGTCATAGTCGGGATTGCAAAGGTGGCATCGAGCGGGCTGTTCGGCGTGCCGACGCTCTATACGACATACGACCGCGCGCTACAGTATATTCCGAATACGCGCTTCACGATTTCGTACCTGCTGGTTGAACCAAAGTCCAAAGCCGATGTGCCGGTCATCGAGCGGCAGGTACGCGCCGCCGGATATCTGGCGCTCACCAGGCAGGAGTTCATCGACAAGATCACGAAATTCTACATGTACCAAACCGGCATCGGCGTCAATCTGCTGATCATGACGGTCACGAGCTTCATCATCGGACTGTCGATCTCGGGCCAGACCTTCTACACCTTCGTGATCGAGAATCTCGAAAAGTTCGGCGCGCTCAAGGCCATCGGCGCCAAGGGCCGCGAGCTCGTCCTCATGATTCTCTTCCAGGCCTCGCTCGTCGCGTTGACCGGCTATGGCGCGGGAGTCGGGCTTTGCTCGCTCGTCCTCTGGGCAACACGGCTCTATTTGCCCGATTACGCAGCGATAATTACTTTCGCCAATCTCGTTCTGGCCTTCGGAATGGTCGTCATCATTGCCGCGGTCTCCAGCTATTTCGGCGTCCGGCGCGTGCTGAAGATCGAACCTTTCGACATTTTCCGGGGCTGACATGGCACAGACGGCGATCGAGGCCATCGGCCTCAACAAATGGTTCGGCGAGGGCGAGGCCCGGACTCACGCCGTGAAGGACGTGAAGTTCGAGGCCTGTTTCGGCGAAATCGTCTACGTCGTAGGTCCGTCGGGCAGCGGCAAGACCACGATGCTGAGCATGATCTCGGGCATTCTGCGGCCGGACAGCGGCACCGTGAAAATCGAGGGCACAGACATTTGGAGCCTTAAAGACGACGCAATCGCCGAATTCCGTCTGCACAAGATCGGATTTGTTTTTCAGGATTATCATCTCTTCCCGCGCCTGACGACCGAGGAAAATGTCGCCATTCCGATGATCCTGCAATCGCGGAATTGGGACGACGCGATCCAGGCAGCCGATCAGAACCTGGACGTAGTAGGATTGAAGGGCCGCGCGAAGCTTCCGCCCGTGAAGCTCAGCGGCGGCGAGCAGCAGCGTGTGGCGATCGCGCGCGCCATGGTCAGCCGCCCCGATATCCTGATCTTCGACGAACCGACGGCTTCGCTCGATGGCGATACCGGGCGCCTGATCATCAGCTTCGTGCGCGAGCACATCCTCAGCGACAAACGCTGCATCGTCATTGTCACGCATGACAGCCGCATCTTCGAATTCGCGGATCGCATCCTGAAGATGGAGGACGGCCGCGTGATGGGCGCCATGAAAGGAAATTTCCATGAGGAATAAGCTGATTTTCATGACCTCGGTGGTCGGCGTCATGATAGGACTGATCAGCGCCTATGTATTCGGCCAGCAGCCTGCAGCGCTGCCGCCGGAATTCAATCCTGCGGCCAATCCCTACGCCCGCGGAATCTATTCCGAAGGCATCGTGGAGAGTGCGCAATCGCAGGGCGAGAACATCAACATCTACCCCGAGGTGACCGGGCCGATCACGCAGGTTTTCGTGGCGGAAGGAGAGGCGGTCCGCAAGGGCCAGCCGCTTATTGCCATCGACGATTCGGTGCAGCGGCCGACGACCGAGCAGCAGAAGGCGCAACTCGACGTAACGATCGCGCAGATCGCCAACGCAAAGGCCACCCTGAAAAGTGCGAGCGACACGCTTGCCAAGCAGGAGCAATCTTACACGCTCGATCCAAAGTCGGTCAGCCGCGACGTGCTGGATACGGACAGGAACACGGTTGCCATCGCGCAGACCGCTTTGCAGGTCTATAAGCGCCAATCGGTGGAGCAGGCCAGAGCCTATGCCGCATCGGCGGCGCTGCTCGCCAAATTTACGATCAGGGCGCCGGCGGACGGAGTTGTGTTTTCGGTCCAGGCGACGGCCGGCAGCTATGTTTCGCCGCAGGGTGCGTACGATTCCTATACGCAGGGCGCAGATCCGCTGATCGTGATGGGCACGAGGCCGGCGCGGCTCGAAGTACGCGCCTATGTCGACGAAATCCTCATTCCGCGGCTCAAGAATGCGAAACACATGTCGGCGGAAATGTTCATCCGCGGCACCAATATCCACCTGCCGCTGACCTTCGAACGCGTGCAGCCCTTCGTGTCGCCGAAGATCGAGCTCTCGGACGAGCGGCAGGAACTGGTCGACGTGCGGGTGCTGCCGATCATATTCCGTTTCGCACGGCCCGCGAATGTCAGTGTCTATTCGGGACAATTGGTGGATGTCTATGTCAGCGCAAATTAGCAGGATTGCGGTACCTTGTTGCGCCGCCGCCTTCGCTGTCGTGCTCGCGGGTTGCGCAGTCGGCCCCGAATTCGTGCGGCCGGAAGCGCCCAAGGTCAAGCACTACACGAATGGCGCCGATCCGGTTGTGACCGTCGCGGCGCGTGGGTCCGCGCAGCATTTCTCCCGGGGTGCGAAGGTTGCCGCCGAATGGTGGCGGGTTTTCAAATCGCACGCACTCGACAGCGTCATCAAACAGGGTCTCGACGGCAATCCCGGTCTCGAAGCGGCGCAGGCGAGCCTCAAGGCCGCCCAGGACAATCTGCGCGCCGGCTATGGCGTGTTCTATCCCGCACTTGGCGGTAATTTCAGTGCCACGCGCGAGCGTTTCTCGCCGGCGAGTCTTGGCGAAGGCGGACCAGGTAATGTCTTCAACCTGTACTCGCTTTCCGGAATGGTCAGCTATGCGCTCGACATCTGGGGCGGCGAACGCCGCGAAGTGGAAGCGCTCGGAGCACAGGCCGACGTACAGGAGGCGATGGAGGAGGGCACATGGCTCGCGCTTGTTTCCAATATCGTCAATACGGTGGTGGCAAAAGCCGCCTATCGCGCGGAGATCGCAGCGACGTTGGAACTGATCAATCTTGAGAAGCAGCAGGCGGCGTTGGGCGAAACGCAGTTCCGTGCCGGCACCGTGCCCTATTCGAATGTGCTGAGTATCGAAAGTCAGCTCGAATCGTACGAAGCCAGCATTCCCGGCCTCGCGCAAA